>JAEMRJ010000058.1 GCA_016463365.1 Thermoleophilaceae bacterium | reverse complement strand
GAGCGACGTCTACGACGTCGCCCTTCTCGCCGAGGTTCTCGACGTCCTGCAGAAGGATTGCCTGTGCCATCAGCCCTTCGCCCCCGGACGACCTTCGGCGACGTACGGAAGCAGAGCGATTTCGCGCGCGCGCTTGACGGCACGGGCGATCTGTGTCTGGTGACGACGGCAGCTTCCGGTGTTGCCACGGCCCTTGAGCTTGCCGCGTTCGCTGACGAAGCGACGAAGCGTGTCGACGTCCTTGTAGTCGACCTTGTCGATCTTGTTCTGGCACAGCGTGCACGACTTACGGCGACCGCCGCGGGGGTCGCGCTTGTCGCGCCTGGCAGAAGACGACGTCGAAGTGCGTGGCTTGGGCTTGGGCATTCTGGTTCTGATCCTTTGGTCTGGCTGAAGATTTGACGCCGGGCGCGGCAGTAGCCTGCGCCTGGCGTCAATGAAAAAGTTGGTCTCCCGTCAGAGAAACCAACGATCCTCAGATCAGGTCTCTAGAACGGAATGTCGTCCTCGGACGGTGCACTTGCACCACCAGAGGCACCTACGCCGGCAGCCTGGAAATCAGACTGGTCGGCGCCGCCATTTCCGACGGCACCGGAGTTGCCGGCATTGCCAGAAGACGCGTAACCACCGCTGTTCCCACCGGAAGACGCGTCGTCGCGGCCTCCCAGGAACTGGACGGTGTCGGCGATTATATCGACGCCCTGACGCTTATTGCCTTCTTTGTCGGTCCACTCGCGCCAGTCGAGGCGTCCGTCGATGGCGACCGGGCGCCCACGACTGAGGAACTTGGCGACGTTGTCGCCCTGCGCGCCCCAGACTTTGACGTTGAAGTAGTTGGGCTTGTCGACCCACTGGCCGGACTCGTTGTCCTTGCGGCGGCCGTTGACGGCGATCCGAAGATCACAGACGGTCGTGCCTGAGGGAAGGGTGTTGATGACGGGATCGGCGGTGAGATTGCCGGTGACGATCACGCGGTTGATGTTCTGGGCCATGAGATATTTCCTTTCGTGCTTTCTTGAGGGTGCCGGACCGGTTAGAGCCCGGTCATTCATTGCGATGACCATTTGTAGCCGCTCGAGACGCACCTGTGGGGTCTCTGCGGCCACTATTTACGGAAACTACGGCGAATTGTTTGGAAGCCGTATTCCGTGTAGGTAAAGCGTTGCAGAAGCACCGGACGTCACGCCCGGCACCGCTTGCGTAAGTCGGGCGGTTGCTACTCGGCCGGAGCTTCGGCGGGTGCAGCAGCTTCGGCCTCGGCGGGGGCTTCCGCCGGAACTTCAGCTGGAGCTTCGGCTTCGGCTTCGGCCTCGGCGGGGGCGGCTTCTGCGGGAGCCTCTGTGGCGGCTTCAGCGGCGGCTTCAGCCGGCGCCTCGGCGGAGGGTGACTCGTCGAGCTCGGCAGTTGCCTGCGCCTCACGCGGAGGACGCTCGTAGCCGCGCTCTTCCTTCTTGAAAAGCGGCGGGGCCTCGGGCAGGTCGCCCTCGGTCTCGGTCTCGAAGATGCGGAAGCGCAGAACGCCTTCGGTCAGCTTGAAGGCGCGGTCGAGCGTGGCGATCGTCGCCGGCTCGGTTTCGAAGCGGAAGAGGCTGTAGTCGGCCTGCTCGTGGTGGTCGATCAGGTACGGCAGCTGACGCACGCCCCAGGCCTTGGTTGCCTTGACCTCGCCGTGCTGCTTGAGCAGGGCTTCGGCGTCGGTGATGATCTTTGTGCGGGTGTCGGTCGGCGCGTCGGCATCGAGCAGCACGACCAGTTCGTACGAGTTAGGCATCTTTGAGAAAGCTTCTTTGGATAGCGGGGTGGCGAAATTGCAGCTGCGCGCCGGAAAAATAAATTTGCGCGCAGGGGGGTAAACGTTAGCCGCTCAAACCCTTAATGAGTTGATGGACTTAAATTCCAGCAACTCACGGGGTCACACTCAGACACCTGCGGCGGCCGAGTTTGACCACCGCATCCGCTGGGGCAACGTCGCCCTGGCTGTGGCGGCGCTGCTTGCGATCGCGGCCGCGATCGGGCTTCCTCTGGGGCGCGCCGACGATTCGGCGCCGCAGCTTCTGGCCCCTGTGACTGAACGCGTCACGCAACCGACGCCGACGCCGGATGCGGACAGGCCCCGGCGCGCTCGCGAGCCCAGCAGGTCTGGGCGAAGCGGTCCGAGGCGGAACAAGCAGACGCATTCAAAGTCGACGAGGCGACCACTCCCGGTCGCTCCAGCACCAACACGCGAGCCGGCGCCGGCACTGCCTGCGCCCAGACCAGCCCCAGCCGCCGAGCGCGAGTTTGGGCTCTAGGAGGAGAGATCCCGATGAAAACCGCAATGATTGCGGCAGTTGTTGCCGCCTTCGTATTCGCATCCACCGCGAGCGCGAATGAGTACATCGTGTACTCGTGCAAAACACCGAGCGGCGCGCCTGCGCCGGCCGATGGCTGGGCCGCGACAGGCGGAACCGCTTACGGCTGGGCCGAGAATCGCTGCGCCGCCGGCGGGCCGCTCGCCGCTGGAATGGGCGGCCCGTCCCAACAGTCAGGCACGGCGCGCATCGGCTGGGGTTTCGACTCGGGCGCAGCCCCGATCCGCGGCTACACGATCAACCGCGAGGGCAGGATCAGTGGCGGCGGCTGGGGCGTGACGATGGTTATGCGCACATCTGACGCCGAGGACAACTCATACGATGCCCGCAGGGTCGACTACTGCGCGTTCTACACCGGTTGCACAAGCATCACGGGGCAGCTGACGCGAACCGCACTGGAGATTCCAGAAGACTCGCGCGGCTGGTTCTTCACGATGTCGTGCGGGGGCTATGTCGGAGAGCTCTGCACACATGCGAGTTCAGTGCCGGACTTTGGCGAACTGAAGATCGCGGCGGCGGCCTTCACGCTTGAGGACAACGAGCAGCCGAGTGCAGGCACACCCAGCGGCACGCTCGCGACCACAGGTGCAAGTTTCGGAAATCTCACCTTCCTCGCCACCGACGAGGTGACCGGAATCGCCCGCGCGACGATCGAGGTCGACGGCAGTGAGTTCATCTCTGTCATACCCAGCGCCAACGGTGGACGCTGCCAGCGCGTGGGGCAGTCCGGCGGCGCGAATGACTATCTGTATCGCCGCCCGTGTCCGTCGCGCCAGCAGGTCGAGCTGACCCTCCCGCGAGGGGCGCTCCCAAACGGCGACCACACACTTCGAGTTCGCGTCTACGATGCCGCCGGCAACGGCCTGACTGCGCTCGGACCACGCAACGTGAGTGTCCGCGGATCGAGCGTTACCGGGCAGTCCGCAGCGCGGTTTGTCCCGGACGGATCAACCGATCTGAATGCGACTTACGGGCGCCGCGTTCGCCTGACGGGCACACTCGAGTCGAACACCGGCGAGCCGATCGCCGGCGCCGAGGTGTCGGCTTTGCTGAAATCTGGCGCGGCAGCCCGCAGGCAGGTAGTCCGCCGGATCCACACGGACGTCGACGGTCGATACGAGTTGGTGCTCCATGCCACGGCGAACCGTCGCTGGTCTCTGAGTCACGCAGAGACCGCAGCTCGCATGAGCGGGACGCTCACGGTCCGTTCTCGAATCGCGCTGCGTGCTTCGCGAACGCGAGTGCGGCACCGTGAAAAGATGCGACTGATCGGTCGTATCCCGGGCGAGCGCGCACGGCGCGGGACGAGCGTCGCGATCAAGGTCAGGAGTGGTCAGGTCTGGCGCACTGTGGCGGTCGTCCGATCTGCCCGCGACGGTCGTTTCAGCTTCAGCTACCGGTTCAGGCAGGTGAGACACGGCTGGTTGCGCTTCCGTGCGGTCGCGCTCAAGTCGAGCGATCTGACGGTTTCGCCCACTCCGTCGAGGGCGGTGGCGATCAGGGTCGGGTGAGCGGCGGTCGTGCCTAGGCGTCGACAGCGCGCAGCTCACGGCGACGCGAAATGTCTGCGAGCTGATCGTTGATCCAGTCGCCGGGGTTGCGCTCCGTCACGGCGCGCTTGAGGCCCTCGGCCCGCGTGGATCGCTCGGCCATGGTCATCGAGAGCGCCCGGTGAATCGCGTCGGCCTGTTCCTGGATGTCAAATGGATTCACAGAAATCGCGAACTCGCCGAGCTCCTCGTGGGCACCAGTGTTCTCCGACAGGATCGAGACGCCGTGGCGCTCGTTGATCAACGGCCCTTCTTTGGCCACGAGGTTCATGCCGTCGAACATCGGGTTGACGATCAGCAGGTCATAGTGCTTGTACTCGGCGATCGCCTCGTTGACGTCGTCGCGCATGCGCAGGTCGATCGGCATCCAGTCGGGCGTGCCGTGACGGTGGTTGACCACGGCGACGAGCGCTTCGATCTTCTCCAGGTACTCCGCATACTCGGGGACGTCGGTTCGTGACGGCATCAGGTGGGCGATGAAGGTGACCTTCTCGACAAACTCCGGGTGCTGTTCGAGGAACAGATCGAACGCTGTGAATCCGCGCAGGACGTTCTTCGAGAGGTCCGCGCGGTCGACGCGCAGGATCAGGTGATCACGGCGACGGCGCAGAATTTCGCGCTCAAACTCATGCACTCCGGGCTTCTGCGCGCTGAGCATGAATGCTTCGGCGTCGATCGGCAGTGGGTAGGCCCGCACCCAGGTCTCATGACCCTCGAAAATCACGCGGCCGTCGGCTTCGTCGACCTCGGCTTCGGGCAGCAGCTCGCGGCAACAGAGCAGGAAGTTGCGCTTGTAGGAATGGGTGTGGAAGCCGACGATGTCGTTGGCCAGCAGGCCGCGGAAAATCTCATCGCGGATCCGGTTGGGGAGCACGCGCCAGGCGTCCGGCTGGGTCCAAGGGATGTGGATGAAGTGATGGAGGAAGACGTCAGGGCGCGCCGCGCGGATCACGCCGGGCATTGTGTAGAGGTGGTAGTCGTGGACCATCACGACCGGCGACTCGGCGCCCTCAATCTCTTCGAGCACTGCGCGTGCGAGGTCCTCGTTCACCACGCGGTAGCCGAGGTCAAAGGCGTCGACCTCCTGCTGGCGGATGTCCGGTGCGTTTGAGAGGTCCCAGAGGTAGTGCTGGATGAACCACAGCATCGGGTTGGCGATCACGTTGTAGAAGCGGTCATAGGCGACCGGATCGCTGTGCACCAGACGTACGCGGTACTCGGTGTCGGCGTTGGGCTTGACTGCGAAGGCGCTGTGGCCGTGCTCGGCGCTGACGGCGGCGTCTTCCTCGGTCATGGCAGATGCAACCCAGAGCGTGTCGCTGCGGTGGTTGACAAGACCAGTCAGGGCAGTGACCAGACCGCCTGTGCCGCGCTTCTCCAGGCGCTGACCGTTGTCGTCCAGGTCGTAGGTGACCGGCCCGCGGTTGGACACGAGCACCAGAGGCGCATCCACCAACGATGAGTCGGAGCCATTCTCGGAGGACATTGGGCAAGCCTACCGGCAGCCGTGAGCGCCGGACTTCAGCTTGGCTGATTTATCTTCACACCCGCCGGAAGGCGCAGTGTGAAGGTCGATCCCTTGTCGCTCGTCTCGACGTTGAGCGATCCCTTCATCGCCTGCGCGAGTTCGCGCGCGATCGACAGTCCAAGCCCGGTGCCACCGGTCTTGTTGCCGGTGTGAAAGCGGTCAAAAATCCGGCCGATGTCCTCTGGAGCGATGCCCGTTCCGTTGTCACTCACCTTCAGCGCAACACCGGTGTCATCGGCGATCGCATCGATTGTCACGTCGGTGCCGGCCGGGTTGTGGTTGAGGGCGTTGTCGACGAGAATGCGGGCAATCTGCGCCACCCGGTCGGGATCGCAGATCGCCTCGACGTCATTGGCGACTTCAATGTCGATCTCGCTGTCCTGCTGCTCGGCGCGCAGGTTGAATTCACGCGCGATCGAGCGGGCCAGCGTGTTCAGGTTCACGTGTTCGGGTTGGATCGCCAGCGAACCCGTGTCGATCTTTGAAAGATCCAAGAGATCAGTCGCGAGTCTCGTCATGCGCGTGATCTGCGAATGCATCTGGTCGAGGAACTCGCGCTGCGTCTCTTCATCGAGCTCCTCTTCGCGCATCAACTCGACGTAGCCGCCGAGTGAGAAGAGCGGCGTGCGCAGCTCGTGGCTGGCGTTTGCGATGAAGGCCTTGCGCGCGCGGTCGGCGCGACCGAGGCGGTCCTGCATCATGTTGAAAGCGCGGGTGAGCTCGCCGATCTCGTCTTCGGAATCGACCACCAGCGGTTCGGCGAAGTTGCCGTTGGCGACTTCACGCGCGGCGATTTCGAGCTTGCGCAGCCGGCGCGCCATGTAACTCGAGGCCATCAGTCCGGCAAGCAGCGCGATGCTCAGCGCGATCACTGCAGAGATCAGCTGGCGGCGCGCGATCTGTTGCACCGTTGCGGTCACACCGGAGAGCGAAGTCGAATAGACGGCGACGCCGGCGACCGTTCCGTCGGCAGAGATCAGCGGGTCGGCAGCGGCAGCGTGTGGGCCGGTGCCGAAATCAAGCACGCCCCAGGCCTTCTTCCTGGTTTCAACTGCGCGTTGCGCGATCGGATCTTCGAGGGTGTCCTCGCCCATTGTCTGGGTCTCGCCGGTGGGGTCGTATACGACCTTGAAGCGATCGATCGGGCCGATCGGAGTCTGAACCGTCACTGGTCTCAGTACAGCGACGCGGTCGCCGACAGAAGCAGAGATCGGAGTCAGAAACTGCGACCAGGCACCGGGCACGGGGGCGGGCGTCACGAGGTTCGGGTCGAGACTGGTGAAGATCTGGTCCACCTGCGGGTGCACGCGCTGAGCCGTCTCGCGCATGTCCTCGACACGATCGTTGCGCAGTCGCAGCTCGAGGCGCGGCACGACGATCAGGAAGTTGACCGTCACGGCGATCAGGGTCACGGCGAAGAACAGAAGTGTGAGCTTCTCGCGGATGCCCCATCTGAAGCGGCGGTCGTTCATCGGCAGGGTCGCCCTTTGTGCGCGGGTGCGCGGCTAGTTGTCGCGGAAGCGATAACCGACGTTGCGCACCGTGAGGATGTACTCCGGGTTGCTCGGGTCGGGCTCGATCTTCTCGCGTAGGTGGCGGATGTGGACATCTACCGTGCGAATGTCGCGGTAAGCGCTGTCTCCCCAGACGCGCTCGAGCAGGGCTTCACGTGTGAGCACACGACCCGGCTCTGAAGCGAGAGCCATCAGGATCTCGAACTCCATGAAAGTGAGTGTGATCGCCTCGTCGTCGACCGTCACGACTCGGCGGCCGGGATCGATCACGACGTTGCCGGCTTCGATCGTGCGGTCGGCCGGACGTGACTCGCCGTCGGCGCTCATGCCGGCGCGCCGTAGCGCTGCCTTCACGCGCGAGCGGAATTCGCGCAGGCTGAAGGGCTTGGTCATGTAGTCGTCGGCCCCGAGCTCGAGGCCGATCACCTTGTCGACTTCGTCGGCACGCGCCGTGAGCATCACAATCGGCACGTTGCTCTCGGCGCGGATCGCTTTGCAGACCTCCAGGCCGTCGAGCTTGGGCATCATGATGTCCAGCACCACAAGGTCGAATTTGCCTGCGCGGAACTTCTCAAGGGCTTCTTCGCCGTCGCCGGCGAGGACGACCTCGTAGCCATCCTTCTTCAGCGGGAACTCGAGCATGCGCTGGATCGGCGTTTCGTCATCGACCAGCAGGATTGTCGCTGCAGCAGGGGTCTCCACGCAGGTGACTCTAGAGGTTCTGGAACGGGAAAACCATTGCCATAACGCCAGACCAACACGTGGTCAACTTAGACTTGGCGCGTGCCCGAGGGACTGCTTGCGCCGAGGCTTTACCGTGCCGCTTTCGCTCCGGCCTTTTTTGCGTTGGTGGTTCTGGCTTTCTCGTTGCAACAACTGGCGGGATCGGTCGAGCCGGAACTGTCTCCGCCGGGCTTCTCCGCGGCGCGCGCCGAGGTCTTTGCTGAGCAGGCGATCGAGAACTACGGCGCGCGTGAATCGGGGTCGGCGCAAGATGCAAGGCTCGGCGACCTCGTCGAAGCGCGACTCGAGGCATTCGGGTTCGCCGGCACACGCAGCACGTTTGACGCGACCACGCTCAGCGGCAGCCGTAGACTCACGAACGTCGTCGGGACGCGCCCGGGTCCGTCGGACCGTCGTCTGCTGGTGATCGCTTCACGCGACGGAGCGCCGGGCAGACTCGCGCGCAACGGCGCGCTCGAGACCGGAATCCTGCTGGAACTGGCGCGTGTACTTGAAGGCCGTGCGTTTGATCACACGCTTGTGCTGGCCTCCGTCAGTGGCGGGGTCGACGGCGGTCTTGGTGCCGACCGTCTGGTCCAGACGCTGCGCGGTCCATTCGATGCGATCATCGTGATCCGCAACGTCGGCGCCGGAGACGCCGCCGCGCCGCTGCTGACCGAAGGTGACTCGCGCGAGTCACCCGACCAGCGCTTCGTCCACACGCTGGGTCGCATCACCAGCCTCGAGCTCGGCGGGGCCGAGGCAGCCCGCTCGATCGCGGCCCAACTTGTTCGACTCGGCTTCCCGCTCGCGCTCGGCGAACAGGCCACTCTTGCCGGTCATCAACTCAACGGCGCGTCGGTCAGTCCCGGCGGCGAACCGCTGCGACCTCCGGGCGGAAATCCTTCCGCTCAGGTCGCCGACGTCGGGCAGACCGCGCTGCGCGCGTTGACCACCTTCGACGGCTCCTTTCAGGCCGCGCCGCCCGAAATGGCCCCGATCGAGGTCGGCGGCAAGCTGATCCCGCAATGGGCGGTGGTGCTGCTGATCGGGACACTGTTTTTTCCGCTGATCGTCGCCTCGATCGACTCCTGGGCGCGTGCACGGCGCTGGCGCCAGGTCAGCCAGCGCGGACTGCTGGCCCCGGCGATCGCAACTGTCTGGCTGTTGCTGCTCGGGTTTCTGCTGCGCGGCGTGGGCCTGAGCGGAGTGCTTGATGCGCCCCCGCTCGCCCCGGACCCGAGCGCGGTGACCGGCGCTGGCGCGACAGCAATCGGGTTGTTTGTCGGCGTGATGGCGCTGCTCGGAGTACTCGTCGCGGCCGCGTCGGCCCGGCAGGCGACACCCAAGGGCGGCGAGGCTGGCTTTGCGCTTTGGATCGTCTTCACCGGCCTTGCGGTATTCGTGGTCAACCCGATCGCAGCTGGGTTTCTGATTCTCCTGCTCCACCTGCTCGTGCTGCTGCTGCTCACCGGTGGCGCGCGGCGGCGCCAGGTGGTCGGATTCGGGCTGCTCGGCATGCTCCCGGTTCTGGGGGCGATCGTCTACTTCCCCGCGGTCTTCGACATCTCGCTCGCCGGATCGCTGCGCTACGCGGTGCTGCTTGAAGCGGGTGGATTTGTCGGGCCGCTCTCGCTTGCCGCTGGTTGCGCCGTGACCGCAGCGATCGCGACCACGTTGATAAATCTCTACTGGTCGGCTCCGAGGCAGGACAGAAGCGCTCATCGCCGTCCTACCGCAGAACCCTTCTGAGAGTTGAGCGAAGGATCGACATGTGTCGGATGTTGAGCGGCCCGAGACCTTCCGACAATGTGGTTGCAGCTCGCCCCAGGCCCTCAGTCCGAACTGCATAACCTCGAATCCCCGAAGCCCTCCGAGAGAGAAGTCGGAAGATTGCTACTCAGCATGCCCCCAACCCATATTGAAACCGATGACTACAAGGTCGACCCTGACCGCGTCGCGGCGGCGCTGCTTGCGCGGATCGACAAGTTGGCCGGCGAGCGCGCACACTTTCGCCGTTCGATGATCTATTCAGTCGAAATGATCGAAACCCCGGAGTTCGACGCGAGCGCCAGCTGCGTCAAGTAACTGCGCTTCGCTGCCTTCGGTCACCTGGCCGATCGCAGTGAGCGTGGTCCCGGTCTCGGCGACTGCATCGATCGCAAACTCAAGCTTTTCCTGCGGGACTGTCGCAAGCAGTTCGTACTCCTCGCCGCTTGAGGCGGCAGAAGACGCGTCAGTGATTCCGGCCGCCAGTGGGATCGATGAAAGTTCGATCGTCAATCCCACGCCGCTCGCCGAAGCGATATGACCGGCGTCGCGGGCGAGGCCGTCGGAGATGTCGATCATCGCGGTGGCGCCGCTCGCAGCCAGCGCGGCGCCGGCGGCAAAACGCGGCGTGGGCGCGAACTGCCTGGCAAGTCGGGGATCCGAAGCGCCCGACGCGACACCGCTGGAGATCATGTTGAGCGCGTGCTGCGATGCCCCCAGCTCACCCGTCACCACGACGATGTCGCCGGCTCGCGCGCCGTACCGCGTCACGATCGAGTCCTCGTCCGCCGCGTAGCCGATCACTGTGACGCTCAGCCAGAGCTCGCCGGCAGAGGAGAGGTCTCCGCCGGCCACCACCGCGCCGCTGCAACTCGCCGCCGCAGCGATGCCGTCGCAGAGCGCGTCGAAATCCTCATCGGACATCGCCCTGGGCAGCCCCGCGGCCACATAGATCTCGCCCGCACTCGCGCCCATCGCCGCCAGGTCCGACAGCGCGGCGGCCACGGCCTTGTGGCCGACCGCTTCGAGCGGCCAGAGCGGCAGCTGAAAGTGAACGTCCTGAACCACCGCGTCGATCGAGGTGACCAGGACCGTGCCTGCGGGTCGGGCGACGGCGGCGTCATCGCCGCTCGGGACGACAAGCCGATCTGACCTGCCGCCGAACCGGGCGACGAGACTGCGGATACGAGCTGCTTCGGACACAGTCAGAACGGTATTGCGATCGCGAGCGTGTATGCGGTGAGGATCACCGTGGCGACCTGAAGTTTCTTGCAACGGCCCAGCGCCGCGAACGGCAGCAGCCACAGCAGGTACCACGGCACCAGCCACGCGGACGCGATCAGCACGCCGACGGTCGCCCAGCCGGCGTTTGCCAACCAGGTTTCGGGCAGCTTGTAGCTGCGCCAGATCAAACAGGCCACCACCACCGCGAGCAGCAGCAGAAAAATCAACCGCACGACGTCGGTCGCGGTGCCGCGCTCCACTGCGAACAGCGCGTCGAGTCCGTCGACGGTCCGGTGCGGGATCGACCAGCGGCTGGAGCGGTCCTGGTTTGAAGAGATCAGATTGAGACCGTTCAGCGCGTCGCCACCGAAAGCGATCAGGCCGGTCGCGAGCGTCAGCAGTGCAGCAGCCGCCATTGCCAGGAACATCGCGAGTTTGCGCCGCGCGGCAGCGAGCATGAAGACCAGTGGCACGGCCGCCGACGCCTTCACGCCGAGCGCCAACGCGCTGATGAAACCGCCGGTCGCGTCGCGCTCGCCACCATCACGTGAAAGCGCGAAGGAGATACCGGCGAAGACGATCAGCATCGTCAGCGCCTCGTTGTGGCCACCACCGACCACGTGCACGAGCGTCGCGGGCGAGAGTCCGACCAGCGCGATTGCGCGCGCCGAGTCTGCGCCGACGCGTTCCGCGATCGATCGGACCAGCAGCACGAGCCCGATGCTCGCCGTCGCGGCGATCACCTTCAGCGACCAGAATGCCACCGGCACGCTGACCCACGCCAACGGATACGTGAGCAGCGTGAAGTACGGCCCGTAGACGTCCACCGCGTCTTTGGATCCGGCAAAGCCGAAGACGGGATCGCCGGGGATGTCGAAGGGCCGGAATGCGTACGGGTTCAACCCGTGCTCAATGCCCAGTCGCGCGTAGGCGATGTAGCTGAAGATGTCCTGCGAGAGCAGCGGCGGCGCCAGCAGAAAAACCACGTGCAGTCCGATCACAGACCACAACAGCCAGCTTGCCTTGAGAGTCGGCGCGAGCCAGACGACGATCGCCCAGAGCACCGCCGAGAGCATCAGCGGGAGGTAGTAGGTCCAGCCGGCGCTGCCTCCTGCGAGCGAGTCTGCGCCAAAAACCTTGAAGACTCCGAGCAGCCAGTTCGGCGAGCCGCCTGCAGTCGCGAGCACAACCTTGGAGCCGACCACCGCCGGGGCCGCGGCGAGCCAGAGGAAGACAATGATCAGGGCCGCGAGCGCGGCGGTCGCCCAGCGCGAACGGGCGGCCGGGCGATCGGTCACTGGCCGGGCGCTGCGCCGCCGGGCGCTGCGGGTGCCTGGGTCTCGGGCGCTTCGGGCGTCTGCTGCGGGGCGTCATTACCGCCGCCGTCGTTGCCTCCACCGTTGTCAGCAGGGGCCTTCTTCTTGCCCTCGGTGTAGGTCTTCTTTTTCTTCTTGTCCTCGTCCTTCTCGTACGCCGAACCTTCGGACTTGCCGAGCTGGGCGTACTTGCCCGAGAACGGACTTGAGACGAACGGAGTCTTGGGCTCCGGGAAATCCTTGCAGCGGTTGCCGATCGCGGCCTTCATGAACTTGGTCCAGATGTCTGTGGGAAGCGTTCCTCCTGCAACGGCGCCGACACCTTCGACGTTGTTCATGGAGCGCTGAGCGTCCGGGTAGCCCATCCACGTCGCGGTGGCGAGTGTCGGTGTGTAGCCGACGAGCCAGGCGTCGCGGAAATTGTCGGTCGTTCCGGTCTTGGCGGCTGCCGGACATGTGAATCCGCCTCCGGGCACGCCGGTTGCCGTGCCCCCGGTGACGTTCTGCTGAAGGATTTTCGTGACCTCGTACGCCTCGCCGTCGGTGAAGACACGCTTGCGCTGCACCTTGTACTCGGAGTCGTCCTTGGTGCCGGGGAAGTCGACCTTCGAGATCACCAGCTGCTTTGAACGGATGCCTCCGGCCGCGAGTGTCGCGTATGCGTGGCTCATCTCAAGCGGCGACACGCCGTTTTCAAGGCCGCCCAGACCCTCCGCCGGGTAGCCGTTGAGCTTTGAGCGGATGCCCATCATGCGCGCGGTGCGCTTGACGTTGTTGGGGCCGACGTCCATGTCGAGCTGGATGTAGACCGAGTTGTCTGAGGCGACCGTTGCGCGCACCAGGTTCTGGTTTCCGCCGTAGGTGTCGGAGTAGGTGGAAACCTTGACCGGCCCCCACGGCGACGTCTTGATGTCGATCGGGTGTGAGTTGTATGTCGTACTCACGGGGTCGATCCCCTGGCGGATCGCCGTGAGCAGAACCATCGTCTTGAAGGCCGAACCCGGCTGGCGAGAACCCTGCGCCGCGAGGTTGAACTGGCTCTGCCCGTACCCGCCACTGCTGGCCATCGCGCGTACGTAGCCGTTGCGCGGGTCGGTCGCGACGATCGCGCTTGACGGATCGCCCGGAGTGGGAAGTGTGGAGTTGATCGCCTCGCGCGCGGCATTCTGCAGGCGCGGGTCAATCGTCGTGTGGATCTTCAGTCCGCCCTTGCGCACGGTGTTGATGCCGTACTTGTCGATCAGCTGTTGCTTGACGTAGTCAAAGAAGTA
>JAEMRJ010000175.1 GCA_016463365.1 Thermoleophilaceae bacterium | reverse complement strand
CTCGAGGATCGGGAAGAGATCGGTCAGGTAGTCGCGCAGCACGTTGCCGGTGACCGAGATCGTGTCCTCGCCGCGCCTCGCGCGTTCGAGCGTGAATCGGGCCGCCTCGGCGACCGGGAGAATTTCGATCTGCAGACCGTCGATGCCGAGCTTTTCGAGCTCTGGACGGACCTTCTTCAGCAGCTCGGCGTCGTGCGGGCGGGATTCGTCCAGCCAGAAGACCGCCGGCGAGCCGGTCGCGCGAGCCCGACGGACCGCAAGCTGCACCCAGTCGAGAATCGGAGCTTCCTTGGCCTGACACATCCGCCAGATGTCGCCACTGTCGACGTCGTGTTCAAGCAGGGTGGCCCCGGCGCTGTCAATCACGCGCACCGTCCCGGGTGCGGCGATCTCAAAGGTCTTGTCGTGTGAGCCGTACTCCTCGGCCTTCTGCGCCATCAGGCCGACGTTCGGTGTCGTGCCCATCGTCGAGGGGTCGAATGCTCCGTGCACCTTGCAGTGCTCGACGCTCTCGGCGTAGAGCGCCGCGTAACTGGAGTCAGGGATGACGCACTTTGTGTCCTGCTGGGACCCTGCCGCGTTCCAGCCCTGACCGGAGGCGCGGATCAGTGCCGGCATCGAGGCATCGACGATCACGTCGCTGGGCACGTGCAGATTGGTGATTCCGCGATCCGAGTCGACCATGAAGAGGTCCGGCCCGGCGGCGAGCAGCTCTTTGACGGCGTCTGCCGCCTCGGGGTGCTCGGCGAGCAGGCTGGCGAGGCCGTCGTTGGCGCTGACGTCGCTGTACTGCTCAAACAGTTCGTCCCCGACGAACGCGCGCAGCGCGTGGCCGAAGATGATCGGATCAGAGACCTTCATCATCGTCGCCTTCAGGTGTACAGAGAACAGCACGTCCTTCTTCTCGGCGTCGGCGATCTGTTCGGCGAAGAACGCTGCGAGGGCAGCCCTGCGCATCACCGCGGCATCGATCACCTCCCCTGCGAGCAGCGGGGTCGAAGCCTTCAGGACGGTCACGGCTCCGTCGGCGGCGGTGTGCTCGATCCGCACGTCGGTGGGCTGATCGACGGTCACTGACTTCTCGGTCGAGCGAAAGTCTCCGTCGGTCATCGTCGCCACGTGGGTGCGCGAGTCCGGCGACCAGGCACCCATCGAGTGCGGGTGTTTTCGCGCATACTGCTTGACCGAGTCCGGCGCACGGCGGTCAGAGTTGCCCTCGCGCAGAACCGGGTTCACGGCGCTGCCCTTGACGGCGTCGTACTTGGCGCGCGCGGCGCGCTGCTCATCGGTGGACGGGTCCTCCGGGTAGTCCGGAACGGCGAAGCCCTGCGCCTGGAGTTCTTCAATCGCGGTCTTCAGCTGCGGCAGCGAAGCGCTGACGTTCGGGAGCTTGATGATGTTCGCCTCGGGCGTCTTTGCAAGGTCGCCGAGCTCTGCGAGCGCGTCCGGGTGCTCGGTGAACTGAGCGAGGATCCGGCCGGCCAGCGAGATGTCGCGCGATTCGACCGCGACGCCGGCCTGGCCGGCAAATGCCTCGATGATCGGGAGCAGTGAACGTGTCGCCAGGGCTGGCGCCTCGTCGGTGAGCGTGTAAATGATCTTCATGGGGACTCGCTTCGTCGTTGGGAGATCCGCAGACTATCGATCGACACTGCGCTCAGATCGCGCGGAACTTGCTAGGCCGCGCGCTGCTCTTCGAGCTGCGCCAGCCGCGCAGCCAGACGCTCCCGCTCTGCGGCGACGCCGGGATCCGCGTAGCGCGGGTGCGATTCGTGAGCGAGATTCTCGAGCTCGTCAGGGTCGGACTCAAGGTCGTACATCTCGAACTCATCCGGTGCGCTGCCGGGGAGGTTGCAGTAGCGCGCGAACTTGTAGCGGGGCTCCCGCACGCAGCGGATGTTTCCGGGCACACCCGGGAGCAGCTCTTCGACCATTCCAACACTCGCGTGGAGATCGTCGAACGTGAAGTAGACATCCTGCTGAACCGCCGCCGCCTCCGGGTCCTGGATCATCGGCGAGAGATCCACGCCTTCCACGTCCGCGAGCGGCTCCACGCCGAGTATCGAGGCAACCGTCGGAATGATGTCGATGAGCGAAGCGGGCGCGTCGCTGGCGCAGCCACCATCGGGGGCCAGGCCCGGATTGCTGAAGATCAGCGGGACGCGGATCGTCTCTTCGTAGACGTTGAACGCCTTCTGGCGCAGACCCCCGTGCGACAGGCCGAGTTCGCCATGGTCGGCGAACCGCACGATCAGTGTGTCCTTGCCGAGCTCCGTCGGTGAGCCGTCCTGGTCGTAGAAGCGGTCGATCAGGCTTGCAAGCTGCTCGTCGATCCTGACCGTGAGGTTGGCGTAGAAATTCACATAAGCGAGCTGCTCAGCGTCGTTCTCGAACGCGCCTGCCGCCATGTCGATCAGCGGGCCCATCTTCGCGTGCGCAGTCGGCTTCAGGTTTGCGGACAGATCCTCGTCGTGGCTCGGCGGAAGCTCGACTTCGCCGGCAATATCGGCCTCTGTGTAGTCCTCGGACCAGTCGCGCGGGTAAGCGAGCACGTCGTGAGGGTTCACGAGCGAGACGACGAGACAGAACGGCCGCTGATCGCCTTTTTGCGAGCGCTGCTCGAGGTAGTCGATCGCTTCGCGGATGTAGCGGGCGTCGTGATCGGCCCGTCCGCCGCCGAAGTTCTCCGGCTGCGTGTCCTCGCCCGCGTCCGGCGCTACCCAGCCGTTGAAGCCGTAACGAGCGAGGTCCTCGGCGCTGACGTCCGTACTGCCGTCGGCGTCCTTGCTCAGGTGCCACTTGCCCCGGTACTGGACGTCGTACCCGGCCGCTCCGAGCATCGAGGCGATGTTGGGGATGTCCGGGGAGAGCTCGCGCTCGCCTGCCGACACGGGCCCGTTCGAGGTGAGCGTGTCGACCACTCCGTGCCGCGCGGGCATCACCCCGGTGAGGAACGTCGCCCGGCTCGGCGAGCACATCGCTGTGTTGCAGATCGCTTTTTCGAAGCTGACGCCGTTCTGCAGCAGACGCTCGCGCGTCTTCAGTCGACTGCGCGCGAAGCCCTCGGGCCAATGCATCGGCGCGCGCTCCTGGTCGGTGACGATCAGCAAGAGGTTCATGTTTTCGCGAGTCTAGACGCGGCCAAAAAAGAAGGCCCCGTCTCTCGACAGGGCCTTCGTCATTGCTTGGACAAACGCGATTTATGCAGCGCGCAGGGCTACTGCCTCAGGGTCCTGTGCGAGACGCTTGAGTGCGGCGTTCTCGATTTCACGGACGCGCGCGGCAGTCATGCCCGATCCGCGGGCGATCGCCTCGGCAGTGCGCGGCTCTCCGCCGGCCAGGCCGTAACGCTCGG
>JAEMRJ010000174.1 GCA_016463365.1 Thermoleophilaceae bacterium | reverse complement strand
CGTAGCGGCCCTGGAAGCGGCCGAGCACCTTGCGCTCGACCAGCAGCACCATCGGAATCATGTTGAAGACGACAAAAAAGATCAGGAAAGAGACGATGATCTGCGACCAGACCGAGACCTCGAAACCGACGGTGGCGAGCGTGGAGATCACTTGACCACCTCGACCAGTGCGGGCGAGCCGGCGACCGCGCGGCGCACGCCGTCATCGCGGCTGTCGAGCAGGAAGGCAGATCCGGTCGGGATCGAATCGCGCAGGGCGACGATCGCGGTGACCGCTCCAGAATCCGTGTTCAGCGTGACCTCGTCGCCGGTGTTGACGCCCAGGCGCTCGCCGTCAGCCGGTGAAAGCTCCACCCTTGTTCTGGAGACGAGCGGCGCGAGCGTCGCGGCGTTCTCGACGTCGCCCCCGCCCCAGAGTGAGCGGAATGTGCCAAGGCGCAGTCGGCCGTTGGGCTCTGCGGCTGCGGGCGGATCGGACAGATCAAATGAAGTGCGCGACGGCGCGGGAAGATTGGCTGCGGCCTCGCGCTCCTGCCAGCGCACGCCACTGCCGCCGATCTCTTCGGGCGTGATGCCGGCGTAGATCGGCACCGCTTCGGCGATCTGCGCGGTCGCCTGGTGCACGACCTTGACGCCAAGGTCAAGTCCGACCCGCGCGGCGAGTTGATCGATCGCCCACCAGCCGGCGTTGACTTCGCCGGCGCGCTCGACGGTCTGGCGCAGGCGCTGCAGGCGGCCGTCGGGGTGAGTGAGCGTGCCTTCCTTCTCCGGTCCGACTTCGAGCGGGAAGACGACGTCAGCATGGCGCTCGGCCGTGCCGGAGAGCCATGTGGAAAACGAGATGACGGTGCCGGCCTTGGCCAGGGCGTCATCCCAATCGGCTCCGTCGGGGTAATCGACCATCGGGTCGACGCCCATCAGGATCAGTGCGTTGACCTCGTCGCCCAGCGCGGCGGCGATCTCGTCGGAAGACTTGCCGTCGCCCTCTTCGGTCAGCGCCGGTCCGAGGTTGGGCAGGAAGCCGATCTCGCGCAGTCCGCGGCCGTTGGCCTGGGTCGGAATCTGAAGGTGGCCTGCGCCGGCGGTTTTCGCAACGCCGAGCTTGTCGACGATGTTGGCGACGGTCATCGCCGGGGCCGCGCCGCCGGCGTAGTAGAGGATCTTCTCGCCCCAGAGGATCGCCGGGCGCTCGGCGCCGATCAGCAGCTCAGCGATCGCGGCGATCTCTGCGCCGTCGGCCCCGGCGCGGGTGGGCAGATCGCCGAGGTCCTCGCCGCCCATGGCGCGCAGCAGCGCCTGGGCGAAAGCGTCGACGGCCTTCGGGGCAAAGCGCGCGGTGATCTGCGCCTTGTCGTCAAGAGAACTCGGGCGCGCCGTGGCTACGGCGAGCTTGGCGCCGTGGCGGCTGACGGCCTTGCGCACGCGCAGGTCGAGAATCGGCATCTCATCCACCAACTCGGTGGCGAGCACGAGGATCGCGTCGGCCCATTCGATGTCCGGGACGCTGAGCGTGACATCGGGTTCGGTGAGCGTGCGCGCGACATCGGCGCTGAGCTTGCCAGCGCGGCGCGAGTCGATGTTGCGCGAGCCGAGGCCTTCGATCAACAGGCGGCGCAGCAGCCAGCCTTCTTCGTTGGTCGTGCCGCCGCCGGCGAGCGCTGCGCTCTTGGCGCCGGCCTTCTTCAAGGCGCTTGCCGCGACGTCAAGCGCGAAGTCCCAGCGGGCGGGCAGAAGTTTGTCGCCCTGGCGCACGAGCGGCTGCGTGATCCGCGCCTCACTCTCCCAGGCCTGGTAGGCGAAGCGGCCGCGGTCGCAGAGCCAGCCGTCGTCGACTGCGTGGTTGTCGCGCTGGAGCACGCGCATGACCTTCTCGTCGCGCACGGTGTAGGTGACGTTGCACTGGCCGGGGCACATCGCGCAGACCGATCCGCCGGACTCGATGTCCCACGGGCGGGCCTTGAAGCGGTAGGCGCGGCTGGTCAGCGCGCCGACGGGGCAGAGTTCGATGATGTTGCCGCTGAACGGCGCGATGTACTCGGTGCCGTCGAAGGTTCCGACATGCGCGTCGGCGCCGCGCTCGAGAAGAACCAGCTGGTAGTCCTCGGAGACCTCCTGAGAGAAGCGCACGCAGCGGTAACAGAGGATGCAGCGCTCGCGGTCGATCGCGATCGACGGGCTGAGAGCGACCGGCTTCTCGAAGTGGCGCTTGGGCTCGGTGAAGCGCGACTTGCCGCGGCCCCAGCCGTAGGAGATGTCCTGCAGCGGGCACTCGCCGCCCTTGTCGCAGACCGGGCAGTCGAGCGGGTGGTTGACGAGCAGGAACTCGACGACCGAGTTCTGCGCCTCCTTGACCTGCGCGGTCTGCGTGTGCACGACCATCCCGTCCTTGACCGGCGTCGCGCAGCCGGCCTGGAGCTTGGGGATGCCCTCGATCTCCACGAGGCACATGCGGCAGGCGCCGACCGGCGCGCCGAGCTTGGGCTCGTAACAGAAGACCGGGATCTCGACCCCGCCGTACTTGGCGGCGTCGACCAGCATCAGGCCGGCTGGCGCGGTGATCTCTGCTCCGTCGATCGTGAAGACGATCGCTTCGCGCTCGGGCTCGCCGGCGGGCTTTGACGAGTAGCCGGCAGGCAGAGCGTCGATGACCAGATGCGTCGTTTCGGGCGTCATGTGCTGGCTGCCATCTCTGCAAGGTTGAGTTCGTCGGCCAGAGTCGCCTCGTCGAGCGGGGTGCGCTTCAGACGCGCTGCCTCGATGTGCGCCTCAAACTCGGGCCGGAACTTTTTCACCATCGAGCTCACCGGCATCGCCATCGCGTCGCCGAGCACGCAGAGGCAGTTGCCCATGATCTGCTGGCAGACGCTCTCGATGATGTCGAGGTCCATCGGCGTGGCCAGGCCGTCGTCGACGCGCTGGAGCATCTTCACGGTCCAGCTCGTGCCCTCGCGGCACGGTGTGCACTTGCCGCAGGATTCATGCTTGTAGAACTTCGCGGTGCGCAGCGCGACGTCGACCATCGAGACGGAGTCGTCGATCAGGATGATCGCGCCAGATCCGAGCATGCTGCCGGCGGCGGCGATCGAGTCGAAGTCGTAGGGCAGATCGAATTCTGCAGGCGTCAGCACCGGTGAGGAAGATCCACCCGGGAACCAGGCCTTGAACTCGCGTCCCGGCAGCGGGCCGCCGGCCAGATCAAACAGCAGCTCGCGGGCGGGCGTGCCGAGCTCGATCTCGTAGTTGCCGGGCCTGGCCACGCAGCCGCTGATCGAGACGAGCTTCGTGCCCGTGCTCTTCTCTGTTCCGATCTCGGCGTACTTGGCGCCGCCCATCTTCGTGATGTGGGAGACGTTGGAGAGCGTCTCGACGTTGTTGATCA
>JAEMRJ010000173.1 GCA_016463365.1 Thermoleophilaceae bacterium | reverse complement strand
GCGAACATATGTTCGTGTCTGTGGTCTGCGTCATGTTGCCCCGGTTTGAGCTGCTCGTAGCTGCGGCGCCCGCTGCTGCGGGGGCCGACGTGCGCCAGGCCTTGATGCGCGAGCCGATCGCGCTTGCTCCGGCTCCGGGCGCCAGGCCCGTCATCGGCCAGGTCTCAGCGGCCGCCGAAGCCTTCGCCGTGACGCCTGGCCTCGCCGTCGGCGAAGCATTTGCGCGTTGCCCCCGGCTCAAGCTGGTGCCGCCAGATCCGGCCCGCGCGGGCAGCGCATGGGAGTGGGTGCTCCAAGCCCTGGAGGGCCTCGGCGCAGAAACCGAGAGCGACCCAGAAAGGCCCGGCACGCTCTTCTTCGAGTCGGCGGGCCTCGAGCCCCTTCATCGCGGATTCGACGGCGTGATCGCCGCCGTCCGTGGCGCGATCCGCCGCCCCGTCCGGATCGGCGCAGGTCCGACACGCTTCATCGCCCAGTCCGCTGCCCGCACGGCGCGCCCGCGCAAGCCCAGGGTCATCCACAACGACCTCGAGCGGCGTGACTTCCTGGCGGGTGCGCCGGTCAACTGGCTCGCGATGCACTCACCAGGCTGCGCCCAGCTTGCGGCGACCTTGGAGAAGCTCGGCATTGCCACGCTCGGCGAGTTCGCCGTGCTGCGCCGCGCCCAGGTGGCCGAGCGGTTCGGGCGGATCGGACTGACTGCGCGAGACCTTGTCCACGGGCAGGAGCCGCCGCTGCGCCCGCGCAAGCCGGCCGAGCGGCTGCGCGAGCAGATCGAGCTGATCGACGACGCCGGCCCCCAGGGCGCAGAGCGCGGCGCGCTGACCGGCGACCTGGAGCGCGCGGTCGACCTGCTGATCGAGCGGCTGCTCGCCCGGCCAGAGCGCGCCGGCCGCACGATCCGCGGCTTCGCGCTCGGCGCGCGGTTTGTCGAAGGCGGCTCATGGAACACGCGCGGGATCATGCGCGTGCCGACTGCAGATGCAGCACGGATCCGCCTGGTCGCGATGCAGAAACTGAAGGATCTGCCAGAGCCGGCGGCCGCGCTGGAGCTGACGGTCGACGGCTTTGGCCCACTTGACCACGAGACGGCGACGCTCTTCGGCGACGACTCTCCAGAGGAGCGTGCCGCGCGTTTGAAGACTGCGGCAGAACAGGCGCGCCAGGCGGCCGGGTCGTCAGAAAAGGTGGCGCGGGTGATGCGCCTGGACGAAGGCTCGCGCGTGCCCGAGCGCCGCGCGGCGCTCTCGCCGGGGCCGGTGCCTCTGATGCAGCCGCAGCCTGCGCGGGTCAGCGCAGGCAAGGACGGCAGCCCCCTGAGCCTGCGCGGCAAGAACGTCGAGCAGCAGCGCGAGCGCTGGGTCGTGGAAGACGCCTGGTGGACCCAGCATCCTGTACGCCGTCGCTACTTCGAGCTCGTGCTTGAGGGCGGGGCCAATGCTGTTGTCTTCCAGGATCTGACCAGTCGGCGCTGGTACCTGCAAGCTGCCTAGTGCGCCGCGCCCGCGTCTTCGCGGTCGAGCTTCGTGTCCTCGAAAGAAACCGGGTCCTCGATCGGCTCCAGATGCGTGAACACGGTGGTCGTGTCGAACAGGTCGCGCAGGTCGGCTTCGATCTGCTCGGCGACGTCGTGGCCCTGCTGGACCGACCAATCGCCCGGCACCAGCACGTGCAGAGAGATGAACGCGCGGTGCGCGGCGCGGCGCGTGCGCAGCGCGTGGAAAGAGATGCCCTGGGCGCGGTAGCCGTCGAGCGCGGCTTCGACCTTGTCGATCTCTTCGGGCTCGAGCGCGTGGTCGAGCAGGCCCGAGAGGGCGCCGCGCACAAGCACGCCGCCGGTCGCGATGATGTTGACGGCGACGATCAGGGCGATGATCGGGTCGAGCCGGTCGATGCCGGTGACCGCCACCAGGGCGACACCGAGAATCACTCCGACCGAGGTGATCACGTCGGTCATCAGGTGACGACCGTCGGCCTGCAGCGTCTGAGATGACTCGGCGCGACCGACCTGGATCAGCAGTCGGGCGACGACGAGATTGATCACGGTGGCTACGCCGGTGATGACAAGGCCGACTCCGACCGACTCGAGCGCGACCGGATTGATCAGGCGTTCGATCGCCGAGTAGGCGATCACGATCGCGGCGACGATGATCATCGTGCCCTCGGCGCCGGCCGAGAGATAGTCGGCTTTGTCGTGGCCGTAGGCGTGGTCTTCGTCGGCGGGTTGACCGGCCCAGCGGATCACGATCAACGCGACGAATGCGGCGGCGAGGTTGACCAGAGATTCGGCGGCGTCGGCGAGCAGACCGACCGACCCGGTGATCAGCCAGGCGGCAGCCTTCAGCGCGATCGTCAGCAGCGCTGCCGCGATCGCCAGATAGATCATGCGCAGCAGGCGTTGCTGGCGCCGCGACGTCTCCCCGTGAGCGGTCATGTGCAGAGACTATTTGGCGAGTTGCGTGTGCGTCTTGAGCCAGTCGAAGACCTCGGATTCTTCCGTCTGTCCGGAGGCAACGCGAATCACCATCTCGTACTTCTCAAGCTGTGACGCGGTCACGGTCAGACCGTTGAGAATCAGAAATGCCTCTGCTGCTGTATAGGCAACGCGTTTGTTCCCATCCACGAATGGATGATTCTTGGCGATGCCAAAGAGGTATGCGGCTGCAAACGCCTGCGTGGACACATCCTCTTCGTACGCGGCGAGGTTCACGGGCCGAGCAAGGGCTGATTCCAGAAGCCCCTCATCCCGCAGACCGTCGCTGCCGCCGTGCTGGTTCAGCTGTGCGCGGTGCGCGGCGAAAATGAATTCGCGGTGCAGCCATTTGATCTCGGCCATGGCTACTGCGCCAGTTTGTGGAAGAGGTCTCGGTTCTCGCGCATCACGCGGTCGAGGACTTCCATCTGTTCGGCCAGCTCAGGATCAAAAGGCGTCAGCTCGACGCCGTCCTTGGTTTCAAGGACGTGCAGTGAATCGCCCTTCTCGACCTTCAGCCGAGAAAGAAGCTCCTTGGGGAGGATCACCCCGAGGGAATTGCCGATCTGCGTGATCTTGAGTTCCATGCCATTTAGTATAACGGAAGTTATAACAGCGGCGGTGGGCCTCCTTTCAAGTAAGATACGAACATATGTTCGTGTCAGGAAGACCAGCATACGTCGAGCTCCACGCCCACAGCGCCTTCTCGTTCCACGACGGCGTCAGCCACCCGCACGAGCTTGCGGAGGCTGCGGCCGCGCACGGTTACGGCGCCTACGCACTGACCGATCACGACGCGATCCACGGCAGTATGGAGTTCGCGCACGCGCTTCAGCCGCTGGGCCTGCAGGCGATCCACGGCGCCGAGCTGACGATCGGCGGGGGCGAGCACGTCACCCTGATCGTCGAGAACAACCACG
>JAEMRJ010000057.1 GCA_016463365.1 Thermoleophilaceae bacterium | reverse complement strand
CGCTTCAAGGACTTCATCGCGATGCCCAAGAGCAACCTCTACCAGGCGCTCCACACCACGGTGATCGGGCCCGAGGGTCGTCCCCTGGAGATCCAGATCCGAACGCGCGAGATGCACGACATCGCCGAGTATGGAGTCGCCGCGCACTGGGTCTACAAGAACCGCGGATACGGCGAGGCCGGCGTCGGCCGTTTCGGCACCGACGCAAACCAGGACTGGGTCCAGCGCCTGGTCGGAAACAACTCCGACGAGGGCGACGGCAGTGCCGAGTTTGTGAAGAACCTGAAGATCGACCTCTTCGACGACGACGTCTTCGTCTTCACGCCCAAGGGCGAGGTCAAGTCGTTGGCCGCGGGCGCAACCCCGCTGGACTTCGCCTACGAAGTCCACACCGACGTCGGTCACCGCACCGTCGGCGCAAAGGTCAACGGCAAGATCGTGCCGCTGCACTACAAGCTCCAGAGCGGCGACATCGTTGAAATTCTCACCAGCAAGCAGGAGCGCGGACCGTCGCGCGACTGGCTCGCGCTGGTCAAGACGACGCGGGCGCGCAACAAGATCCGCGCATTCCTGAAGCGCGAGCAGCGCGAGGGCTCAGAGCACCGCGGACGCGACCTGCTCCAGGAGGGCATGCGCAAGAAGGGCCTGCCCGCGCAGAAGATCAGCGGCAGCGCGATGCTCGCCGAGGTGATGCGCGAGGTCGGCTTCCGCAAATCAGAAGAGTTCTACATCGCGATCGGTCAGGGCAAGATCCGCCCCGAAATGGTGATCGACAAGATCATGAACCGCTTGAAGGCCGGCGAGGCAGCAGTTGATGACGCCCCGATATCCGACCGCAAGGAGCCTTCGGCGCCCCGTCCCGTCCACACCAGCGGCACGTTCGGCATCACCGTCGACGGCGCCAAGGACGTGATGGTGCGAATGGCCAAGTGCTGCAGGCCTGTTGCCGGTGACCCGATCGTCGGCTACGTGTCGCTGGGTCGCGGGATCACGGTCCATCGTGACGACTGTCCCAATGCGCTCCAGCTGGGCAAGAACCCCGAGCGATTTGTGACCGTGGAGTGGGAGGGTGCAAACAGCGCATCCTTCCGCGCCGAGCTCGAGGTATCAGCGTGGGACCGACCGCGCCTGCTTGAGGACCTGTCCCGAGCCTTTTCTGAAGCAGGCGTGAACATCATTGAGGCTCGTTGTGTAACCAACCCGCCGATGGTTCGGGACCGCTTCGTCGTGGAAGTTCCCGACGCGGGCACACTGAAGGCATGCGTTCAGCGTGTCCGTCAGGTCGAGAAGGTCTTTGACGCTTACCGCGTGACGCCGGGCAACTGACGATGTCCGAGTTTTCGGGGCACGTCTTCATCGGCGTGAGTGTGGACGGATTCATCGCCCGTTCCGACGGCGACCTCAAGTGGCTCACCGAGCGCGATCTTCCGGTTGAGGAGTCCGGCTACAACGAATTCATGGACGGAGTCGATGTGGTCATCATGGGTCGCACGACCTACGAGACCGTCGTCGCGATGGACGAGTGGCCGTACACCATTCCGGTCTTCGTGCTCAGCAGCACGCTCGACCCGGGCTCGATCCAGCGCGACGATGTGAGCGTCCACCGCAGCATCGATGCCGTACTTGTCGCCTTTGCGAGCGCCGGATTCGCCAACGCCTGTGTGGACGGCGGCGCGACGATCCGCAGCTTTCTGCGGCTCGGCCTGATCGACAGCATGACGCTCTCAATCGCTCCGGTGCTGATCGGCAGCGGCGCGCCGCTCTTCGGCGACCTCGTCACCGATGTTGATCTCGAGCTCGAGTCCACGAAGGCGCTCCCGGCCGGATTCGTCCAGACCAGATATCACGTGGCGCGGTAGTCGTGAGGCGCGGGTTCTGGCACGTCCTGCTGGCGACCGCTGCCCTTCTCCTTGCTGGCTGCGGATCGGACGCGCCTGAATCCCAGGGGTCCGGGCCGAAGCTCGCCTACCAGGACCTCGAAAAGGAACTGCTGCGCGGGGATCCCGCTGCCTGCCGACGGATGACGAGCGACTACGGCAACAAGCTTGCCGCGTCAGTCCAGCTGTTTGCTGCGGACTGCCCCGAGGTTGTGCGCCAGATCAAGAAGGGTCTCGCATCAGATCCAGACCTCAGAACTACGATGATCGATCAGGTGAGAGTCGAAGGGGCGCGGGCAACGCTGGTCGCGCACTCGATCTATGAGGGCAAGGACGTGCGCAACAGGGTCTCGCTGATTCTCAGCGCGGACGGAATGTGGAAGATCGACAAGGACGTGCAGCTGGACGATGTGGCTCCGACTGCACCGCTCGCTGCCTACCGCGAGTACTCGACAGCCTTACGCAGGGGCGACGGAACCCGCGCCTGCGCGCTGTCCACCGAGCGCGGGCGCAGCCAGACGGCGCAGGCCTTTCTGCAGCGCAAAGGGGGAAGGTCGTGTGCGAGCGCGGTCCCGTTTCTCGCCGAGTCCGCCAAAAAGCTTCCTCGGCCCGATGTTGTCGGCGGCGAAGAGCAGCTCGATCAAGCGAGTCTCTACGCGCTGCAGTCCGACGGCGACGGCGGCTGGAGCTTCCGGATCGTCGTGATGCAGCGCGAAGCCGGAAAGTGGCTCTTTGACCACTCCCGGGACGCCGGTCGGGCGTCGTCCGCGGCGAGGCCGAGCAGTCCGGTCACGTGACCGCTCAGGCGATCACGTTCAGCGCCGCAGGCAGCGCCGTGAAGACGATCTCGTCGTACTCGCCGATGTAGTCGCCGTCGGCCTGCAGGGCGATCTTCGGACCGTCCGCCTTGCGCCTGGTGACTGTCGCCCGTTGAAAGCCGGGGACGATCCTGATGTGGCGATTGTCGGCGATGTCAGTGTTGGGAGTGAGCAGGCGCGTGGCCAGCGGCGCAAAATCAAGCGGGTTCGCGCGGTCCAGCACAGTCAGTGAGAGCGAACGGTTCTCGAGGCCGGCGGTGGCCGCCAGGTCAATCTCGCGATCACCGAAATAGGTGAAAGGCCGAGCGTTCTGAGCGATCGCGACGATACCGCCGGTGGCCAGTTCATCGGCATGAACCATCAGGCGTTTGCGCATGAACAGGTGCTTGGCATACATTCGCACGGCTGTCGCGGCGTAGAAGTTCTGACCGAAGCGCTTCTTCAGCGAGGGCTTGGCTTCACAGGCGCGGACGATCTCCGCGTCGAGGCCCGCTCCGGCGGCAAAGATGAACTTGCGACCGTTGGCGTCGCCCAGGTCCACCTTGCGTGGCTCGAAGTGGTCGGCCAGGGTCAGCAGGTGTTCAGTGGCGTCGACGATGTCGTTGGGAATGCCCATCACGCGACCGATCACATTGGTCAGTCCACCGGGGAGGAACGTGAACGGGACCTCAGATCCGATCATGCCGTTGATCACCTCGTTTGCCGTGCCGTCGCCGCCGAATGAACAGACGACATCAAATGTGTTGCGACCGAGCGCGTCCGCGACGATCTCAGTTGCATGATTACGCTCGCGCGTGTCGATCACCACTATCTCGTAGCGTGACTGCAGCGCGTAGACGACGACGTTCTTGAGGCGACCGGAAACCGTCGTCGCATACGGATTGACGATCAGCAGCATGCGCAGCTTGGCCCCGGGTTTGTCAACCGGGAGCCGGGTGGGGGCCTTCTTTTTTCTGCGGGAGAACAGCGCCATTGCGTCTAAGACACGCTGCGGGCCAGCGGGTTACGCATTGACCGCATACTTGATCACGCCGTCGGCCTCGGTCGGCGTCACCCGGCCGGCGTTTTCAAGGATGTCAAGGTTGCCGAGAACCTCGCTCAGGGTCAGAAAAGCCTGGGTGACGGCGATGTTGCCCCAGGTCCCGCGCGCCAGTTCGTGAGCAGACTGCGCGCCGCCGTCGGCGAGCATCTTGTAGAGCTTCCCGACGCGCTTCTCGGTCGATGCGAAACGCTCATCGATCAACGCGGCGTGATCGACGATCGGCTCGCCGTGGCCGCTCAGCGTCATGGTCGCCGGCATTTCACGCGTCGCCTTCAGGGATTCGATGTAGAGCACGAGTTCCTGTGGGCGCGGCTGACCGTCGGCCTCGGGGCGCTCGAGCAGTGGGTTTGACGAGATGTGCTTGATCAGGTGGTCTGCCGAGATCAGCGTTCCGGTCTCGGAATTCCAGAACACCGTGTCGGTGCTGGAGTGGCCAGGGCGGTGGAAGATCTCGAGCTTGCGGTCTCGGAACTCAAGGAAGTCGCCGGCTGCAAGCGTGCGGTCAACCGGGGACTCGCAGCCCCAGCCGCGAAAGGCTTTCGCCACTGCGCGCAGCGCGACGGAAACCTCTTCGCCGACGCCGTGCTGCACCAACATCCCGCTGGCCCAGCGGTCGGTGGCGCTTGATTCTTCGTGGAAGCTCTCAATCCAGGGCCTGCACTTGTCGAGGCAAACGACCTCAGCGCCGGACGCGTGCTGCACGACCTGGACAAGACCCTGATGATCGATGTGCTGGTGGGTCACAACGATGCGCTCGAGGTCCGCAAGCTCGTGGCCACGCGCGCGCAGGCCGACGACAAGTGCCTCGATCGCTTCGCCGGAGTTCGGGCCGGGATCGAAAATCGTCAGCGGATCGTCCTCGATCAGATAACAGTTGACTGGTCCGACGGCGAACGGGGTGGGGATCTCCAGCATGTGGATCCCCTCGGATTCCATCCGATCGAACAGCGGCTTCAGTTCTGGGCTGGTCCGGTCGACCATTACGCGCGGATCAGCTCGAGGAGCTCATCGCGCCTTGATTCCATCGTCGCCTGGTCAAAGGCTTCAAGGTTCAGGCGCAGCAGCGGCTCGGTGTTGGATGCGCGCACGTTGAAGTGCCATTCGTCGAAGTCGACGCTTATCCCGTCAAGCTTCATGATGTCTCCGTCGCTGTACTTTTCTTCGATCGCGTCCATCACTGCCTGCGCGTCGTCGACGGTGGAGTTGATCTCGCCGGTGATGAAGTACTTCGAGCGATACTCGTCAAGCATTTCTCCGAGGGTACGGCCGGTCTCGCCGAGCAGCTCGAGGATCAGCAGCGCCGGAAGTGTGCCGCTGTCGATGCAGCCGAAGTCGCGGAAGTAGTAGTGACCAGACACCTCGCCGCCGAACAGCGCGCCGTTCTCGTGCATGCGGGCCTTGAAGAAAGCGTGACCTACGCGGTTCACGACAGGACGGCCACCGGCACGGCCGACAGTGTGGGCAACCGCGCGCGATGCGCGTACGTCGTAGAGAATCGTCTCGCCGGGGAACTTCTTCAGCAGAGACTCCGCGAGCATCGCGGTCAGGAAGTCGCCGTCGACGAAGCGGCCGTGCTCGTCGATGAAGAAGCAGCGGTCGGCGTCGCCGTCCCAGGCGATGCCGAGCTGCGCGCCCTCGCTCTTGACTTTCTCGATGATGAATTCGCGGTTCTCCGGCAGCAGCGGGTTGGGCTCGTGATCGGGGAAATTGCCGTCGGGAGTCCAGTAGAAGGTCTGTAGATCAACCACCGGGAGCTCGTCGAGCACCGGTCCGACCATTGGTCCGGCCATGCCGTTGCCGCCGTCGGCGACGACCTTGATCGGCTTGACAGCTTCAGGGTTGATGAATCCGAGCGCGTGAAGCTGGAATTCGGCCATCACGTCTTCCTCGACGACCACGCCGATCGCGTCAATCGCAGGGAAGTCATCGGCGACCACGAGGTCACGGATCTCACCGATACCCGAATCGCCTGAGAGCGGCAGCGACTTTGCGCGCACGAGCTTGGCTCCGGTGTAGGCGGCGGGGTTGTGACTGGCCGTGACCATCGCGCCGCCGTCAAGACCCCGGTGGTTGACGATCCAGTAAAGAACTTCGGTGCCGACCTGGCCGATGCTCAGAACGTCGGCGCCGCCGTCGGTGATGCCGTTGATGTAGGCGGCCATCATCTGCGGGGCGGACAGTCGCATGTCGCGCCCGACTGCGATCGAAAGCTCGGAAGCCGGCTTGCCTGATTCTTCGGCAAGAAAGACAGTGATCGCCCGCCCGATCTTGTAGGCCAGCTCCTCGTTCATCTGATCGGGGTAGGTGCCTCGAACGTCGTAGGCCTTGAACACGGACTGGTCGACTGGCATGTGAGGCACCTTCGCAAAGCTGTGGGGGAACGGACGTCCGAATCCTATATGGCCTCCTCTCGTCGCAATAGGCTGCTCAGGATGAGTCACCCCGCGTTCATTCGAGAGTTGGAGTCGGCCGAGGACGCACGCGCCAGCGCGGTCTACGCCGAATCAATCACCGGACTCTCGCCCATGGATGCGGGCAGCGCGCCATCCAGTTTCGAGAGGGTTCGAGTCCTCAACGAACAGGGCGGACTCAACTGGGTCGACCCGGCGCATCTGAGAGCGCTCGGCGTCGCTTCGGGGGAGGACGAGGCGTACCTGATCACCCCGCGCAACGCATCATGTCCGCGACTGTCCGTCAGCCTGCCGGAGTTGACGAGGTTCGTCGGCGCCAACGATCTGATCGACATTGACTCATTTGAGCGCCTCACCGCCGGCTGGGACGAGGGGATACTCGAGTCGCTCGCGCCGGCGTTCGTTGAGGAGTGGACGCTGGTGTCTGTCACCGGCTCATGGCTCTTTGCAGCTTGGAACGCCGGCGATCTGAGCGTCCTCGCAGGTGGGTCTGAATTCATCGACGCATACGCGACGGCGCGTCCTGACGCACCGTCCGAGGTGGTCGAGTGGATGATTCACGAGGGCGAGACGGCTGCCACCGACGACCCGGAGCTCGCGGCTGTGGCAGGCCTGCGCCGCAACCTCAAGCACCACGACTTCATCTTCGCCGCCAGCGACCTGCGTCACTATCTTGGCCGCTTCTACAACGAGGAGGCGCTCGACTACCTGTGGTCGGCCGCCGAGCGGGTCTTCCGGTCCGACACCCGGCGCGGACTGAGCTCTCACGAGCTCAGTTTCCCGACTCACGCGGGTGCGCCGGTTCCCCGCGTTCCGGGCACCGAGATCTACGAGTTTCTTGACTCAACGTTGACGACGAGCGGCTCCGCGGACGAGCGCCTCGTCCGTCTGATGTCACGCGACAGGAGTTTCAGAACAGGGCTCGATGAGATCTGGAGCGCTAGGTCGTAGCGGCCACGAACCCGGCGCGGATCTTCTCGTAAGACCCTGAGAGCGCCTCGGGCAGCACCCGCACATCCGCAACGACCGGCATGAAGTTCGTGTCCCCGACCCAACGCGGAACGATGTGCTGGTGCAGGTGTGCGCCAATCCCGGCTCCGGCGGCGTCGCCCTGGTTGATCCCGATGTTGAATCCGCCCGGGGAGTAGGCGTTCTCAAGCACCTTCAGCGACAGCTGAGTCAGTTCGGTGATCTCGAGCGCTGTCGCGGGCGGCAGCTCATGCAGCTTGGAGTTGTGCTCGTACGGAATCACCATCAGGTGCCCGTTGTTGTACGGGAATCCGTTCAGGATCACGTAAGCAAGCTTCCCGCGGTACGCGATCAGGTTCTTGTCGTCGTTGTCCTCGTTCGGGAAGTCGCAGAAGATGCAACCGGTCTTGCCGCCGGAAGTGTCCGGGGCGTGATGCTCGACGTACTGCATGCGCCACGGCGCCCAGAGTCGGTCCTTCGGACTCATGCCGCGCCGGCGGGAGGGGAGAAGTTGAGTTCCTGCGCGCTCGGCAGGTTGATGTCGCGCTCGCTGATCAGGGGCTCGGTTCCCGCAGCGACAAACGGCCAGTCGATCCCGACCGTGTCCCAGCGCACGCCGTGCTCGTCGTCGGGGTTGTAGACCTCGCTGAGCAGGTAGATCATCTCGAGGTCTTCGAGTGCGTAGTAGCCGTGAGCAACGCCCGGAGGAATCGCCAGAGCAGTCGGCGTCTCGGTGTTCATCTCGAAGCTGGTGCTGACGCCGTGGGTCGGCGAACTCGGACGAGCGTCGTAGAGGCCGACCAGCATTCGTCCGGTGACCACGCGCCACCAGTCCCACTGGATGTAGTGCATGTGCAGACCCTTCATCACGCCAGCCTGCGCGCGACCCTCGGTGAGCTGCTTGACCGCGAACGGCGTCCAGGAGTCGCGCCAGCCCTCGAAGACGCGACCGCGGTGGTCGCCGTGGACTTCGAGCTCTCGGAGGGTCACTCCGTCGATTCTCGATGCTGCGTCTGTTGCCTCCGACATGCGCGCGACTCTAGCCGAAGAACTGCCGCTTCAACGGCGTCTGGACGCGCCGTCCTGCCGACGGGGCAACGCAGCCCGAAGCTCGCACGACAGATTCCTCATGTGGCCCGAATATGGCTTGGCGATGGGGTTGTGGACCCATAACGATCGTCTGGACAAAGGTATGAATCGCCTGCTCGGCACGTTTGAACTGCCGATCAGGAGGGCAACGCATTCCAGGGATCCATTGAACGAATCGAGCGACAGCAACGGCCTTGAGGCCGCGCGGGACACTCCGCCGCAATCCGGCGGTCAGGCCGCGCTCAGCCGTCGCATGCGGATTGATCCGGACATCCGCAGCCGATCGATCGCCGGCGCGGTGCTCTGGGCGTTCCTGGCGGCGATCGGGGCGGTCCAACAGCATGAATCCGCCGGCGCCACGCTGTCCATGCCCTGGCAGTACGTCTATCTCGGCGTCACCGTGACGATGGCGCTGCTCTGCCTGTTTGTCGGACCCCGGCTTTCAGAGCGCAGGTTTCGTGTCGCCGAAGAGTTCGTGGTTGCCTGCGGGTGGGTTGCGAGTGCCGCGCTGGTGGCGGCAACCGGCGGCGCATACTCCGCCGACATCGGTCTGTTTGCGAACGTCGTGTTCTACTGCGCCTATTTCATGACGCCTTCCCGCGCTGCACGTCAGGTGGCGATCGGAACGCTGGCGATGTGGGCGCCGGCTGTTTACCACTTCAACTACATGTCGGCATCGGGATTTGTGCCACGCGCACTCGTTATGACAGCGGTGCTGTGGGCGATGGCGATCCTGATTGCGCGCCACCGTCAAATGACTCAGTTGGCCGAGCTTGACGCCCGCCGCCTGGCGTTGACCGATCCGCTGACCGGCGTCGCCAACCTCCACACCTTCGCCGAAGAACTGCAGCGTTCGGTCGCCGAGGCGTCTGGCCGGGACGGCCGGCTCGGTGTCGCGTTTGTCGATGTCAACGGCCTCAAGGCTGCCAACACTGTCTTCGGACCCGCCGGCGGCGATCAGCTGATCCGCCGTACCACGCAGTCGCTGCTGAGCTGCTCGGGCGTGGACGATCAGGTCGCCCGCGTTGGCGGCGACGAGTTCGCCGTACTTGTCGCCGGCGCCGACGCCGAACGGATGCGCAACTTTGAGTCCGAGTTCGCCGTCGCCCTGACCGAGCAGAGGGCGAAGGGCGAGGGGCCGGCGTTCGATCTCTCGGCCAGCATCGGTACGGCCGTGTATCCCCAGGACGGGCGGACGCTCGACGACCTCATGCGGGTCGCTGATGAGCGGATGTATGACAGCAAGGCGGCGCTGCCCAGGCGGCTGCCCACGCCGGGTACGCCAGGCGGCCGCTCACTTTCCGATGCTCCTACCCACGAGGGCTCGCGAATCGATGACCTGGTGACCGGAGCCGCGCCTGCGTCTTCGATCGCCTGGCTGCTTGCAGCGGCGATGATCGCTGCCGGAGCCGCATTCAACGAGACCGCAGCAGTGCATCTTGGCCTCGCTCTGGCTCTTTCAGGGGTCTGCATCGCAGTCGCGGGGGCGATTGGACTGGCTTCGGATGAGCGCAGGCGGAGTGTCGAGAACCTCGGCAACGCGCTGGCCGTGTTGCTCGCGGTGCCCGCGATCTACGCGACCGGCGGGGCCGCGACGCCGATTCTGCCGCTCGCATTCCTGGTGGTTGCGCACGCGGCGTATGCCCTGACCCTGCGTGGCGCGGCCCTGTACACGGTGGCGATCCTCGCCGTCCTGATCGCCACACTGGCGGCCGACGCGCAGGCCGCGACATTTGCGGGCGTGTACGTGATCATCGGCGAAGTGGTTGTGATCGCGGGGTTGCTGCGTTTCAGCAGGGCCCGCACCGACGCTGCCGGCCGGGCCGCGCTCGAGCTTTCGCGCATCGATGCGCTCACGAAGCTCCCCAACCGCCGCGTCTTTCAGCGCAGCCTCGCCGAGGCGGCAGAAGTACCGCGCGGTGCCAGCGCCGCGGATTACGACCGCGGTGGACTGATCCTCGCCGATGTCGACAATTTCAAGACGATCAACGCGAGCGGTGGGCACAAGACCGGCGACGAGGTGCTGCGGATGATCGCCTCTGTGCTGGAGGGCGCCATGGGCGACGACGGGATGATCTGCCGCATCGGTGGCGACGAGTTCGCAGTGATCGTTCCCGAGGGCGATGCGCCGAGTCTCATGCGCACGGCAGCAAAGGCTCGAGCCGCAATCGGTTCCGTTGACTGGAACGTCCTGTGCGAGCCGAAGGTCACGCTTTCGATCGGTTACGCCACGTGGGAGCATGTGGGTGGCTGGAAGGAAATCGTGATCGCCGCCGACCTCGCGCTGCGTGCAAGCAAGGATTCCGGGAAAGACGTCGTCACCGTCGCCCCGTGCGACAAGCAGGCCGCTGCGCGCCCACCAAGGCTCGGTCCCGGCCACGCGCTCGCGAGCTGACGCAGACCACGCTGTTGCTGCACACCTGTGGTGTGCAGCGGAAATTCCCGGCGAAAAACGGCTTGAATATGAGGCTCGCTGCTGCACACCACAGGTGCGCAGCAGGTGCGTCGGTGATCGCTCGGCACACATGCGCATTTGCAGGACGCGGGCGCGAGTGAGCGCACACCACAGGTGCGCAGCACAACTTCCCTCAAACAAGGGATCCTTCGCATCCAAAACGCTGTTGCACACCACAGGTGCGCAGCAAAGTGCACAGAGAGAGGGGTGGGTCAGAGCCAGCCGCGTTTGCGGAAATATATGGCCATCGAGCCGACGACTGCGACCATCCCGCCGAGCACGATCCAGAAGCCGAGCGCGGTGTCCTGGCCGGGGATCAGGTTGTTCATTCCGAAGATCCCGCTGATCAGCGTCAGGGGCAGGAAGAAGACCGAAAAGATCGTCAGCACTCGTAGGACGTCGTTGACGTTGTGGCTGATCACCGACTCGTTCGTGGCCTCGAGCGCCTCGACGACCTCTTTGTAGTTCTCAAGCATGTCCCACATCCGCTCGGACGCGTCGACGATGTCCTCAAAATAGACCTCGAGTTCGTCGGCGAGGAAGCGCGCTTTCACCCGCTCAAGGTCACGCAGCACTGCGCGTTGCGGACGGATGATCTTTCGGAAATTGATGATCTCCTGTTTGACGTTCGAGATGTCGCGGACGACCTCGCGGGACTCCTCCTCGATGAAGATGTCCTCTTCGATCGAATCGAGCTTGAGACCGATCTTGCGCAGCATCGGAAAAAAGCTCGCGAACGCGTCGTCAACGATCGTGTAGAGCAGAAAGCCCGTGCCCTGGCCCATGCGCTGCTCGCGGGTCTCTTCGTGACTCTTGCAACGCTCGAAGAGATACTCGACGGGCTTGAGCGCCTCGTTGGGAATCGTGATCACATAGTCGGGGCCGATGAAGATGTCCAGCTCAGCGGCGTTCAGCCGGCCGACGCGCTTGTCGAACATCGCCAGGTGCAGGACGATGAAGAGATAGTCGTCGTACTCGTCGATCTTCGGTCGCTGGTTGCGCGAGCGCACGTCCTCGTGGTCGAGTTCGTGAAAGTCGAAGTGTTCCTGAAGCCACGCCTCTTCAGCGGGGCCGGGCTTTTCGATGTTGTACCAACGGATACCGCCGTGCTCGATCAGCTCGACGCGCGGCTCGAGGTTGATCTCGGGTACGCGATCCTCTACCGACGCGGAAGTTCCACGACGGCGAATCCGTCCAGGCATGTTGCGGATGCGCGGCATGCCGGACTCGGAGGTTCGTCAATTGTCGTGGAAAGAGCCATGGTTCAGCCATTTTATCGGCAGCTGGCGGGTATTGCTGTTGGTTGCAACGTCTGGCCCGGATCAGCGAGCCCGCGCAGTGACGTAGTCGTGGACCATTTCGGCCGCGACCTCATCGCTCGGCGCTGCGCGATCGTCGTACCACAGTCCCAGCAGTGCCATACCGTCTGCGTGCTCCTGGTCGCGGTCGACGGTGACGATCCGGCAGTAGCCGCGAACCGAATCGTCCGGCGCTGCGGGGGTGGCCAGAAACAGCGAATCGACCTTGTGGCGAGCAAGCGCCACGGCCACCGCTTCAAGCGCCGGCAGCGAGGCCGACCCGTCGTCAACAACGACGACAGGTCTGCCCCGGAAGTTCGCCGTTCCGTTCTCTTCCCCCCGGTACAGCTTTGAAAGTCGCGCGATCCGCGTGGTCGCCTCGGCCACGCGTACCGCCAGTGAATCCTCGGTGACGCCAAGCGCTGCGAGCGCGTCGGCGTCGATCACATGGATTGCGTTCTCGGCGACTGCTCCGACCACGTACTCAGGCTTTCCCGGCGTGGCGATCTCCTCTACAGGCATCACGGTGAGCGGCGCGTCGAGTGCGTTGGCAATTTCCAGAGCAACTGTGACTGCGCCGCGTGGCAGCGCGACGATCACAGGGTCTCCCAGTGCCTGCAGTTCAGCAGACCCAGAAAGCTCATGCCCAGCGTGCTTTCGATCCTTGAATGGCACATGGCCAACGTAGGACGCCTTTCTCCAAGATGCAAGCTACAATTGACCGACATAGCTGTACGCATCCAGAGGGGAGGAGGGACTGGCCCATTGATACCCCGGCAACCATCGCGCAGAATCTGTTTTTGCTCGAAAGGTGCCAATTCCAGAGCCGACCGTCGGCTAGAGATGTGGACGAAGCCTCACCACGTGAACCTTCGGCCCATCCGGTCGAAGGTTTTTTCGTTAAGGACGTGCGTCAAGAAGACGCGGAATAGAGGTTTCAAATGGCTGTAGATGCGCTCCAATGCAAGGAATGTGGCAAGCGGTACCCGCTCGAGGCGCTTTTCGTCTGCGACCAGTGCTTCGGACCGCTTGAAGTTGTCTACGACTACTCCGACATCGACGTCGAAGAGGCAAAAAGGACGATCCAGAGCGGCCCGCAGAGCATCTGGCGTTACTCCGAATTTCTCCCGTTCACCGAGCGCCCGAAGTCGCGCCTGGCCACGGGACTCTCGCCGCTGATCCACGCGCCGCGCCTGGGCGAGTACCTCGGCGGCCTGAAGAACGTCTACGTGAAGAACGAGGCGTCAAACCCCACGCACTCCTTCAAGGACCGCGTGGTCAGCGTCGCGATGGCAAAGGCTCAGGAGCTCGGCTACGAAGTGATCGCCTGCGCCTCCACCGGAAACCTCGCCAACGCCGTGGCCGCGCACGCCGCTGCGGCGGGCCTTGACAGCTACGTCTTCATCCCGACCGACCTCGAAGAGCAGAAGATCCTCGCCACCGGTGTCTACGGCACCGAGTTGGTCGGCGTGCGCGGCAACTATGACGATGTCAACCGCCTTTGCACCGAACTCTCCGCCGAGTGCTGTAACGTTACTGCAACCACCCGGTGCACAC
>JAEMRJ010000172.1 GCA_016463365.1 Thermoleophilaceae bacterium | reverse complement strand
CATCACGCTGCCTTTCCAGCACACGCCGGTCACGCCCATCGCGTTGTTGCCGCTCGCTCCGATGATGCCGGCGACGTGGGTTCCGTGCCCGTCATTGTCGATCCCCGATCCGCTGCCGACCCGGACGTTCACGCCGAAATAGTCATCGACGTACCCGTTGCCGTCGTCGTCCTTGCCGTTGTTCTCGATTTCTTTGCTGTTGTGCCAGAGGTTGTTGACGAGATCGGGGTGATTCACATCCACACCGGTGTCAAGAACAGCGACCTTCGAGCAGGAAGTCTTGCTCTGCCATCCGTATGGCGCGTCGATGTCGTGGTCGGCTGAATTTGCCAACCCCCACTGGTCGCCGAAGTACGAATCGTCTGGATATCGCGGAGAGCCGTGCGCGTCCATCTGCCCGTCGAGTTCTGCGTACCGAACCCGGTCGTCCATTCTGAGCCGGGTGATCAACTCGCTCTGATCGCTCCCGTGCAGAGGTTCGACGCGATCGGCCATCAGCCCGACGACGCTTCGTGTACGACTGCCGCCGGCGGCCGCAGCGACTTCCGCGCGCTCGTGGGTCGTGGTACCCGGCTGGTATCCGACCACAACACCGGCTTCTGCGCTGACCACGGGCACGCTCAGCGCGAACGGCACGGCGACTGCCGCGACGACGACTCGCACTCTCGCGATGGTGAACGGGCGCATACAGCCAAGAACGCTAACCGAGTCGAAAAGTTTTGGTCGGCTGGACAACGCGCACCGGGGTTCCTGACAAACTTCCCCCATGTTCGGAGGAGGCAGAACCATGCCGTTGTTCCGGGCCTGGGGGATCCAGGTGTCGGTGGACTGGAGCTGGCTGCTTGCGCTCGGTTACGTGATGTTCGTGATGGTCGATGACTACCAGGCACTGCTCGGCCCTGAGCAGCGAAACCTGGCCTTTGCGTACGGGGTGGGAGTCGCGTTTGCGTTCTTCGCCTCGATCGTCCTGCATGAGTTCGGGCATGCGATCGTCGCGCGGCGCAACAACATCGGCATCCTCGGAATCGAGCTCTGGCTGCTCGGGGGCCTGGCCAAGATGGACCGTGACCCCGAGAGCCCCGGAGTCGAGTTCCGCGTTTCGGCCGCAGGACCTCTGGTGACTCTGCTGCTCGCGATCGGACTGCTCGCCGCGGCCTTCGGTCTGAACACCGGTCCGAACTCTGACCTTCAGCCGCTGCAGATCACAGCGGGCGAAGATCCGTGGATCGTCGCGCTCACCACGCTCGGGTGGATCAACGTCTTCCTGCTCGTCTTCAATCTGATCCCCGCCTACCCGCTCGACGGCGGACGCATCGCACGCTCGGTCATCTGGAAGGCCACCGGCGACGAGCACCGCGCAACGATCGTCTCGGCGACGATCGGCAAGTACTTCGGCTACGGCCTGATCGGACTCGGCGTGCTGCTGATGGGTCGCAGCCTGCTCAGCGGATTCCTCTTCATCTTCATGGGCTGGTCGCTCGCCCAGTCGGCGCGGGGAGCGACGATGCAGGACGCCGTCTTCGGCGAGGCCCGCAGCCTCCGCGTGGCCGATGTGATGGATCGCCAGCCGGTCGTGATGCCCGCTGAGGCATCGGTTCAGCGCGCGCTCGACGAATACTTCTGGCGCTATCGCTGGCCGTGGTTTCCGGTCATCGATCAGGGCGGTCACTTCATCGGTCTGATCGAACAGCACGCAGTCGACCGCGTCGATGAGTCCGCCCGCGACTCGACACGCGCCATCGACCTGATCGAGCCGCGCTCGACCGAGGACCGCTCTGTTCGCGACGACACCCCGCTCACGGCACTGCTCGCGAATGATCGGATCCGTGACCACGGTTCGCTGATGGCGATCGACGACCGCGGTCTGCTGAGCGGCGTGATCACGATCGAGCAGGTCCAGCGCGCGCTGCGCGATGCGATCTCCCGCGCGACCCGCAGCGAACCAGAGACGCCGCCGGCGCCTGACGCTCAGAGCTGAACCGGGCCGTCGGTCTTGCGCGTGAACCGACGGACGGGATCGTCCTGCGCGGCGCAGACCACGAATGAGTTCAGCTGCAACCAGGACTGGTTCGAGTGGGCATTCTCCTCGTACCACCGCTGACCACGCTCGCGCGAATCCCAGAACTCAATCTCCTGAACCATGTCGCCCTCGCGGTATGCAATCGAAGCGAGTCTTCCGGGTACCGACTCGCTCACGGGCCCAGCTTCTTCGACCGACTTGCGGAAGGCCTCGATGCCGACGCCCGGCGGCTCCGATGAGCAGGCGGCGATTTCGCCCGACGGTACGAACGAGAAAGGCCGCGCCTCAACTTCCTCTGAGACCAGCAGTCGTTCGAGGCTGTGCTCGTCGCGGGTGATGTCGGCCGCGTGGCCGCTGGCGACCATCTCGTTCTGCGCTTCCGGGGCCGAGAAGCCGAGGAAGCCGTCGAGCATCGAGTCGCTGTCAGCGAACACTGTTCCGACGCGAAAGCCGTCGCTGTGCATTGTCGAGAAGTGCATCAGGATCCCGCGCGGTTGTTCGGTGCGCGCGGCGATGCGCGCCATCACGGCCGGGTAGAGCTCAGGGGCCAGTTTCGTGGCAGTACTGATGAACGCGATGTGCGGGTCGATGATCATTCGTTCGGAGTACCTTCCCCGGTCCGGGCGGAAGTCTTTCGTGCCGATCGGCCGGCTCGGACCGCCGTCAGCAAATAGTAGGTAGTGGCCGGGTCGTTATACTCGCCGCGCTTTGCCTGAACACGACGTACTTGTAATTGGAGCTGGACTCGCTGGCCAAAGGGCCGCCCTCGCTGCCGCAGAGCAGGGAGTGACTGTCGGCATCATCAGCAAGATCCACCCGGTGCGCTCGCACTCGAACGCTGCGCAGGGCGGAATCAACGCCGCGCTCAACCCCGACGACTCGTGGGAGTCACACGCTTTTGACACGGTCAAGGGCTCCGACTACCTCGGCGACCAGAACGCCATTGAGATCATGTGCCGCGAGGCGCCAGAAGAGATCCTGCACCTCGAGCACCTGGGCGTCACGTTCCACCGCAATGACAAGGGTCTGCTGGGCACTCGCGCATTCGGTGGCGCATCGGCCGCCCGCACGTACTACGTCGCCGACATCACCGGCCAGGCGATCCTCCACGTTCTTTACGAGCAGATGCTCAAGTACAGCGATCAGATCGACCGCTATGAAGAGTGGTTCACCGTTGACATCACCACCGATGACGACGGGCGCTGCTCGGGCGCGATCATGCGCAACATCCGCGACGGCTCGCTCGAGGTCTTCCGCGCCAAGACGGTGATCCTCGCGACCGGCGGATCGGGACAGATCTACAAGCCGACCACCAACGCGCTCGTCTGCACCGCCGACGGCCAGGCGATGGCCTACCGCGCCGGCGCTTCGCTGATGGACATGGAAATGATCCAGTACCACCCGACCA
>JAEMRJ010000056.1 GCA_016463365.1 Thermoleophilaceae bacterium | reverse complement strand
GGAGTTGGTGGAACATGCAGATTGAGATCAAGTCACGTAACGGGATCGCGATCACGGACGATCTGAGGGCTCACGCGGCCAAGCGCTTCGAGAAGGTCGATCGGATGGTGTCCGATCTCGCGCGCCTCGAGCTTGAGCTGATGGACGAGTCCAACCCGGCAATTGCGAACCACTTCTGCGTCGACGCAACGCTCTATGTGAAGGGCAAGACGCTGCGCGCAAGCGAAAGCTCCTTTGATCTCAAGCACGCCATGCACGAAGTCTCCGACGAACTCGCCCGCCAGGTCGACAAGCTCCTGGCCAAGCGGCGCGCCCGCCGCTCCGCTCACAAGCTGTCTGCCAAGCAGATGGGTATGCGGCAGCCGGGCATGAGCGCCTAGACAGATCTCCAGCGCGCCGCATGGCGCGCTGGTAGATTTGCCCGATCGCTCGCTCAACTGTCACCTCGCGTCTCGCGACGCTCGTTGTTCTGTCGGCGCTGGCCGTGCTTGCGCTGGCAGGCACCGCCTCGGCCAAGGTCAAATACACCTACCAGGCGCAGATTCGCCCGGCCGCCTATTCGGTCTCGCCCAACGGCAGTGTTCAGATCGGAAACCTCAACCCCGCCCTGTCGTACACGATTCGCGTCACGCTCGGTGGTGTACCCCAGGCGGCGCTCAACTACCCGCTCGGAGACACCGCCCGTTACGTCACGGCAAACACGCTCGCCCCCGGCGACACGGTCACCGTGGAACAGCCGACCGGAGTCACACAAGAGACTTTCACAGTGCCCAACGTCTCGATTTCAGGGGCTGCCGGCTCGCCGAACCTGAGCGGCAACGCACCCGACGGCGGTGCGACCTTCGCCCGCTACGAGGCCGACTGCGGGCTTCCGGGAAGCGATGCTTTCCCGGTGCAACCGCTGGGCGGCTCCTTCTCGGTGAGTTTTCCCCAGGCGATGACTGCCGGCGGACTGCTCACTGTGACCCACCTTCCGGGGCAGGGCGACAGAGTTATCTACGAGAGCCGTATTCCAGGCGAAACACCCTGTCTTGAAGCTCACGCGTACCTCTACCCGGCGCCGCCGGACGCCGCCGTGGACCCGGACCCGTACACGCTTCGCGCCAATTCCCTGCGGCCATTGGTGGCAACGGGCGCGCGCCTGGTCCTCAGACGCGGCGGTGCGATCGTTGTGGACTACACGAGTCCCAGTGCATCCACAGCTATCAACACCGACACTGCGGTGCAGCCGCTGCCCGGCGATGCGCTCGAGCTGTATCGCCCGCACACTGCGCTTGTGCCGAGTGCGACCTTCAGCATCCCGTCCACCCGTGCGACTTATGACACGTCCAATTCGCTTGTAGCAGTCGATGCTCCAGCGGCCGCGCTGCTTCGATTCAACGTGTCGTCGATCTACGCGATGTGGGAGAACTCCCGCACCGCACTGAGCACGTCCGGCGGTCGCACACTCTTCAATTTTGCGGTCAGCGACGGTCCTGATCCTGGGATCAGCCTCGCCGGACGCGAGGTCTACACCGCCGAGTGGGTGAGCGCGGACGGTCATGGCGAGTACATCTTCGGCGGGGTGGCGGGCGACCTTGCTGCACCTGTCCTGAGCCTGAAGCTTGCGAACAAGTTCAGATTGGCAAAGATCAGAAAATCGCTCTCTGCGTCACTGACTTCAAACGAGGCTTCGACCGCATCGCTCAAGCTGACGATCCCGTCGAAACTCAAGACGTCGGCCGCAGGCAAGTCCTCGACAAGGACCCTCGCGGCGTCCAACGTCTCGGTCGGTGCCGGCACCACGAAGGTCAAGTTGAAGTTGACGAAGTCAGCCAGAAAGCTTCTGGCAAAGCTGATCAAGGGTCGGTACCCGGATCAGAAGGCAACATTGACCGTCGCGGCCACTGACTTTTCCGGCAACGTATCGACCACGGTCAAGACGACGAAGCTGGTGCGGAAATGATTCTGCGGCGCATGTCAGTGCTGCTTGTCACGGTCGCGGCGCTGCTGGTATCCAGTGCCGTGCCGGCGCAGGCTGGTACGACCTACGACTTCAACGTGGGCCTTGACGACGGCGTATATTCGTCGACTCCCGGTGGCAACGTCGCGATCTCCGGGCTGTCTTTTGCCGATACACGCCGAATTGTCGTGACGGCGCCCTCAGGCTCGGTACGACTTGACACAGGCGTGCTGGCGGCCGGTGCGAGCAACTATTTCTCGAGCCATCTCACGGGCTTCGCGCCCGGAGACACGGTCTCTGTTCGTCAGCCCGGCTCGAGTGTCGCGCCCACTGAAAGCTTCACGATCCCGAACACAGGTCTGAGCGTGGTCACCGGCGCGACGGCCATCACAGGGACGGTGCCTGCCGGCTGGAGCGGCAACGTGCGCGGCGACTATCGCTGTGGCCTGCCAACCGTCACCCAGACTTTCGGTGCCGGAGCCTTCAGCATGCCGTATTCAAGAATCCTTCCCGGCGAGACCGCTTCGCTCACGAATTTCAACACCAGCGGCGATTACATCGAGCTGGTCAGGCACTCGCCCGGTGAGACTCCCTGCGTCCGTGTCGATGCGATCTCCGACGCGCCGTACTCACCCGGCGGCGCAGCCGATCCGACTCCGTACGAGGTCGGGGTCGATCACCTGCTGACCAGCGTGTCGCAGAGTGTCCGAATCGTGCTTCGTCGCGGTGCAACGATCCTGGCCGACGCCTCCCAGGACACCACCTACGGCTCAACCGAATTCGCCACCAAGCCGCTTCCGGGCGACATCGTGGACATCTACCGTCCGAAAACAGCTCCGAGCCCCTCCAGCTCAATGACGTTGCCGCCGGTGTCGGGCGTGTTCGATGCGGCAGTCGACAAGGTGGCGATCAATACTCCCGCTGCAGGGCTGATCACCGCGTACTTCTGCCGCACCTACGTGTGCGCGACACAGAACGCGCGCTCCGCATTGAATGTTCCGGCAGGCGTGAAGCTTCTCGATTTCGCAGCTCCCCAGTCGCGCTACGCGGCAATGGACGTTCGTCCCGACGACGTCGTGACGGGGTTGTTTGAAGATCCTGATCACACGATCGATTACTACTTCGAGATCACGCCGGGCGATCTTGTGGCACCGACCCAGTCATTCAGGCTCGCGGGCAAGCTCAAGCGCAAGTCGTTGATCAAGGCCTTCAAGAAGGGGTTCAAGGTCAGCCTCAGCAGCACTGAAGTCGGCTCGGCAAAGCTTTCCCTGACGCTCCCGCTGGCCTCGACGAAGTCGAAGAAGAAGCCCAGGACGATCACGCTCGCCAATGCGACCAGGCCCGTGGTCATCGGCACCACCACCGTATACCTGAAGTTCACCAAGTCAGGCAGAAAGGCCCTCAAAGGGCTGCCGAAGAAGACCTCGCGAAGCGCGACTCTCACCTCAACGGTGACCGACACTTCCGGCAACGCCTCCACGATCGTCAAGAAGACGAAAATAAAGGCTTAGTTGTGCCGGGCCCTGCCGGGCAGGAGCACCGCCAGCTAGGGGTAAAGTAAGCCCCTATGTCGCTCATCGACCGCGCCCTCCGTATCGGAGAAGGCAAAAAATTCAAGAAGTTCGAGAAGCAAGTCGAAATCATCAACGCTTTCGAGCCAGAGATGGAGCTGCTCGAGGACGAAGAACTCGCGACTGAGTTCGCCGAGCTGCGCGAGCGCGCAGACAACGGCGAAGACATCGATGCTCTGCTCCCGCACTGCTTCGCGCTGACCCGCGAGGCAAGCAAACGGACGCTGGGCATGCGCCACTTCGACGTTCAGCTGATCGGCGGCATGGTGCTTCACCACGGCGACATCGCCGAGATGAAGACCGGCGAAGGAAAGACCCTGACGGCAACCCTGCCGGTCGCGCTCAACGCGCTCAGCCGCAAGGGCGTTCACGTCGTGACGGTCAACGACTACCTCGCCAAGCGCGACGCCGAGTGGATGGCGCCGATCTACGAGATGCTCGGTCTGTCGATCGGCATTCTTCAGAGCGACGAGTACGACTGGGACTACAAGCGCGCCGCCTACGAGGCCGACATCACCTACGGAACAAACAGCGAGTTCGGATTTGACTACCTGCGCGACAACATCGCGCACAGCAAAGAAGAAAAGGTCTCCCGCGGCCAGCAGTACGCGATCGTCGACGAAGTCGACAACATCCTGATCGACGAGGCGCGCACGCCGCTGATCATCAGCGGCCAGCCTGAGCAGGCCGCTGACTACTACAAGCAGTTCGCCAAGCTCGCACGCCAGATGGTCCAGGGCGAGAAGCCCAAAGAGATTTCCGCCAAGGACCGGGTCTGGGTGGCCGACTTCGATTACGAGGCCGACGAGAAGTACAAGACAGTCTCGATCACAGAACTGGGCGTCGCAAAAGCCGAGAAATTCCTCGGGATCGAGAACCTCTACCTCGCCGAGACCGGCACGCTGGTCAACCACCTGCTTCAGGCGCTGAAGTCCGAGGCGCTCTACAAGCGCGACATCGACTACGCAGTGATTGACGGCGAGGTCAAGATCATCGACGAGTTCACCGGCCGCATCCTCGAGGGGCGCCGTTGGAGCGAGGGCCTGCACCAGGCGGTCGAAGCCAAAGAGAACGTCGCGATCCAGGAAGAGAACCAGACGGTCGCCACAGTGACCTACCAGAACTTCTTCCGCCGCTACGAAAAGCTTGCCGGAATGACCGGTACCGCGCTGACCGAAGCCACCGAGTTCATGAAGATCTACGAACTCCAGGTCGTCGAGATCCCGACCAACCGCGAGATGGTCCGATTCGACAAGAACGATCAGATCTACAAGACCAAAGCGGGCAAGTGGTCTGCGATCGAACGCGAGATCCTCGCCCGACACGAGGCCGGCCAGCCGATTCTGGTGGGCACGATCGCCGTCGAGACCTCCGAAACCCTTTCACGCAGCCTGAAGAAGAACGGCATCCCGCACGAGGTGCTCAACGCCAAGCCCGAATACGCCGAGCGCGAAGCCGAGACGATCGCCCTCGCCGGCCGCCCCGGCGCGGTCACGATCGCAACCAACATGGCCGGCCGTGGTGTCGACATCAAGCTCGGCGGCAACGCCGAGGAGCAGGCCCACATGGAGCTGCGCAAGCGCAAACTCGATCCCGACACCGAGGAATACGCGGCAGCGCTCGCCGAGATCATGCCAGCGCTTGACGCACAGGTCGAGCAGGAGCGCGAAAAGGCGATGGCCGCCGGCGGGCTGTACGTCTGCGGCACCGAGCGCCACGAATCCCGCCGCATCGACAACCAGCTGCGCGGACGTTCTGGTCGTCAGGGCGACCCGGGCGAGACCCGGTTCTTCCTCTCGGCAGAGGACGACCTGGTGCGCCTGTTCGCGGGCGACCGCATCTACAAGATTCTCGACCGCCTTGGCGGGGTTGACGACGAGGGCAACGAAGAGCCGATCGAAGCGGGGATCCTCTCCAAACAGATCGAAGGGGCCCAGAAGAAGGTCGAAGAGCAGAACTATCTCTCGCGTAAGCGCGTGCTCGAGTACGACGACGTCATGAACCAGCAGCGCGAAGTCATCTACGAGTTCCGCGACCGCATTCTCGAAGGCGCCGACATGTCCGACCAGGCCCGCGAGAGTCTCCACGGTGTGATCGAGCGACTCGTCGCCGACTACACCCAGGGCGACGCCCCTGAGCACTGGGACATCGTCGAGCTCTTCTCCCAGATCGACCAGATCTTCCCGATCTCCTTCGGTCCCGAGGACATCAACGTCATGGGCATGGAGCGCCACGACCTCGTGGACACGATCACCGAGGAGGCCGTCGAGGCCTACGAGGAAAAGGAAGAGGAGCTCAGCCCCGAGCTGCTGCGCGACCTCGAACGTCACGTCCTGCTCGAGATCATCGACGAGCGCTGGCGCGAGCACCTCAACGACATGGACTACCTGCGCGAGGGCATCCACCTGCGCGGTTTCGCCGAGATGCAGCCGATCATCGCCTACAAGAACGAAGGCTTCACGATGTTCGGCGAGCTGATGGACTCGATCTGGGATGAGTTCACACGCGTGATCTACCACTACGAGCTGTCTGACGAAGGCGCACGTGAGCGCGCGCTGCAACAGCTCGAGCAGACCAAGAGCACCAACACGCAGCAGTTCAGTTACACGTCAAGCGACGGCCCCGAGTACGGCGTGGGCGCGGCAGTCGCCGCAAACATGGCCGAAGCCGAGCTCGACGGCGGGTCGGCAGCCGACTCAGCGCCCGGCGTCATCCCACGTCCGGTGCGTACAACTTCAACCGCCGGTGGCGGGAAGGCGGCTCCGGCCGGCTACGACCCCGACGGTAACCCGATGAGCCGCAACCAGAACTGCTGGTGTGGATCGGGCAAGAAGTTCAAGAACTGCCACGGCAAATAGCCCGCACCGCACGACGCCGTAATTCGTGTTAGTCTGACTAACATGAATACCGGGACTCGATCGTACGAAATGCGCTCGCGCGCCGACGCGACGGCTGCCACGGGCGAACGGATTCTTGACGCTGCCGAAGAACTCTTCTGGGAGCTGCCGCTTGATCAGGTCTCGCTCGACGCGGTCGCCGCGCGGGCCGAGGTTTCCGTGCAGACGGTGATCCGCAGGTTTGGCGGCCGGGACGGCCTGATCGACGCGGCGGCCGAGCGCGGCCGCGGCCGCATCGTCGACCAGCGAGCGACTGCGCCGGTCGGCGATGTTCCCGGCGCGGTGTCGGTGCTGCTCGATCACTATGAGCGCTACGGGGATCAGGTGATCAGGCTGCTCGCCGAAGAAGCTCATACCCCGCGGCTGGGCGAACTCGTCGAGCAGGGGAGGGTCGATCACCGCGACTGGTGTGCCCGGGTCTTCGCACCGGCTCTTGCCGGTTTGAAGGGCGCCGAGCGAACGCGCCGCGCGGCCCAGCTTGTCGCGATCTGCGACGTGTACACCTGGAAACTGCTGCGCCGTGACGCGAAGCTCAGCCGCGCGCAGACCGAGCTTGCGCTGGTTGAGCTGCTCGCGCCGCTGACCGGTCAGAGGACGCACTGATGGCACGAATACTCGCCTACACCTCGCCCGCGCGCGGTCACCTCTACCCGTCGATGCCAATCCTTCTCGAGCTCGTCGACCGCGGGCACGAGGTCTCGTTGCGCACCCTCGCTTCAGAGGTCCAGCTGGCCTGCGACCTTGGAATCGACGCCGCGCCGATCGATCCGCAGATCGAAGCGATCGAGCACGATGACTACGGCGCGAAAGGCTCGCGCGCTGCGTTGTCGAGAGTTGCCGACGTCTTCACGCGTCGCGCTCACCTGGACGGGCCAGACATCGAGCGGGCGATCGAGGACCATGATCCCGACGCCCTGATCATCGACTTCAACTGCTGGGGCGCGACCACTGCCGCAGAGGCCCGCGGGAAACCATGGGCAGCGTTCTGCCCGTATCCGACAATGCTGAGCTCTGACGACGCCCCGCCGTTCGGCCCCGGGTTCGCGCCGGCGCAAGGAGTTGCAGGCCGAGTCCGCGATCGTCTTGCCCGGCCGCTGATCTTCGGCGCTGTCGAGAAGGCGTGGCTTCCGGGCATCAACGAGCTGCGCGCCGGGAAGGGGCTGCAGGAGATCGGCCGCGCAGACGATTTGATGCTGGCTCCGCCCTTGATGCTCTACATGACGGCAGAGCCGTTCGACTACCCCCGCAGCGACTGGCCGGAGAGCTTTGTCATGGTCGGGCCGTGCGCGTGGGAGCCCGATGTCGCCACGCCGCAGTGGCTCGATGAGCTGGAGCGACCAGTCGTACTTGTCACCACATCCTCGGAATTTCAGGACGACGGGAAGTTGATCGAAGCAGCGTTTGAGGCGCTGTCCGACCTTCCTTATGAGGTCATCGCCACGGCACCGGCTGGCGACGCCGCCAGCTTCGAGGTTCCGACCAACGGCAGAGTTGAGCAGTTCGTCCCGCACAGCAGACTGCTTGAACGCGCGGCCTGCGCCGTCACACACGGCGGAATGGGGGCGACGCAGAAGGCGCTCGCGCATGGCGTTCCCGTCTGCGCCGTTCCTTTCGGCCGCGATCAGCTCGAAGTTGCGCGGCGCGTTGAGGTCTCGGGGGCAGGCACGCGGCTGCCGTCGGCCCGGCTCTCGGCGGCGAGGCTGCGGGCAAAGGTGCTCGAAGCAATCGAACTTGGTGACGGCGCGAATCGGATCGCCGAGGCGTATGAACGGACTGGCGGAGCCGCTGCTGCGGCAGACGCGATCGAACAGCGGAGCCTTGCGCGGGCGCCCGGCTACTCGATCAGCTGAAACTCGCAGCGTGGGCCGGTTGCTCGCGCCAGCTTTGCATCGGTTGTGACCAGCGGGGCATCGAGCAACTCGGCGATCGCAACGTAGGCAGCGTCCTGGGCGGTCACGTTTTCTCGCAGTTCCCAGATACGACCAAGCAGTGGCTCGTGCGGTACACGATGAATTCTGAGCTCGCTCAAGGCGTTGATTGCCCGCGTCGCGGACGCTTGGGACATGTGATTGTTTGAGACCTGACGTCGCCACCCCGAGAGCGCCTCGATGTCTACATGCGCGGGCGCAAAGAGATCACCGTCTTCAAGCACGTATGTCGCCCGATAGCCCTTGGGTCCGACTTTGGAGAAGGCGTCGACGATCACGGATGCGTCGACGACCTTCATTCCCAGCCCTCGTCGATACCGCGGAGCGTCTCTTCCAGCGGGAGGTCTGGGGCGGTCACATCGTGGTCCGCACGGAGTCGCTCCATCAGTTCGGCAACCGTGGGCTTCTCGCTTTCGGCAATCAGGAAGTCGCGCATGTACACCTGCAGCGACTTCCCGGACCTGGCCGCGCGCACCTTCAGCGCACGCACGGTTTCTTCAGGGAGATTTCGAATTTGGATAGTGGCCACTTACAGATCATAACGCGTGGAGCGCTAAATCAGCGCTACAAGCGCAACAAAAGCGCTACGACGTTGCCACAACACTCACGGGTAGCGCTGATCGATGCGCGGGAAGGTCACTTGATGCCGCGTCCTGCGACGCACTGCCCTGGGCTCTGGACGCTTTGCGAGCTCGGCGCGCCAACTTGCCTCGTCTAGAAACGCCGGCCGCTCGGCGCGCAGAAGAGCCAGCGATTCGTCCGACAACGTATGGGTGCGACCGGCAACCACGGCACGTTCATGTTCGATCAGGTGCAGCCAGAACTCGGCGGCAAGCTCGGCGTCGCCGAGCGCGTCGTCTGCTGCGCCGGGCACGTGCCCGAGGTTCGTCTCTGCGAGGCGATACGGATTGAGCACACCGTAGTCGCCGCGCAGCGGAAATCCGGAGACACCTTCGGCATCGACGATCTCTGCGACGCAGGGGTAGAGCGCGCTGTGGATGTCGATCGTGCGCGGAATCAGCGGCGAAACGTCAACCAATGCCCCCAGCGCCAGCCAGTCGAAGTGCAACGCATTGAAAGCCACGAGTGGCACGTCCAGCTCTGCGAGCCGCTCGCCCGATCGCAGCAGTTCGGCCGATCCGATCAGCTGGCGATCCACGATCTTGCTGCGCTCGATGATCGCCAATCCGATCTGCGTGACTGGCAGCAGCTCCGGCTGCGGATCGCGGTGCTTCTTGCCCCAGAGCACGCCCACGCTGACGGCGGCCACGCGCTCAGGTATACGAACACCAGTTCCCATGGCGAGAGACTACGAGGCGGCGTGGACGTCGCCGATAGCCTTCGCAATGAATGGCGCTTGACGAACACGAACTCGGTCAACGGATCGCGGCGATCAAAAAGCAGCTGAACCTGCTTTCAGACGCGCTCGACCGTCCGACCGTCGCCGCAAGGGTCGAAGAGCTCGAAGCGATGATGGGCGCCGAAGGCTTCTGGGACGACCAGGAGACCGCCGCCAAGGTCAACGCCGAGTACGCCCGCGGCAATCGCAAGCTCGAGGAGTTCGACGCCGTGTCTTCAGAGGTCGAGGACCTCAGCTCCCTCGCCGAGATGGCGCTCGAAGACGAATCGATGGGCGATGAGTTGGAGGAACAGCTCGCAGATCTCGAGAAGCGCATGTCGGTCCTTGAAGAAGCCCGCCTGTTCACCGGCGAGTACGACTCCGGTGACGCCGTGGTGACAATCCAGGACGGCGCCGGCGGCACCGACGCGCAGGACTGGGCCGAGATGGTGCTGCGCATGCAGACCCGTTGGGCCGAGAACCGCGGTTTCAAAGTCGAACTGAAGGAAGTCGCCGCCGGTCAGGAGGCCGGCATCACGCGGGCCACGTTCCTGGTTCACGGCGAAAACGCCTATGGGCTCTTCGGCGCTGAGCGCGGCGTGCACCGCCTGGTGCGCCAGAGCCCGTTCGACAGCGCGCACCGCAGGCAGACCTCGTTTGCCGGCGTAGAGGTTGCTCCGCTGGTCGACGACAACGTCGAAGTCGAAATCGACGACTCGGACCTGCAGATCGACACCTATCGCGCCTCTGGTGCAGGTGGCCAGCACGTCAACAAGACTGACAGCGCCGTACGCATCACCCACATGCCGACCGGAATCGTCGTCCAGTGTCAGGACGAGCGATCGCAGGGCGCGAACAAGAACACGGCCATGAAGATGCTTCGCGCGCGGATCGTCGCGCTCGAAGAAGAGAAGCGCGCCGCCGAGATGGCGGCAGAAAAGGGCGACGTGATCGACGTCAACTTCGGCTCGCAGATCCGCAGTTACGTGATGCACCCGTATTCAATGGTCAAAGATCACCGCACCAACTATGAGGTGGGCGACGTGCAGCGCGTGCTCGACGGCGACCTCGACGGTTTCGTGCACGCCGAGCTTTCGCGCCGCGCAGCAGGTCGCCCGAGCGAGCGCGCCGGCAGTGTCAATGAGTAGCCAGGACTACGCCCAGCTGGTCGCGCTCGCGATCGCAGAAGACGTCGGCAGTGGTGACGTGACCACTGCGCTGACCGTTGACCTGATCGCCCCGACCCACGCCACGATCCGCCAGAAGCAACCGGGCGTGATCTTCGGTCACGACGTCGCCGAGCACGTCTTTCGCGAAGTCGATCCCACGACTGAGTACGCCCGCGTCCAGCAGGAAGGCGTCTGGAGCGACGGGGGAGAGATCGCGTCGATCTCCGGTCAGGCTGCGGCGCTGCTCACCGGCGAGCGCGTGGCGCTGAACTTTCTGATCCACCTTTCCGGCGTTGCGACGGCCGCCGCCAATGCGGTTCGGGCGATCGAGGGCACGGGTGCCCAGATTCTCGACACGCGCAAGACCACGCCGGGCATGCGCGCCCTTGAGAAGGCTGCGGTTGCTGCCGGAGGAGCGACCAACCACCGCCAGGGCCTCTACGACGCAATCCTGATCAAGGAGAACCACATCGCCGCGGCCGGCGGGATCACCGCTGCAATCAGCCGCTGCCGCGAGGGTTCAGATCTGCCGCTGGAGGTCGAGGTCCGAAACACGGCCGAGATCGACGAAGCGCTTGCTGCCGGCGCCAACCACCTGCTGCTCGACAACATGGACAACGATCAGCTGCGCGCAGCGGTGAAGCAGGTGGACGGCCACGCAAAGCTCGAGGCTTCCGGCGGCTACCGGCTCGAGAACGTGCGTGGCGCGGCAGAGACCGGCGTTGACTTCATATCGATGGGATCGATCACGCACGGCGCGCCCGCGCTGGATCTGTCGATGATTATCGACGACTGATCGCCCGCGCCCGCTATACAATCTGCAGGCAAGCACATTCCAGCCGGCGAGCGTGATCAGCATCTCGCGGCGGAACATATCGATCGGATTGGCATGACACCACCCCCGACAGTCACGCAGCCCCAGAAGGCCGAAGCATTCATGCTCCCGGTGGCGCCCCCGCCACTGCCCGAGCCGCCCAGCGCCGAGCAGATCGCTGAGTTGAGTGAAGAAGTCCGCGAACTCGCCCGCGCGAAGGACGCCGTGATCCTCGCCCACAACTACCAGGTGCCAGAGGTCCAGGACGTCGCCCACTACACCGGCGATTCGCTCGGTCTTTCGATCGAGGCGTCAAAGACAGACGCCGAGCGCATCGTGTTCTGCGGGGTTCACTTCATGGCCGAGACGGCGAAGGTGCTCAGCCCCGAAAAGACCGTGCTGATCCCCGACACCCGCGCAGGCTGTTCGCTCGCCGACGGCATCACCGCGCAGCAGCTACGCGATTGGAAGGATCAGAACCCGGGCGCGAAAGTCGTGATGTACGTCAACACGACCGCCGAGGTCAAAGCCGAGACCGACTACTGCGTGACCAGCTCAAACGCCGTCAACGTTGTCAACGCGATTCCCGAGGGCGAAGAAATCTTGTTCGGCCCGGACATGTTCCTCGGCAGCTACGTCGAGAAGATGACAAAGCGTCCGATGAAGGTCTGGATGGGGGAGTGCCACGTGCACGCCGGCATCCGCCCGGCAGATCTGCAGAAGATGCTCGACGAGAGCCCCGACGCCGACCTGATGATCCACCCGGAGTGCGGCTGCTCGACCAGCGCGATGGAGTACCTCGCCTGCGGCGACATCGACCCCGAGCGCACGTTCATCCTCTCGACCGGCGGCATGATCGAGCACGTCAAGAGGAGCAAGGCCAAGAAGTTCATCGTCGCGACCGAAGAGGGCATCTTCCACCCGCTGCGCCTGGCCGCGCCCGACCGCGAATTCGTGCCCGCCAGCGAGGGCGCGGTCTGCGGCTTCATGAAGACGATCACGCTCGAACGGCTGCGCGACGCCCTGCGCGATGACAAGTACATCGTGGACGTGGACCCGGCAATCGCCGAGAAGGCGCGTATCCCGATTCAGCGGATGATTGACATTGCTGCGTAGTTTGTGACGATTGCAGACCAGTTCTGCGACACCGATGTAAATACTTCTGACTTGCGACCGAGTTGGACGGAGTGGTCGAGTACGTTCGGTCGATCGACCACGAACGCGTACTGAACCACCTTCGGAGCTTCGAAACCACAGGCGACCTGGCGGCGGACCTGCGACGAAGAGCTGGGCAGATCGAGACGTCGCTGCTGGAGGACCACGAGCTTGTGGCGTATCTCGACACGGTCTCGCTTGCAGTGGCTTCGCGCATGGTTGCGCGGTTTGAGGGCGGCGAACTCACCGAACTGACCGCGTCCGCGTTTGAACTCGGCTTCCTCATGGGGACCGCATTCGGTCTGGACGCGGCTACCGCATGGGAGTTAGACTGAAATCATGAACGATCGCATGGCAGTTGTACGTGAAATGCTCACCTACATTTCGAGCGGGCAGATGGCGCGCGACCACTGGGACAACCGGGGCCCGATGACGCAGACGGAGCGCGACGAAGAGCTCGCGCGCTGCGAGCGAATGATCGCAAGAAACCGCGAGGTCGGGGAAGACCAGGGCGTTCAGCTCTGGATCGAGCATCGAGACTTCATCCTCGACTTCTATGAGCGCAACCGCGCGGCGTAACGCAAACCTTCACACGACTATGGTAAGGTTCTCCCGATGGCTCCCCCAGCCACCGACAGCCCTACGGCCAGTCCGTCCGGCGAAGCACTGCCGACCGACGCCCTGACGATCAACGAAGCCGCTGAGACCAGCGGCTGGTCGCCGCGCATGCTGCGGTACATCGAAAGCGTCGGGCTTGTCGAGCCGCCGCGCTCAGCAGGCGGCTACAGGCTCTACGGGCCCGGGGAACTACAGCGACTTCGCACGTTGCGTGAGTTGCTGAAAGGCAACAAGCTCGAGATCGCAGACGTGGGATTCGTCCAGCGCCTGCGCGATGAGCCCGAAACCGATCGCGCTGTCAACGAATGGCTCGATCAGACCGCCGAGAAGCCGCAGGAAATCCCTGCGGACGACTGGCTGTCATTCGAACAGCAAAAGCATCAGCAACTTCTGAACGCAACCCAAACAAGCAACTCCTGAAGGAGAACCACCCAAAGATGTCCACCACCCTCGAAGCAACAG
>JAEMRJ010000055.1 GCA_016463365.1 Thermoleophilaceae bacterium | reverse complement strand
CGAAGGGTGAGGTTCTCGTAGTAGTAGAGCGCGACGACGAGCTTCTCGCGCTCGGGCAGACGGCTGATCGCCTCTGCGATCTGCTCCTTGACATTGACGGCGTCAAACGAACGTTCGGGGTCGGCCGCCTGCGGGTCTTCGATCGTGTCGAGCAGCGAGACCTGACCGCCAGAAGAATCAGACACCGACCAGAGCTCGTCGAGCGCGATGACGGCGCTGTTTGAGATCTGCTGGATGTGCTGCTGCAGCTCTTCCGGCGTGACGCCCAGCTCGTCTGCGAGCTCCTGGTCGGTCGGGGCGCGGTGGTACTTGTGTTCAAGCTTGGCGTTTGCGCGCTCAAACTCACGAGCGCGCATGCGCACCGAGCGCGGCACCCAGTCCATCGAGCGCAGTTCGTCGATGATCGAGCCTTTGATGCGACTCATCGCGTAGGTCTCGAACTTGATCTCACGGGACGGCTCGAAGCGCTCGATCGCGCTGATCAGACCGGTCAGGCCGTAAGAGATCAGATCTGCGTCGTCAACGTAGCTCGGCAGGCCAGAACCCATCTTGCCTGCGACGTACTTGACCAGCGGCGAGTAGGCAAGGACAAGGCGCTCTCTTGCGTGTCGATCGCCGTCGGCCTTGTACTTCTTCCAGAGGTCGCGGAGTTCGACATCGCCGAACTCGCCGCCGATTCGGCGACTGCGGCCCGAACGCGCGGGCTTTGCTGGTTGGCTCTGTGCCTCAGTGCTCATAAAGATCGTTCAAGCTCGCGGGTGTGCATTTCCGTATTGCACGCGCAGTCGAGCAGACTCTACCCGAGTGTAAATCTGTGTGGCTGATATTGAACGGTGACCCAAAAGTTCCTGCACGGAACGCAAATCCGCACCGCCGTTGAGCAGGTGCGTTGCAAAGCTGTGCCGCAGGCTGTGCGGCGAGATTCCGGCCGCGACGCCGGCGTCGCGCAGGCAGATCTCGAGGCGACGCCTGACGTCGCTCGGCTGTAGGCCGTGGCCAGACTTGGTGAGGAACAGGCACGTGGTCTGCCGATCGGATCCGGCTCCTAGAAGCCGGGGCCGACCACGGTCCAGATAGCGCCTCAAAGATCGCGCCGCGTGCTCACCTACGGGCACAATGCGAGTGCGGCCACCCTTCCCTTCCACGCGTACCTGTTCCTCGTCAAGATCTACGGACGCGAGGCTGAGTTGGATCAACTCGCCCGCCCGCAGTCCGCATGCGTAGGTCAGCTCGAACATCGCGCTGTCGCGCTGCTGAAGCGGCGTCGACGTGGGAATGCCTTCGAGCAGCCGGACGATCTCGCCAGCGTTCAGCACGCGGGGCAGGTCACGCGGCTGTCTGGGGCTGGTGATCAGCTCGGCGACGTTCTGGGAAACTTCGCCGCGCTCGAGCAACATTGCGTAAAAGGCGCGGACGCTCGCCAGCTTTCGGGCGAGACTCGACGCTGCGATTCCCTCGGAGCTGATCTGCTGCGCGAAGCGACGCAGCGCCTTCAGGTCGAGCTGCGTCGCGTCCAGCTCGCGCTGCGTGGCCCAGACGGCAAGTTGGGTGATGTCCGACCCGTACGCCTTGCGCGTCGCATCCGCGAGCCCGCGGCGGCGCAGGGCGAGGTCAAAGCGGTCAAGGTCAAACTCCCAGGCGTCTGAAACGGCCGGAGCGTCGACGACCAGTGTCATGCGATGTACACCGGCGTGCCCATCGGCACCAGCGGATACAGGGCGATCACGTCCGTCGGATCCATGCGGATGCAGCCGTGAGAAGCAGCGGAACCGAGCGAGCCGATGTCCGGAGTTCCGTGAATTCCGACACCGTTGTAGATGCCGAGCCAGCGCGCGATCAGAGGGTTGCCCGGCCCGGGAGGAATTGTCTTTCCGGCGAGGTCCCCCGCCCATTCGCTGTTGGGGACGTTCCAGGTCGGGTTGACCTGACGATCGTTGATCGTGTAGAGGCCTGTCGGGGTGTCGTTGCCGGCTGCGCCGACCGCGATCTTGTAGGTCTTCGCAAGCTTGAGTTTCTTGTAAAGGCGGAGCTTGAAACCGGCGCGGTCGACGAGCACGATCGTCGGGTACTTCTTCGCAAGCTGAGACTTTGTGATCTTGGCTCTGGTCGTCTTCATCGGCGCGCGCACGATGCGCGGCTCGGTGGGGTTTTCGAGTCGCTGCACAATCGCGTCGGTCAGCGCTGCTGAGCGAACCGCGACGCCGGGTTTCGCATCGACCTCGCCGATGCTTGTCGCCGAGTAGGTGACCGTGGCGTCCTTGGGCGCCCGGTCGAAGCTCTTGTGCACGCTGCGAACGAACCGGCGGACAGCCGGCTTGGAATAGCTGATCTCGGTCGGGATCGCGATGTTGCGGTCCGATCCGGCCACGGTCCTGGCGGCGTTCGCGATGAAGAATCCGTCGTTGCTCTGGGCAACGGCCTGATTGACCATCCCGGGCACGTCAACACCAACCTTCGACTTCGCCGGTTTGAGCGTGCGCCGCTCGCCCCGGTAGATCACCACGAGCGGAGTCTGGACGACGTCCTGGATCTGAGTTTCGAGTTTCGCGACGGCCTGCTCACGAGAGAGTCCCGAAACATCGATGCCGCCGATCGAGACACCCTGGGCGATCTTGTCCTCCTGCGTCTTTGTGAATGCGAAAGCACCCAGCACAAGCAGAAGCACGGCACCGGCCGCGATCATGATCCAACGATTCTTGCTCATCTCTTCATATGTTCGACAATCGCGCGAGCGAGTCGGGTTTCACGGGCGGATAATTGCAACACTTAATTTACGTACATCGGCAGTTCGCCGGATCAGCAACTAGATTCTCCCCGATGCGTTCCAAGGAAGATGTGAGAAACGATGTCTGGCGTGCGATGGATCACCAAGGTGTTTCGCGGTTTCCCGGCGCCGAAGGACGAATTCCCAATTTTGCGGGTGCGAAGATGGCCGCCGAGCGGCTGACGCGGCACCACTACTGGCAGGATGCGGAAGTGCTGAAGGTCAATCCCGATTCACCCCAGACCCACGTGCGCAGGTTGGCACTGGAATCGGGCAAGGCGCTGGTCATGGCTGTTCCGCGGCTGCGCGAAGAACACCCTTTCCGCCTGCTCGACCCGAAGAAGCTGACAAAGGACCAGATTCGCGAGTCCGCCACGATCAAGGGGGCCCTGAAGCACGGTGAAGTTCTGGACCTCGAACAGGTTCCAAAGCTCGACCTGGTGCTCACCGGTGCGGTGGCGGTCAACCTCAAGGGCGCCCGGATCGGCAAGGGCTCCGGATTCTCCGACCTCGAGTATGCGCTGCTCTACGAGACCGGCAAGGTCGACAGCAACGTGCCCGTGTGCACGACGGTGCACCCGATCCAGATTCTTCGCGAAAACCTGCTCGTGACCGCTCACGACATTCCAGTCGACCTGCTCGCCACTCCGCGCGCAGTGATCGAGGTCGAGGGCGAATACCCCCGCGACAACGGAATCCTGTGGGACCACCTTCAGCCGCCGCAGATTCACGAAATCCCAGTGCTCGAGCGCTGGGGCTACGCGGCCTAGCTGCATCGCTGATGGCCGTCGGCACTGCAATCGATCCGCGCGACGAGCTCACGATCGGTCTGCCGACCTACGGCCCGACCGGCCCGGCCCAGTGGCTGAAGGTCGACTGGTCGCAGCATCTCCGGAGAGCGATGGTCGGCGGCCGCGGTGTGAATTACCTCGACTACGGCGACGCCACCAAGCCCACCGTGATGCTCGTTCACGGCCTCGGCGGCCGCTGGCAGAACTGGTTGGCCAACGTGATCGGCCTGTCTGAGCACTTTCACGTGGTCGCGCTGGACCTGCCCGGATTTGGCGAATCTGAGATGCCGGCCGAGGCGATCTCGATTCCCGGGTATGCGGACTGCATTGCGGGACTGCTTGATCACCTTGAGGTCGCATCCGCGTTCGTGATCGGAAACTCGATGGGCGGGATGACTTCAATTCAGCTGGCGCTCGACCATCCGTCGCGCGTCGACCGGCTGGTGCTTGTCTCGCCGGCGGGCTGGTCGACAAACTCGGTACCGCCGATCGTTGGGCAGTTCGCAGGCATCGCGGGAGCTGTCTTCGGGCGCGTCAACGCCAACCGGGATCTGATCGTGCGGCGGCCGAAACTGCGCGCACCAGCCCTGCGCGGGATCGTCGCCCACCCCGACAGACTGTCGAGCGAGATTGTTTATGAGCTGCTTGGCGGGTCGAGCAGTCCGGGCTTCGCCCCAGCCCTGCGCGCAATTCTCGCGCACGACTTTCGCGACCGACTCGGCGAGATAAAACAACCCGTGCTCTTTGTCTGGGGCCGCCGTGACGGAGTGATCACCTCGGGTGACGTTCTGCACTTCGGTGAACAGATGCCGCACGCCGAACGGATTCTGCTGCGTGACACCGGCCACCTCGCGATGGTCGAGCACCCTGAGTGGTTCGACCGCACCGCGAGTCAGTTTCTTACTGCGTGACGCTCAGTTGGTGACCGCTCCCTGCGAGGCGCTGGTCACGTGCCTGGAGTACTTGCCCAGCACGCCGCTCGTATAGAGCGGCGGCGGCGATTTGTAGTCAGCGATTCGCTGAGCAATCGTTTCGTCAGAGAGCAACACGTTCAGCTCGCGCTTGGCGACGTCGATCACGATTGTGTCGCCCTCCTGAACTGCCGCGATCGGCCCACCCTTGGCAGCCTCGGGCGCGACGTGACCGGCCATGAAGCCATGCGTTGCTCCCGAGAAGCGTCCGTCGGTGAGCAGGGCGACCGAGTCGCCAAGGCCTTCGCCGATCAACGCCGCCGTGACCTGGAGCATCTCACGCATGCCGGGGCCGCCTGAAGGCCCCTCGTTGCGGATCACGACGATGTCGCCGGGCTTGATGTCGCTGGCCTCGACCGCCGCGAAGCAGTCCTTTTCGTTCTCGAAAACCCGCGCGGGACCTTCAGCGAAGACCCGCTCGTGGCCGGCAAGCTTGACCACGCAGCCCTCTGGGGCGAGATTGCCCTTGAGGATTGCGATGCCGCCAGTTGGCTTGAGCGGATCGGAGAGTGGGCGCACCACCTGCTGGCCCTCGGTCTCGACCGCGCGCCCGGCGTAGTCGGCGACTGTGTCGCCCTCAACGCGAATGGCCGACTCGTTGAGCAGGCCTGCTTCGAGCAGGCGGTTGGCGACGACGGGGACTCCCCCGGCCTCCCAGAAATCTTTGGCCAGATACTTGCCGCCGGGTTTGAGGTCGGCAGTCAGCGGCGTCTTTGCGCTGATCACGTCAAACTCTTCGATCTTCAGGTCGATCTCGGCCTCGTAGGCAAGCGCAAGCAGATGCAGCACGGCGTTGGTCGAGCCGCCGCTCATGCAGACGGCGGCAATCGCGTTCTGGATCGACTCCTTCGTGATCACGTCGCGCGCCCGCAGGCCGCGCCTGAGCACATCGACGACCAGGCGACCGGCATCTTCGGCGACCTGTTTGCGTGCGCCGGCCTCAGCCGGAACCATCGCACTGCCAGCTGGGGAGATCCCCATGACCTCGAAGGCCATCGCCATCGTGTTGGCGGTGAACTGACCCCCGCAGGCGCCGGCACCCGGTGATGCGTTGTTCTCGATCTCCAGCAGCTCAGCATCGGTGATCGTTCCGGCGGCATGGGCACCGACGGCCTCGAAGACGTCCTGGATCGAAATGTCCTCATCGTGGAGACTGCCCGGAAGAATTGACCCGCCGTAGAGCATCACGGACGGGAGGTTCAGGCGCGCCAGAGCCATGACCGTTCCGGGGATGGTCTTGTCGCACCCGGAGATCGCGATCACAGCGTCGAAGGCGTGTCCGCGACTGACGAGCTCGATGCTGTCAGCGATCACCTCACGACTCACGAGTGAAGTGCGCATCCCCTCGTGGCCCATCGTGATTCCGTCAGAGATCGAGACGGTGTTGAACTCCATCGGCGTGGCGCCTGCTGCGCGGATGCCCTCCTTGATCGCTGCAGAGACAGCGCGAAGGTGAAAGTTGCAAGGCATCGTCTCGGTCCATGTGTTGGCCACTCCGATGATCGGCTTGCCCAGCGCTTCGTCATCGAAGCCGATGCCCTTCAGGTATGCACGGGCGGCGGCACGGTCCGGGCCGTCGAGCAGTTCGCGGCTGTTCTGGCGGATGTCGTAGTCAGAGGTCATAGCGGGCGATGTTAGTCCGAGTCAGCTACGGCGCACGTACTCGCCGGAGGGTTCCCGGGCGATCATCCCGAGCAACTCGAGCTGACCGAGTGCGCGAGAAATCTCACGCGGGCCACGATCGGGCAACGACTGCGCAAGCTCACGCGGTGTGCGATCGCCTGCGCCGACCAGGGCGAGAATCTCCTTCGCGAAGTCGTCTCCGCCCCCGTCATCGAAGCCGGGAAGTCGCGGCGGATTCAGATCGACTGCCAACTCACCAAGAACATCCGCGATTCCGCGAACCGTCTGGACGCCCTCTTCAGAGAGCAGATTGTTCGGGCCGACGCTCAGCGGCCCAGTGATCGGACCCGGCACCGCGCCAATTCTCGTGCCGAGCTCGTCAGCGAACTCCACCGTGTATTTCGCCCCTGAGTCCGCGGCTCCCTCGACGAAGATCGTCATGCTCGCCATGGCGGCGATCACGCGGTTGCGCGCCACGAACGCCCATCGCTGGGCCCGCGAGCCCGGGGGATTCTCAGACACGACGCAACCGGCGGAACGGATCTGCTCATGGAGCAGCGCATGCGATCTCGGGTAGGCAGTTTCCGCTCCGCCGGCCAGCACGGCGATCGTTCTGCCGCCTGCTTGGAGCGCCCCGCGATGCGCCGCGCCGTCCACGCCGAGCGCCATGCCGCTCACGACGATCAACCCTGCTGCTGCCGCATCGTTGGCGAGCGAGTACGCGACTTCTCGCCCATACGCAGAGGCCCGTCGGGCGCCGACGATCGCGAGGCCGTTGTCGAGACTCAACTCGTTGAAGAGCTCCTTGCGACCGACCCCGTAGATGACCGCGGGCACGTCTGAAGCGCTCTGGAACTGCTGTAGCCGCGGGGGATATTCGGGTTCGTGCCTGCAGACCGTCCAGAAGTCATCCAGGCCAACAGCCTCGTGCAGGATCTCATCCGTGGACCGGGTGAGTGAATCGCCAATTTCGGGGTGCTCACGCCGGACTTCTTCGAGCATGGCCTCCGGGTCCATGCGCAGCAGCCTCGCGGCGCTCGCCGTTCCCGACGAACCCCGCTCGACGAGCGTGAGACTTTCGCTTCGCAGTATCGATGCTCGTAAGCAGGCATGGCAGGCGCTCATGATCCGCCGCCAAGCTCGATCGCCCGGAATGAGAGCGCCTCGGCCATGTCGCCCTCGGTCACGTCATCGCGATCGTCGAGATCTGCGATCGTGCGCGCGACGCGCAGCGAGCGGTCGTAGCCGCGTAGCGAGAGCGACTTGCGACGATAGGCCTCGTTGAGCAGGTCGATCACGGCGTCGGGCGGTTTGAGCATCCGGCGTGACTCGGCGCCGTCAAGCTGTCCGTTGCAGTGAATCTCGGTGCCGTCGAAGCGCGCTGCCTGTCGTGCGCGGGCCCTCTCGACGCGTTCTCTCACCGGCGCCGACTCGGTCACCGGACCGGCTTCCACCTCGGCAGGCGTGGGCCGCTCGACGCGGCAATGCATGTCAAACCGGTCGAGCAGCGGGCCCGACAGGCGGCGGTCGTAGCGCGCGACCTCGACCGCGCTGCAGCGACAAGTGTTTCCGCCCGCGCCGCACGGACACGGGTTGGTAGCCGCGACGAGCATGAACCGCGCGGGATAGACGTGTGTGCGCTGGCCGCGCGTGACGGCGATCGAGCCGGCCTCGAGCGGCTCACGCAGCGACTCAAGCGTCCGGGTCGAGAATTCGGCCAACTCATCGAGAAACAGGACGCCGTTGCTGGCGAGCGTGACCTCACCCGGCATCGGAGAAGGCCCGCCGCCAGTGAGCCCTGACGCACTGATGGTGTGGTGTGGTGCGCGGAACGGACGCTGAACGGCCAGACCGTCGATGCGCAGATTTCCGGCGATGCTCTGCATGCGGGTCACCTCGATCGCCTCGCGACGAGACATCGGCGGGAGGATCGAGGGCAGACGCCGGGCGAGCATCGTCTTACCGCAGCCGGGAGGCCCCTTGAAGAGGACATGGTGACCGCCAGCGGCAGCGATCTCCAGAGCACGCTGGCTGAACTCATGTCCGCGCAGATCCTTCAGATCAGGACCGACCGTCGAATCGACCACGGGTACAGGGTCTTCTGGGATCGGCTCCCAGATTCCATCGCCGACGTCGAGAAGGTCCGACAGTCGACGGACAGGGGCCACCGGCTCGCGCGCGATCAAAGCTGCCTCACGCGCGTTTGCGCGCGGAACGACCAGGGTGGCGATCTGATCCCTGCTGGCCGCTTCGGCGACTGCCAGCGCGCCGCGCACGGGCTGGACGGCACCGTCCAGCGACAGTTCCCCGATCAGAGCCGCGCGACCGAACAACTCGGGCTCGAGCTGACCGCTCGCGGCAAGCATCGCGAACGCAATCGCCAGATCAAAAGAAGGACCTGCCTTCTGCAGCTCTGCGGGGGCAAGGTTCACGGTGATGCGCCGTTGCGGGAATTCGAATCCCTCATTGAGCAGCGCTGCGCGAACGCGTTCGCGCGACTCTCGCACCGCCGCATCGGGGAGCCCCACCATCGAAAAGGCCGGTAGACCGCTGCGGATGTCCACCTCGACAGTCACCTGCCGAGCGGAGACCCCGTTGATTGCATATGTCGTGGCCTTGGCGAGCATGCCGAAGAGAATGCCCGGTGTCGCGTAACGGTTCAAGACCGAATTCGACCAACTTCGCGACGACTTTCACAAGATTCGCGCGCGGCCTGAATTGTTTGAAAACCGGTGCTGATTCGGATCAATCAGGTCTTGAACTGCAACACCGATCGGTGCATGATCGCGGTGTGGATCAGAAGGCAAAACCCGATCGACGCTCAACAGTCGGTGCCGTCGGCGAACATGCGGTTCGCGAGCACGCGACCCGGCTCAGCTGGCAGATCATCGACCACAACGTCCGCTGGCGTGAAGGCGAACTGGACCTGATCGCAGTCGACGGCAGCACCCTCGTGTTCGCCGAGGTGAAGACACTCGTCGCGCGCGGCGCGAACGGAACCACCCCCTTCTCGCCATTCGAATCAATAGATCGACGCAAGCAGGATCAGATTCGTAGCCTCGCTCGTCGATGGATCAGCGACGAGCTGCGCAGACTTGCAGCTCCGTTCGACAGGCAGATAAGCAGCTTCCGGTTTGACGCATTCGCCGTCACGCTCTCGCGACAACACGAGGTACTCGCAATTGAGCACCTGGAGGATGCCTTCTGACAACCAGTTCTACAGCGTCAGGCGACCAGCTGGAACTGCTCATAAGCAGTCGACGCAAAAGAGCGTCTGTGGATCGCGGTCGGGCCGAACTCCACAATTGCCTCACGGTGCACCGGAGTGGCATATCCGACGTGCTGGTCAAAGCCGTACTGCGGGTACTGCGCAGCGATCTGGTTCATGAAGCGGTCGCGAGAGACCTTGGCAATGATCGAAGCCGCGGCGATCGCCGCGCTCGTTGCATCGCCCTTGACCACTGCTTCACACGGGTCATCGAGCCCGAACGGCATGTAACCGTCGCTGAGCAAAGCCGTGTCCACCGCATTGACCCGCGAAAGCGCCGAGCCCAGACAGTGCAGATTTGTCCGATGAAGACCCATCATGTCGATGTAGGTCGCCGAACGCGAAATCAGTGCCACCGCGGACGCGATCCGTGTGATCTCGCCGAAGAGCAGTTCACGGCGATCGGCCGAGAGCTTCTTCGAGTCGTTCAGGGCGGCCAGCGTTGAGAGGTCTTCGCTACTCATCCGCTCGTAGTCAAAAGCAACGCCTGCCGCGACGATCGGGCCGGCCAGACAACCGCGGCCCGCCTCGTCGGCACCGGCAACACGCGTTCCGCGCGCGCGGTCAAACTCAAGTAACGCAGAACTGGCCATTGCCTGTTCAAGCTAACCGCGGTATCGGCGGCAGAGGTTTTTACAGGCCGCCGATGCGACTGGGCGGCCAGTAGGTGGCAAAGGCTTCGCCGACCATGTTCTCCTTGGGGATCGGGCCCCAGAAGCGGCTGTCGTCGCTGTTGTTGCGATTGTCGCCCATCATGAAGTACATCCCGGGCTGGATCGTGAACTCCCGGGAGAAAGTGCAGGAAAGCGTGAAGTTTGCAGGGTCATCGCAGCTCTGGACCATGTTGATGTAGGGCTCATCGAGCATTTTTCCGTTCACGTAGGCGTGGCCCTTGATGATCTTGAACTTGTCGCCGGGCATCCCGACGACGCGCTTGATGTAGGCCTGGCTCTGCATCCCTTCGTTGGCAACCGGGCAGGCCATGAACGAGAGATTGTCGGCCGTGGGAAGATCCTGAATGTCGGGCACGCCCAGGTAGATGTCGCCGGGAGGCGGACCGAAAGTCTGGCCGTTCTCGATGCCGCAACGCTGCTCATCCGCGCCGGGCGGCGGATGAAAGACCACGACGTCCCCACGCTCGGGCGTGCCAAACCGACCTTCGATGCGGTTCACCAGAACGCGCTGTCCGGTCTCGAGGGTCGGAACCATCGAAGGGCTGGGGATTTTGTAAGGCTTGATCAGCAGCCACTGGATCAAGAAAGCAAACACCAGGGCAGCGGCGACGATCACCACAGTCTCTGCGACCGGGTTGAGTTGCTTCTTCTTTTCGCCCGTCTCGACGACTGGCTCTGGGTTGGCTGGATTGTTCATCGAAAAAGGGTCGAGGTCGCGGGAACTAAAGCAGCCCGATGCGCCTGGGCGGCCAATAAGTCATGAAGGCAGGACCGATGACGTTCGCTTTCGGGACTGGTCCCCAGTAGCGGCTGTCGTCACTGGCGTCCCGGTTGTCACCCATCATGAAGAAGCTGTCCGGCGGAACCGTGATCTCAAGCGAGTAGGTGCAGTCGCTGGAGACCGCGTCCGGCACGTCGCAGCTGCCGGCCGGATTGACGTATGGCTCGCTGAGCTGCCTGCCGTCGATGTAGACGTGGCCGCGGATGATCTTCAGGCGATCCCCGGGCATCCCCACGACACGTTTTATGTAGGTCTCTTCGTACTTCCCCGCTGTTCCGAGCGGGCACGCCATGCGCTCGGCGAGGGCGCCGTCATCGCCCGAGACGTAGACCTTTCCCGGCAGGTACTCCTGGCCGTCCTTCACGCCACAGGTGTTGTCGCCGGCACCCGCAGGGGGCCGAAACACAACAACATCGCCACGGTCCGGAGTGCCGAATCGTCCTTCGATCCGGTTCACCAGGACGCGCTGGCCGACTTCGAGCGCTGGAACCATTGAACGGCTCGGGATGCGGTACGGCTTGACAACGAACGCTTGGATCAAGAGCGCCAGACCAACCGCCACCGCAACGATCACGACCAGTTCGATCAGCGATTCGCTGCCACTCTGGTCCGATCCGTCGCCCCCGCGATCGTCGACGTGCGTCGAGGGTTCCGCGGAGTCAGGCATGGGTGGGCGCTGTGCCCGAGCTAACTCTTGTCGGCGTCGTCCGCCGTGGCCGTTTCGGCCGGGGCGTCGTCTGCGGGAGCTTCTTCAGCGGGGGCGTCCTCAGACGGGGCGTCCTCAGACGGACTGCTGTCGGCCTCTGGCGTGTCTGTCTCGGTTGCCTCGGCCTCGACGACCTGGGACTCGGCTGCCTCGGTCTCTTCGACCTCAGGGGCTACAAGTTCGGCCTCTTCCTGGGCACCCTCGGCGTCAAATGCACCGGATGATTCTGCGGCGAGTCGCTGCTGCTCGGCCGGAGTCCAGGCGCGTTCACGAACACGCGCACGCTTACCGACGCGGTCACGCAAGTAGTAGAGCTTGGCGCGGCGCACTTCACCGCGGGCGGCGATCTCGATCTTCTCGATCTTTGTCGAGTGCACCGGGAACGTGCGCTCCACGCCCACACCGAAGGACTGCTTGCGGACGGTGAAGGTCTCACGCGCACCGCTTCCCTGACGCTTGATCACAACACCCTCAAAGACCTGTGTACGACGGCGGGATCCTTCGACAACCTGAAAGTGAACGCGCACGCGGTCACCCGGGTCGAAGTTCGGAACGGGCCGGATCTGGGCCTTTTCAAGCTTTTCAATAATCGTGCTCATGGGATTACCTGTTCGTGAGAGAAGACTTCATACCGCGGAATCCCGCTCTGGACCGGGACCGCTGCAAAAAAATGGCACGAGCGATGCCCGTGCTGCGGCGCGCCAGCCAGAAGACGGCTTCGCGCGGGGTCAATGGTAGCTAATCGGCGTCTTCTGGCCGCTCTCGTGCCGCTTGCAACGCGGCGCGGCGAAGTTCGCTCTGCTGGCGGCGCCAGCGCTCGATCTCGCCGTGGTGTCCTGAAAGCAGAACATCGGGCACCTTCCAGCCGCGGTACTCCTCTGGCCTGGTGTAGTGCGGGTACTCGGGCGCGCCGTCGAGCTCGGCGCTGAAGGACTCTTCTTGCGCGCTGCGCCGATCGCCGTGCGCCTCGGGCAGCTTGCGTGTGACGGCGTCGACCAGCACCATCGCGGCGAGCTCTCCGCCAGAGAGCACGTAGTCGCCGATCGAGATCACATCGGTTGCAAAGTGATCGTGGACCCGCTGATCAAACCCCTCGTACCGCCCGCAGAGAATCGTCATGTCCGGGCCGGCGGCGAGCTCTTCGGTCATCGCGTCATCGAGCCTGCGCCCGGTCGGCGAGAGCACGACGACGCGACGCTGCTGGCCCAACTCGACCGGATCGACCGAGTAGCGGGCGCGGAGGGCCGCTTCGACGACATCCACCCTGATCACCATGCCGGCGCCGCCGCCGTAGGGTGTGTCATCCACGCGGTTGTTCGAGATCGGCGTGGTCGCGCGCAGGTCCACAGTTTCGAACGAATGCCCGGCGTCGTCGAGGTTTTTCATGTGCCGCTGCTCGCGGAACCAGCCGAACCACTCGGGGAAAAGTGTCACCACGTCAATCTTCACGATCGATCAGCCCAGACCCAGGAAGTCAGAATTCACCGTCACGCCGGCTCCCGCGGGTTCGATCGAAACGATCGCGTCCCGGATCATCGGAATCAGCAGTTGGCCTCCACCGTCAGCCGCCACCTCGAGCACGTCGGCGGACGGCAGGTTGCTCATGCGCGTGACTTGCCCGATTGCGCGGCCGGCCCCGTCCACGACGGCAAGGCCGATCAGGTCGTCCGCAAACCACTCCCCCTCGCTCAGCGGCGTCAGATCGCCGCGCGCCGCGAACACGGCCTCGCCGCGCAACTCGGCGATCGCTTCCTTGCTGCTCACCTCTTCCAGGGTCAGGAGCGGGCGCTTGTCGGTGCCTCCGCGTGAAGCGAGAACGAAACTTGCGGAGCCGATCTGCAACTTCAGCCCGGCAGTCAGTGCCGGCGAATCGACCGATCCGTCCATGTAAAAACCGCCGCGCACTCCGTGCGGCTTGCCGACCACTCCGATCTGGATGCGGTCCTGCGGATCCATAAAGAAGCGGTGTACCGACTAGTCGACGAGGTCGACGACGACCTTGCGGCCGCGGGCTTCCTGGTGCGCACGAACGACCTGGCGCAACGCGTTGATCGTGCGTCCGCCGCGACCGATGACCTTGCCGGCCTCGTCCTCGGCGACGCGCAGCTCAAGCGTGACGGAACCGTCTGATTCGTCGAATCCTTCGACTGAGACCTCTTCAGGCTTGTCGACGAGACCCTTGACCAGGTTCTCGAGCAGGTCCTCCATCTGAGAACCCTCGGTTTCGGTCGGAGCAGAAGTTGCTTCGTCGCTCACGGCGAACCGGGACTACTTGACGGCCGCGGCGCTGTCAGCGACAGCTCGCCCGCTGGCGTCGAGGCTCTGGGTCTTCATCAGCTTGAGCACCGTGTCGCTCGGGCGTGCGCCCTGGGCGATCCAGTGTTCGACGCGGTCCTGCTTCAACGTGACAGTTGAGGGGTCGGTCTGCGGGTTGTAGGTGCCGATGTTCTCGATCACGCGACCGTCGCGGGGGGAACGCTTGTCCGCCACCACGATGCGC
>JAEMRJ010000171.1 GCA_016463365.1 Thermoleophilaceae bacterium | reverse complement strand
CGCGATTAGGCTGCTGTTTGTCGTTCTAGAAGTTCGAGATACTACACATGCCTGTCGGCGGAAAAGGTCCGGACTTGAGTAAAAAGCCGGATTTACCGCTTATTTCGTGCTCAGGAGCCGTTTTTCCTGCTTCTAACTTGGTATGCCATCCGGCTCTGAAGAGTCCAGAGTTCGATGAATCCGGGACTCGCCTGCTGACTGAAGAGGCCACCTGACTCGGAAAATCCGGCCAGCTCCTGGTCGTAAACGGCGTTCGGTGAGGTGCGCTTGACGACCGTGGCGCTGCCCTTGAAGAGCTTGACGGTGATCGTTCCGGTGACCTGCTCGTTGACGCTTTCCATGTAGGCGTCGAGGTCTTCGCGCAGCGGCTCCCACCAGAGACCGGCGTAGGCGAGGTACGCCCACTGGTTGTCGAGCTGCGCTTTGAACTGGTTCTGGTGCGAGGTGCAGACGAGCTTCTCGAGCTCTTTATGGGCAGTCAGGAGGATCGTGGCCGCAGGCACTTCGTAGATGTCGCGCACCTTCAGGCCGACGATGCGGTCCTCGATGTGATCGACGATTCCGACGCCGTGCGCACAGCCGAGTTCGGCGACCTTCTCGATCAGCGGGACGAGATCCATCGTCTCGCCGTCGAGCGCGACGGGTCGACCCTTCTCGAAGGTGATCGCAACTTCAACGGACTCGTCAGGCGCAAGCTCTGGGCGCGTGACCAGCTGGAAGACGTCGTCCTCGGGCGCTGTGCTGAGGTCCTCGATGTCCTTGCCCTCGGATGAGCGACCCCACATGTTGTCGTCGATCGAATACGGCGCAGCCTCGGTGCCGCCGGCGATCTTGATGTTGTGCTCGCGGCAGTACTCAATCTCTTCCTCGCGACCCATCTGCCAGTTGCGCACGGGTGCGATCGTCTTCAGTTCCGGCGCAAGCGTGGCAACGGTGCCTTCGATGCGGACCTGGTCGTTGCCCTTGCCGGTGCAGCCGTGGGCGATCGTGTCGCAGTTGTACTTGCGGGCGTACTCGACGGCGAGCTTCGCGATCAGCGGACGGCCGAGCGCGGTGAAGAGCGGGTAGCCGCCGCCGTAGAGGGCGTTGGCCTTGATCGCCGGGAGGACGAAGTCTTCGGCGAATTCGACTCGTGCGTCGACCACGTCGCACTCTTTGGCGCCGAGGTCGAATGCCTTGCCGATGACGACATCGAAGTCTTCTTTGGGCTGACCGAGGTTGACGCAGAGGGCGTAGACCTCGGCGTTGTACTGGACCTGGATCCAGTGCAGCATCACGGAGGTGTCGAGGCCACCTGAGTAGAGGAGGAGAACGCGCTTGACGTCCTCGGGGCGGGCCTCGTAGGAGGTGGTGACGATGTCGATTGGGGATGCTTCGTTCATTGGGAAAACCTTTGGTTGGATCGGGGCGGAGATTAGTTGGTGCCGGGGGCGACAGCCGGGTTCGATGCGCTTGTATCGAATGCAACACTGCCTTGGCACCGGGTGCCAAGGCAGTGAGCCAAACGGCACAAACTACGACGCAAATTGCGTGCTTTTATCGATGACATTCAGCCATGGACCGCGGCGAGCGCGTCGAGGAATCGGTCGGCGTCCTCTGTCGATGCGACAAGCGGCGGAAGACTTCGAAGCGTGGTCGGCCCAGTCGCATTTGCGATCACATGGTGTTCGGTCAACAGGTCAAGGACGATCTGCTTGGCATCAACCTCGTCAGCGAGTTCCACCCCGAACATGAGACCGCGCCCCTGCACCGTTCCGTAGTTGGAAAGCCTCTCAGCCAGATACGCGCCAAGCTCGTTCGCACTCGCCTGAAGCTCGGGATCAGAGAGCAGCTCAAACGCAACCACCGCAGCAGCGCACGCCACGGGATTCCCGCCAAACGTGGACCCGTGGTACCCCGGCTGAAGGGCGCCAGAACAATGCTCGGCCGCCAGCATCGCCCCGATCGGCAATCCCCCACCAAGCGCCTTGGCAAGCGTCATCACGTCCGGCACAACCGGCGTCTGCTCGTAGGCAAACAGCGATCCAGTTCGCCCAAGTCCGCACTGCACCTCATCAAAGATCAGCAGCGCGCCGACGGCGTCGCAGCCTTCCCGCGCGGCAACCAGCACCTCGTCGGGGATCGCGAACACGCCGCCCTCCCCCTGCACCGGCTCGATCATCACGGCGCAGGTGTGCTCATCGATCGCGGCGGTCATCGCGGCCGCGTCATCGTTCGGGACGGTCTTGAATCCGTGGACCAGCGGCGTGAAGGGAGCCTGCTTGTCTTCTTGCGGCGTTGCAGACAGCGCGCCCATCGTGCGCCCGTGGAAGGCGCGCTCGAGCACGACGATCGCCCGGGCCGGGCTGCCACTCCCGGACGCGTGCGCCCGGGCCAGTTTGATCGCCGCCTCGTTCGCCTCGGCGCCGGAGTTACAGAAGAACGCGTTCGATGCAAAGCTGCGCTCAGTCAGCGCCCGCGCCAGCTCCTCGGCCGGCGGGGTCCAAAAGAGATTCGAGGCGTGAATCAGCTCGCGCGACTGGCGCTCGATCGCCTCGACGATTGCCGGGTGGCAGTGACCGAGGCTGGTCACGCCAAGACCACACAAGAAGTCCAGGTACTCGTTGCCCTCAGCGTCGTACAGATGAACGCCAGAGCCGCGCACGAACTCCACGTCGTAACGCGCGTAGTTGCCCGTCTGGGCAGAGGCCTCGCCGTAGATCCCGGGCAGCTCCATCAGCGCGGAGGAGTGATCTGGGTGCCGAAGCCCTCGTCGGTGAAGAGCTCCAGAAGGATTGAGTGCGGCTCGCGGCCGTCGACGATGCTCGCTGAGCTGCCGCCGCCGCGGATTGCGTCGACGCAGGCCTGGAGCTTGGGCTTCATGCCGCCGTCGATCGACGGCAGCGCCTTCTCGACCTCGTCGGTCGTGGTCTGCGAGATCAGCGACGACGGATCCGCGGGGTCTTTCAGCCAGCCCGCGACATCGGTCAGGAAGATCGTCTTGCTCGCGCCGAGCGCGTGCGCGACTGCGCCGGCGGCTTCGTCGGCGTTGATGTTGTAGTCCTGGCCCTCGCGGTCAGTTCCTACGGGCGCAATCACCGAGATGTAGTCGTCGCGGATGTGATCAAGCAGGCCGGTGTTCACGTGGTCCACCTTGCCAACAAATCCAACGTCATTGCCGTTGGGCATCGTTTTGCTGACGCGGAACATCCCGCCGTCATCGCCCGAAATCCCTACCGCGAGTTGCCCGTGGCGATTGATGCGCTGAACGATGTCCTTGTTGACCTTGCCGATCAGGACCATCTTGGCCACGTCGACCGTGTCCTGGTTGGTCACGCGCAGGCCTTCGACGAACTCGACGTCAAGCCCGAGCTTGTCCATGTGTTCGCTGATCTCGTTTCCACCGCCGTGGACGATCACCGGGTGCATGCCGACGTACTTCAGCAACACGACGTCCCGCGCGAAGCTCTCGCGTAGAGAGTCCTCGACCATCGCCGCGCCGCCGTATTTGATGACGATCGTCTGACCGTGAAACTGACGGATGTAAGGGAGCGCCTCAAGAAGTGTGGATACGTCGCGTGGCAAAAGAGCGCTCCTTAGGTCGTGTATTCGG
>JAEMRJ010000054.1 GCA_016463365.1 Thermoleophilaceae bacterium | reverse complement strand
AGCTCGACGAGCTTTTCGGGCACAGCTGGGAGCGCGTCGGAGTTGCAAGCAACAAACGCCGCGGATTTTCGCCGAAGGTCGACGTGTACTACTGCGGCGATCCGCCAAAAGCCATCGTCACAGCAGACCTTGCCGGTATTTCCATCGAGGACGTTGCCCTGGAGATCCAGGGCCGCCGTCTGGTGATCGGTGGCGAACGTTCGCACGGCGAGCAGACCAACCGCCTGTACCAACAGATCGAGATCGAGCACGGGCGATTCCGGCGCGTGATCGAGCTGGGCGCCGATGTCGTTGCCGAATCCGCGACCGCAACCTACGAGGACGGCCTCCTGCGCATCGAGCTTCCGCTCGCCGAGCCCGAGAAGATCTCGCTCACCCCGATCAAAAAGCCCAGTCGAGCTGGTGGCGAGTCCTGATGGCCGACGACAGCATCATCGAAATCATCTCTTCAGGAGATCCCGTCCAGGTCGAGTTCGGTGGCTCGAGCCTGCCCGACGTGCTGCCCGTGCTGCCGTTGCGGGAGACCGTCACTTTCCCGGACACGCTCACCCCGCTGGCGATCGGCCAGGACCGTTCGGTCGAGCTGGTCAACGACGTGCTCGCCGGAAACCGCATGATCGCGATGGTCGCGAGCACGGATCCTGAAAACGAAACCCCGGGCCCCGGACAGCTCTACAAAGTCGGTGTCGCCGGCACGATCCAGCGCATGATGAAGATGCCTGACGACACGCTGCGCGTACTTGTCCAGGGGTCGCAGCGCATCAGGATCGACGACTACGCGAGCACCACTCCTTACCTTGTCGCGCGGGTGACTGAGCTGCCCGACCAGCTTGAGGAGTCAACGGAACTCGAGGCGCTCGTCCGGTCGGTGCAGGGCTCGTTCAACCAGATCGTCGAAGGCGTGCCGTACCTGCCCGAAGAACTGATGATCGCGGTCTCGAACGTCGACGACCCGTCGGCGCTGGTACACGTGATCGCAGGCTCGTTGCGACTGAAGACCGAAGAGAAGCAGGAGCTGCTCGAAGAGGTCGACGTGACCAGGCGCCTGCGCAAGCTCACCTCGTTGCTCGCCCGCGAGGCCGACGTGATCGAGATGGGCGCAAAGATCCAGAGTCAGGTCCAGGACGAAGTCGACAAGTCCCAGCGCGAGTTCTTTCTGCGGCAGCAGCTCAAGGCAATCCAGGACGAACTCGGCGAGTCCGACCCCGACGCAGCAGAAGCCGCGGACCTGCGTGAGCAGCTCGAAGCTGCCGAGCTGCCCGAAGACATCCGCAAGGCTGCCGACCGCGAACTCGAGCGACTCGAGCGACTGCCTGCCGCCGCCGCCGAGTACGGCGTGATCCGCACATACCTGGAGTGGATCGTCTCGCTCCCCTGGAGCAGGCACACCGCGGACAATCTCGACCTGAAGCATGCCCGCAAGGTGCTCGACCAGGACCACTACGACATCGACAAGGTCAAGGAACGACTGATCGAGTTTCTCGCAGTGCGCAAACTCAACCCCGAAGCGCGCGGCACGATCCTCTGCCTGCTCGGGCCACCAGGCGTGGGAAAAACGTCGTTGGGCCGCTCCGTCGCCCGCGCGATGGGCCGCGAGTTCGAACGCATCTCAGTGGGCGGAGTGCGCGACGAGGCCGAGATCCGCGGCCACCGCCGCACCTACATCGGCGCGATGCCGGGGACGATCATCCGCGCGATGCGCGATGCCGGATCAAACAACCCCGTCCTGATGATCGACGAGATCGACAAGATGGGCACCGACTTCCGCGGCGATCCGTCCTCGGCAATGCTCGAGGTGCTCGACCCCGAGCAGAACGGCACGTTCCGCGATCACTATCTGGATCTGCCCTTCGACCTTTCAAACGTCACCTTCATCGCCACGGCCAACCAGCTCGAACCGATCCCGGGCCCGTTGCGCGACCGCATGGAGGTGATCCAACTCTCGGGCTACACCGCCCAGGACAAGCTGCAGATCGCCAAGCGCTACCTGGTCCCGCGTCAGATCGAACGCAACGGACTGACCAAGACCAAGATCGCCTTCGCCGATGACGCGCTCACCGAGATCATCGACGGCTACACCCGCGAGGCCGGCGTGCGCAACCTCGAGCGTGAGATCGGCGCAGTCTGCCGCAAGGTCGCGCGCGAGTTCGCCGAGGGCACAAGAAAATCGAAAAGAACCGTGCGCGCCGCGCAGCTCGCAGAGCTGCTCGGTCAGAGGAAGATCAAGGCCGACGCACCCAGGCGTACGCAGGTCCCGGGCGTCGCGACCGGCCTTGCGTGGACCCCGGTCGGCGGCGACGTCCTCTTCATCGAGGCCACTGCCTATCCCGGCAAGGGCGGGCTGCAGATCACCGGGCAGCTCGGCGACGTGATGCGCGAATCGGCGCAGGCGGCGCTCTCCTGGGTCAAGGGCCACTACAAGGAACTCGGCGCCGAACTCGCCGACGACTGGTTCGCGACCCACGACATACACATCCACGTCCCGGCCGGCGCCGTCCCGAAGGACGGTCCGTCAGCGGGCGTCACGATGACGACCGCACTCGCGTCGCTGATCACCGGCCGTTGCGTTCGCAGCGACGTCGCGATGACCGGCGAAATCACGCTCACCGGTCAGGTGCTGCCGATCGGCGGGCTGAAAGAGAAGTCGCTCGCCGCGCAGCAGCTGGGCATGAAGCTGGTGCTCGCGCCCGCCGACAACGCCACCGACGTCGAAGAGATTCCCAAGCCGCTGTTGAAGAAAGTCAAGTTCGAGTTCGTCAGCACGATCGACGAAGTTCTCGCGCTCGCACTTGAACCCGCGAAGCGGACAAAGAAGCAGAACTCCGGTAAGAAGAAGACCTCACCCAACGGCAAGCCGCCCGCCCGAAAGCTGGTCAAGGCGGCGCCCCCGAAACGTCCTAACACTTAGTATCCGCATTTCAACGAGATTTTCGAAGGAGCATCAGATGGCACCCACCAGGACCAAGAAATTGAACGCAAAGCTCTCCGACGCAGCAGAACACGCCAAGGAGAACCCATACCTGAACAAGATCATCGAGGACAAGGAGCTGCGCGAAAACGCCGTCGCCGCCCTTCAGTCGGTCAAGTCGGCCTTTGACCAGGCCAAGGTCAAGGGCTTTGACAACCCCGCCGAGCTGGTCCAGGACAAGGGCATCAAGAAGCAGCTCAAGGAAGCAACCGAGACGTTGATCGACACGAAGGACGAGCTCACGGCGGCCGGCAAGAAGAAGCGCCACCCGCTGCGCAAGGTGATTGCGCTCGCCGTGATCGGCGGCATCGTCGCCATCGTGGTCAGCGAGGACGCCCGCAAGGCCCTGCTCGACACGCTGTTCGGCGCCGAGGAGGAGTTCGAGTACACCTCGACCACCACTGCCTCGGCATCCAGCACAAACGGCGCCTCGTAGCCGCTGGGTCGCTTTGGCGCACTCGATAGATCTGCTCTTCCCCGAACGGCGAATGGTTTTCGCCGTCGGGGCGGGCACCGCCGAACTCCAGCCGGAGGCCGATTCTCCGGCTGGATTTGCGCGCTACAAAGAGATCCAGCAGTCAGGCGAGGCCGCCGCGATGCTGGTCATCCCCAACGCCGCCCTGATAAAGGCTGCAAAGAACTACGTCGTCGACCCGGGCATCCCGATGCAGGGAGCGCCCTACAGCGCTGCCGTCGGAAATCTCGGCGTCGACCCGTGGGGCCTCGAGGACGTGATCCTCACCCACATGCATTTCGACCACGTCGGCGGACTGATGGAGTTTCCCGGTCGCCGCGTATACGTCCATGAGATCGAACTCGCCGCCCCGTATGCGGGAATGTGGTCCGGACTCCTGGAGACGGTCGAAGTGATCGCGCTCAGCGGCGATGAAGGCGAGCTCGAGCCGGGGCTGCGCTGGATGCTCACGCCGGGGCACTCAGACGGTCTGATCACGCTGCTCGTCGACACCGACGAGGGGCTGGTCGCGATGGCGAGCGACTGTGTCGGCCCCCTGCCCGAGTATTTCGAGAATATGGACCTGCCGAGCGATTTTCCCGGGCGCGAAGTGCTGCTCGAGCAGTGGCAGAAGATCCGCGATCTCTCGCCCGTTCGGGTGATTCCCGGTCATTACCCGCCGTTTTCGCCCTAGCGGTCCGTAAACTGCGAGCGCAGTGTCTTCCGCAGAGACAAAGTCAGCTCAGGATCTAACTGGCGACAAGGCGACACGGATAGTGGCCGCAATGCGCAGCTGCGTGGCCAAGTACGGCGCCGCGGGTGCGACCTTCGACCACGTCTCCAAAGAAGCCGGAGTCAGCCGCGGGCTGCTGCATTACTACTTCGGCTCGAAGGAGCGCCTGCTGATCGAGGTGATCCGACGCGAGACCGACCGCCTCGTCGAGAACATCCAGACCGCTGCGAGCTTCGCCAACTCTGCGCAGGAACTCGTTGACGTCCTGCTGATACAGCTTCGAATGATCCTCGATCACGAACCCGAGCTGTACCTGCTCGCCTTCGAGCTGGTGGGCGAGGCTCGTCGCCACCCGGAGATCGGCGCCGAGGTCGGCGAGTACAACCGTCGCACCCGCGCCCAGTTCGGCGAGATCATCGCCGACATGCAGGCAAAAGGCGTGATCGAACCGAGGCACGCGCCGCTGGCTACGGCATCAGCGCTGCTCGCAATGGCAAATGGTCTGGCCCTGGAGATGTTTCAGGACTCCGAAGGCGACCATGACGCCTGCGTCGCCGCGGATGTCGACGCTGCGCTCTACCTGCTGGGCGCCGAGAACCGCTGAAGAAACAGCGCCAGCGCCAGCGCGATCCTCTCGACCTCAGAGGGGTCGACCGATTCGTTCGGCGCGTGGATCTGGCAGAGCGGTTCCTGCGTGCCGAGGAGCATGATCTCGGCTTCGGGGTAGAGCTCTTGGAGCAGCGTGCAGAGGGGGATCGATCCGCCCTGGCCCTGCGTCACCACGTCGCGGGCGTGACTCTCGCTCATCGCTGCCGTCAGCGCTTCAAATGCCGGACCGCCGTGGGCTGCGGTGAACGGATCGGCGACGGCCTCGCTGGTGACGCTGACCTTTGCTCCCCATGGCGCCGTTGACTTGAGCTGCTTGATCAGCGCGTCACGCGCCTCGGCGCCGTTCATCCCCGGCGGCACCCGCACGCTGACCTTCGCGCTGGCCTCGGCGCTGACCGTGTTGCCGGCCCCGGCGACCGACGGCGCGTCGATTCCCAGGACCGTTACCGCCGGCCGCGCCCAGACCATCTCGGGCACCGAACCGTCGCCGGCAAGCCCGACACCGTCGAGCACGCCCGCATCGGCCGCGAACTGCGCCGGCGGATACTCGACTCCGTCCCAGCCCTGGCCTGAATCAAGACCTTCGATCGTGGTGTTGCCGTTGGCGTCGGTCAGTCCGGCGAGCATGTGAATCAGCGCGGTCAGCGCGTCGGGCGCAGCTCCGCCGTAGACGCCCGAGTGCTGCGCGCCTGCGAGCGTCTTCACATTCACGACAACGTTGGCGATCCCGCGCAGGCTTGAGGTGAGCGTCGGCAGGCCGAGCTCGAAGTTGCCGGTGTCGCAGATCAGGATCGCGTCGGCGCGGAGCACCTCGGGGTTTGCCTCCGCGAACTGATCCAGCCCACCGGTGCCCTGCTCCTCGGAGCCCTCGACGACGAATTTGACGTTCACCGGAAGCTCAGCGCCGTCTTCGGATCCGAGCGCGCGCAGCGCCGTGAGGATCGCGATCGTGTTGCTCTTGCAGTCGGCGGCGCCGCGGCCGTACCAGCGGCCGCCTCGTTCGGTCAGCTCAAAGGGCGGGCTGTCCCAGAGTGCGGGGTCAAGGCCCGGCTGCACGTCGTAATGGCTGTAGAGCAGCACGGTCGGGGCGCCCTCCGGTCCGTTGAAGCTGCCGGTGATCGCTTTGCTCCCGTCCGGCGTGACGTTGGCCGTCACGTCTATGGCGCCCGCTGCGGCGAACGCGACGGCGACCCACTCGGCGGCCTTCTCGCACTCGTCTGCGGGCTCCACGGCGGTGTTGGCGACTGACCTGAAGGCGACAAGTTCGCCGAGGTCGGACTCTGCCCTGGGCATGAGGCTGGAGATGCGCTGCGTCAGATCTGAGTTCATCGCCGGATTATGCCTGAACACGAGATTGCAATCATTGCTATCATTGATTTTATGGCTGCGATAACGATCAGAGATCTCGACGACGAAGTCAAGGAGCGCCTGCGGGTGCAGGCCGCTGGCAACGGCCGCTCGATGGAGGCCGAGGCGCGAGCCCTCATCGATGCCGGTACAGCGCGTCCTTCTCGTGCCAAGAACATCGGCGTCGCGTTCATAGAGCTCGGCAAGGAGTTCGGCGGGATCGAACTTGAACTCCCCTCACGTAAAGAGCCAGACAAGCGACCGGTCGTCTTTTCCGACGAATGGGAGCAGGAGCGTGCGGCCTACAACGCAGAGATGGCTCGCAAGCGCGCCGCGAAGTCGAAGGTGGACACATGATCGTCCTCGACACAAACGTTGTCGCGGAGCTTGCAGCGCCAGAAACCGATCCGAACGTCGCGAGCTGGATTCTTCGTCAGCGCGACGAAGACATCTACATCACCGCCGCAACCCTCTCGGAACTCGTGGAAGGCGTGATGCAACTCCCGGACGGCCGGCGCAAGAACGAACTCGACGACAGAATCGTCGAAGCAGTCGAAGACTTCTACGACCGCACGCTCGACTTCACCGCCAACGCGGCGGTGACCTACGGTCGGTTCGTCCCGGATCGCTTCTCGATCGGTCGACCGATCGAGCGGGCAGACGCCGAGATCGCCGCCTGCTGTCTGCAGTTCGGAGCGACTCTCGCCACCCGCAATGTCAAAGATTTCGAAGGGATCCCTGGGCTTGGAGTGATCAACCCCTGGGTAATCGACTAACCGAGCTTCGGGCTCTTCCAGTCGGCCAGCAGGCGCCGGTTGAGCTCCGCGCGAATCTCGCTGATCGGCACGCGTGACTGGTCAAGCGAGTCCCGGTCACGCAGTGTCACGGTGTCGTCCTCCATCGTCTGATGGTCGATCGTGACGCCCCACGGGGTGCCGATCTCGTCCTGACGGCGGTAACGCTTGCCGATCGATCCGCCGGTGTCGAACTCGGCCTGCATGTCCACGCGGAGTTCTTCATACAAGGCCCGCGCCTTCTCCGGCTGGCCCTCTTTGTTGACCAGCGGCAGCACGGCGACCTTGACCGGCGCGAGCTTGGGGTGCAGTCGCATCACGACGCGCTCGCGGCCCTCGATGTTCTCTTCGTCGTAGGCATCGACCATGAACGCGAGCGTGCCGCGGTCGGCGCCGGCGGAGGGCTCGATCACGTGCGGGATGTAGCGCTCGTTGGTCTGCGGGTCGATGTATTCCATCTTCTCGCCGCTGAACTTGGCGTGCTGCGTGAGGTCAAAGTTGCCGCGGTTGGCGATGCCCTCAAGCTCGCTCCAGCCCATCGGGAAGTAGTACTCGACATCAGAGGTTGCCGAGCTGTAGTGCGAGAGCTCATCGCCCTCGTGCTTGCGCAGCACCAGGTGATCGGGTCGGATGCCGAGGTTGATGTACCAGTTCAGGCGATCGTCCATCCACTGCTTGTGCGCCTCCTCGGCGAGCTCCGGCGGCACGAAGTACTCGATCTCCATCTGTTCGAACTCACGGGTGCGGAAGATGAAGTTGCCCGGCGTGATCTCGTTGCGGAAGGACTTGCCGATCTGCGCGATGCCCATCGGAAGCTTCTTGCGCGCGAACTGCATGACGTTCTTGAAGTTCACGAAGATGCCCTGCGCGGTCTCGGGGCGCAGGTAGATCGTTGAACCCTCGTCCTGGACGGGGCCCATGTTGGTCTGGAACATCAGGTTGAAGTTCTTCGGCTCGGAGAGCTCGCCGCCGCAGACCGGGCAGACGACGTTGTCGGTCGGCTTGCCCTCGGCTTCGAGCTCTTCGACCAGGTGGTCAAAGCGGAAGCGGCGCTTGCACTTGCCCATGCACTGGACGAGCGGATCAGAGAATCCCTCGAGGTGGCCGGAGGCCTCCCAGGTCTTCGGGTGCATCAGAATTGCGGCGTCGAGCAGCACGACATCGTCGCGCTCCTGCACGACCGAGCGGCGCCATTCTTCCTTGACATTGTTCTTCAGCAGCACCCCGTAGTGGCCGTAGTCGTAGGTGCTGGCAAGGCCACCGTAGATCTCGGAAGACTGAAAAATGAAGCCGCGGCGCTTGCAGAGAGCGACGATTTTGTCCATCGTCACCGCGTCTGTGGCGGCTGTTGCCGGTGTTTGGAGCTCCCCCATGGAGGTCGTAAAGCTACCCTAAGCGCCATGCCGATCTATGAATACAGGCGCGCCGACGGGTCGACCTTCGAGGTGATTCAGAAGTTCACCGACGACCCGCTCACCAAGGACCCCGACACGGGAAAGCCGGTCGAGCGCGTCTACTCGGCTCCTGCGATCCACTTCAAGGGATCGGGCTTTCACAACACGGACTACGGCAGCAGCCGCCGCGCGAAGGCAGGAGGCGGTGGATCTGATGCTTCAGAATCCTCGAGTTCGGCCAAGACTGAGACCGGGTCGGAAAGCAAGAAATCCGAAAAGAAGTCAGAATCCAAGTCCGAGGCCGCGAGCGCAAGCTCGAGCGAATCCAAGAAGTCGAAGGGCGACTCCAAATGACAATCGGTGCATCAATTTTCCTGATCGCAGTAGGCGCGATCCTCAAGTTTGCAGTCACTGAGACCTTCGCCGGCATTGAAATTCAGGTGGTCGGCGTGATCCTGATGATCGCCGGCGGGATCGGCCTGGTCATCGGTCTCTTCCTGATGGCCCAGGGCAACAAGCAGCCCCCTCAGGGCCCGATGCCGCCGCAGCCGCCGGCGCCGCCGCAGTACTAGCCCCCTCCCGCGCCGCAGTCCAGAAGAACGCTGCTGCACACCTGTGGTGCGCAGCAGCATTTTGGATGCGAAGGATCCCTTGGTTGAGCGAAGTTGTGCTGCACACCTGCGGTGTGCAGCAATTTTCCACCGGCGAATCACGGTGCGACCATCCTTCGCGATCATGGTCACCTGCGCTCGTAGTTCTGCTGCACACCCGTGGTGTGCAGCAATCAACCCCATACCTGAGCCATTCTTCGACGCTACATCTTGCTGCACACCACAGGTGTGCAGCAAGCAAGCAAGCAGCTGGTGGGATCGGTCAGTCGCTGAGCCGGCGGGACCAGCGCTGGCGTTCGCCTTCGGGGATGATCAATGAAGACCCCGGTCCGGCTGCGGACGGTTTGAGAACGTGCGTCTTCGGGCTCGATCCGATCGTCATCGACGTCATGAAGTTCAACAACGTGAACGGACTCATGTCGGTGACAAACGCCTTCGGCGCAGCCCACGCGATCCACGGCAGCCGCACGAACGTCAACGGGTTGTAGATCTTGTTCTTCATCGAGGACATCACCTGCTGCTGACGCGCCGCGCGGTCGCGGTCGTCCTCGCTCGGGTCGCATTCGTTCTTGCGCACGCGCGAAAAGCGCAGTGCCTGTTCGCCGTTGAGCGTGTGCGTTCCGCGCGCGAGCCTGAAGGTCTTGCCGTCGAAGGTGCTGCGGATACAGCGCTGCCTGACCTCCACCTTCACGCCGCCGAGCGCGTCGATCAGCCCCGGGAAGTGGTCGAAGTCGACGATGATCATGTGGTTGATCTTCATGTTTCCGCCGCCGACGTTCATGAAGTTCTCGACTGTCTTGATCGTCAGCGGGGCCCCGCCGTACGCGTATGCGGCGTTGATCTTCTGCGGCAGATAGCCGGGGATCTCGGCGTAGCTGTCGCGCAGGATCGAGACGCGCTGGGCCTCGCCCCCGCCTGTGCGCAGGAGCATCAGCGTGTCAGTACGAGCAGGGCTGCGGGCGACATCCCAGTTCTTCGGACGTTCATCGAGACCCATCACCAGAACGTTCCCCGGACTGGTCAGCAGATTGCCTCCGCCGCCGAGCGCGTCGTTGGTTGAGTCGCTCACCTTCGACTGCTGGATCGTCGCCGAAACAACGAACAGCACTCCAGAGATCAGCAGCCAGCTGACGGCCCAGATCAGGAACCACTTGAAGAATTTGAGCACGGGCCGGCGCGTCGAGGCCCGCGGGGCCTTCACGCGCGGCGGCTTCTTCGGCTGCCGCTGCGCGGAGCTCTGCGGGCGCGGCGCCCGGCGCGGCGGCGGGGCCGGCTGGAGCTGGGCGTCTTCGCGCGAGATCGGCGGCGGCGGGGCCGGGAAGTGCGGATCGCCGGGTTCGGCCGGTGGGGCCTTTCCGAGCTTGTCGAACTGCGACCTGCGAAAGCGGTCCCATGGCATACGCCGGGCGCGATAGGTCTTGTACTGGGGTTTTTTGTCGGTCATGGGAGGTCAGGGAGATAGAACAACCCCCGCGCCAGATTGTTTCCGCCTGACCGGCCGCCCCCCTGCCGGATTAGCATGCGCCTAATGAATCCACCGGCCGCAGAACGCAGAGTCATCGGGATCGACCTTGGCGGGACGAAGCTCGCCGCTGGCGTTGTGTCAGGCGATCTGACCGTCCACCACCAGATGCAGCGCCCCTCACACGACCTCACAGAGGACGACCTGCTGAAGCTGATCGTTGAGGTCGTCCAGGAACTGCGCGCGCAGAACGGCGAAGAATCGCCGGTCGAGGCGGTCGGATTGGGCATTCCCTCTCTGATCGATCAGCGCAGCGGCACGGCGGTCGTGTCGGTCAACCTGCCGATCGCCGATGTGCCGATCCGCAAGCTGATGACCGAGCAACTCGGGCTGCCGATCGCGCTCGACAACGACGGCAACGTCGCGGCGCTGGCAGAGCAGCGCTTCGGCGCCGGGCGCGGAAAGCGCGACGTGATCCTGATCGGCCTGGGCACCGGCGTGGCCGGCGGGGTCATCATCGACGGCAAGATCTTCCGCGGGTCGCGCGGATCCGGAGCCGAGCTCGGACACATCACCGTGCTTGCCGACGGTCCGCCGTGCCAGGGCAACTGCCCCAACTTCGGCTGCCTTGAGACGATGGCCTCCGGAACGGCGATGGGTCGTTTTGCCAACGAGTACGCGCAGGAGCACCCGGACTCGGCGCTCGGCCAGGAACTGGCTGCGGGAAGACCGGTGACCGGCGCGACCGCATCGGAACTCGCCCACAAAGGCGACGAGGGCGGTATCGCGGTGTTGGCCAGGGCCGGGCACTACCTCGGCGCCGGACTTGTCGGAATATCCAACATCTTCAACCCGGAAGCGATCGTCATCGGTGGCGGCGCGGCGGCCGGCGCGGGCGACTTCGTGGTCGGACCGGCGCGCGAACACCTTGCGAAGTACGGACTTTCGCCCAACAAGGAGATCGCCGAGATCCTGCCCGCGAAGTTCGGTCCGGAAGCCGGGATGCTCGGGGCAGCAGCGATGGCCTTTGTCGAGTGCCTCGACGAGCCGCTGGAGGATGCGTAAGGATGGCCGGCCGGCTGATCGTCTGTCCGACTCCGATCGGAAACATGGAAGACGTCACGCTGCGCACCCTGACCACCCTGCGCGAGGCCGATCTGATCGCCTGCGAAGACACCCGCCGCACCGGAAAGCTGCTTGAGCGCTTCGGCGTGTCCGGGAAGATGATCTCCTACAACGAGCAGAACGAACGCCGCCGCGCCGGCGAACTGGTCAAGCGGATGGACGAAGGCGAAACAGTCGCGCTGGTCTCTGACGCCGGCATGCCGCTGGTCTCTGACCCCGGCTACGTGATGGTGCAGGCGTGTATCGCAGCAGGGCTTCCTGTTGAAGTTCTGCCCGGTCCGTCCGCCGTGCTCGCTGCGCTTGTCGCGGCCGGATTGCCGAGCGATCACTGGCGGTTCGCCGGCTTCATTCCGCGCAAGGCGTCAGAGATCGACGATCTGTTCGCAAACCTCGCCGAAACACTGGTTGCTTTTGAATCGCCGAAACGACTGGGCGCGACGCTTGACCGGCTTGCGGCGATCGATCCGCAGCGCCAGGTCGCCGTGTGCCGTGAGCTGACCAAACTCCATGAAGAGGTCGCACGTGGGACAGCCACCGAGCTCGCCGAGCACTTCGGCACAGGCGAGGTCAAGGGTGAGATTGTGATCGTCGTCGGAGCTGCAGCGGAGGCGTCCTTGGAGCACCGCCGCCTGGCCGACGGCCGCGCCGCCGTGGCAAGGCTTGCCGAATCTGGCGCGCGCGCCCGCGAGGCCGCCAAGGTCGTCGCCGAACTGACCGGCCTGCGCGTCAACGACCTCTATCAACCGTGACTTTGCGCGGTCTGTGACGGCCGCGTAAAAAGTTCGCCACGGCGCTGTAAATAGTCGGGATTTCGACCCCACAGCCAGCCCGATCCGATCTAGGTTGGCCGTCATGTTGATCCGAAGCGCCCAACCGACGAGTCTTCGAAACTCGAGAGCGGCGAGCACCGCGCTCGCGACCGCCATTGCAGTCTTCCTGACGCTCACCACGCCGAACGGCGCGGCGGCTGCCGACGGCGGGACCGGTGCGTGGCCGTGGCCAGTGCTCGGCGAAGTGATCACGCCGTACAAGAACGGCAGTGACCGCTACGCCGCGGGTCAGCACCGAGGCCTCGACATCGCCGCGCCGGCAGGCACGCAGGTGCGCGCGATCGTCGATGGTCGTGTGTCGTTCGCAGGGGCGCTGCCGGACGGGGGCGTGACGGTGACGCTGCGATCGCGCGACGGGGCCTACCTGGTGAGCGCGCTGCATCTGGCGACGCGATCGGTGGCGCGGGGTGACTCGGTCACGGCGGGTGCATTGCTCGGTGCGGTCGGCACGACTGGTCGCCGGTCTGTCGCCGAGCCTCATCTTCACCTCAGCGTGCGGCGCGCCGAGGACCGCTCCTACCTCGATCCGATGACGCTGCTCGGTGCGCCGCGACTTCCAGCGACATTGCCGGCGGCCGATGCGCCGGTCCCCGCGGCCCAGTCAGTTGCGCCAGCCAAGCAGTCGCCAGAGCAGGAAGTTCGCGATTCCTCAACCGGGCGCGAGGCCCGATCCATCTCAAGTGTTCACGCGCAAGCAACTGGAGACAGCTCGTCAGCATCAAGGCATGGGGCAAGCGGTCGGCCGACCACAGCCGACAGCTCCGCTGGCGCCCGCGCGCGTGAGGGCCACGCGGTCCGGCATGTCAGCCGCGTGGCCCCTCCCCCCTTGCAGCAGCCGGCAGCCGAGCGGCCGAACCGCGTCGCAGCCGAGCCGGTCGAACCGGTCAGCTCCGAGCCGGCCCCAGTTGCAGCGCAGTCCGGCGGCGGATCGAACCGGCTCCTTCTGCTCGCCGTCGCCGCGGTCTGCCTGATCGCGCTGGCGATGCGTAGGAAGCCGCGTGAGATTGCAAGGCACGACTCACCGCCTTCAATCGACGCCGAGCAGGGCGCGCACGATGCCGAGGTCATTCCGCTTCACCGCGCTTCCTGATCCTTCGAGCAGATACCGTGGGAGTCAGTACGGAAAAGGCCTGACCGCCGCGATCCTGCGGCAGGCAGGACTCCCCAAGGAGCACCGATGACCCAGCGTAAGTACACCGTCAAAGTCCACCGCGACAGCGACAATTCCTACTGGGCAACAGTCGACGAACTGCCTGGATGCTTCGCCAGCGGGTTCACACTCGATGAGTTGAGCGAGTCGATCGGAGGATCGATCGCCCTCTATCTCGCAGATGACGGAGCGCCTGACAGTCCCCCAGAGGACGCACCGGTGGTGAACATCGGTGAAATGCGAGTAACAGTCGCGGCCTGACCAAAGCCCAAAGGTAGGATCGGGCGCGTGTCCTACTACGTGACCACGCCGATCTACTACGTCAACGCCGAGCCGCACCTCGGGCATGCCTACTCGACGATCGGTGCGGACATCCTCGCGCGGCACATGCGCCAGCGCGGCGAAGACGTCTTCTTCGTCACCGGGACCGACGAGCACGGCGAGCCGGTGGTGATTGCCGCCGAGGCCCAGGGCACCACGCCGCAGGAGCTGGTCGACCGCAACGCCCCGCGCTTTGAAGCGCTGCTCGAGCGCATCGACGTGACCAACGACTTCTTCATCCGCACGACCAACCCGGCGCACGTGGCAGAAGTCCAGAAGGTCTGGCAACAGATCTATGACAACGGCTACGTCTACAAAGGCCAGTACGAGGGTTGGTACTGCCCCAAGTGCGCCGACTTCAAAGGCGAGCACGAGATCGCCGAGGGCAACACCTGCCCGATCCACAAGATCCCGCTCG
>JAEMRJ010000170.1 GCA_016463365.1 Thermoleophilaceae bacterium | reverse complement strand
TCGGACCGATCGGCGTGAAGTGCTGGGTCAACAAGGGCGAGATCATGCCCAAGGGTTTCGAGTCCGACCTCACCGAGATCGACGCACCGGCACCTGCCGGCGACCGCGACAGCCGCGGACGCGGTGGACGTGACGGTCGTGGTGGCGGTCGCGGCGGCGGACGCGGCGGCCCAGGTGGCGGTCGTGGCGGACAGGGCGGCGGCGGTCGCGGCGGCCCAGGTGGCGGTCGTGGCGGACAGGGCGGCGGCGGACGCGGCGGCCAGGGTGGCCGTGGTCCCGGCGGCAGTGGTGGCCAGGGTGGCGGACGCCCCCAGTCAGCACCGGCAGCTCCCGCGGCACCTGCAGCGCCTGCAGCAGAAACTCCCGCAGCACCGACAGAGGTGAAGACAGATGCTTAGTCCCAAGCGCACCAAGTACCGCAAGCACCACCGCGGTCGCATGGCCGGCAACTCGCGTGGCGGCACGACCGTCAACTTCGGCGAGTACGGCCTCAAGACGATCGAGCGCGGCTGGATCACCAACCGTCAGATCGAAGCAGCGCGTATCGCGATGACCCGTCACATCAAGCGTGGCGGAAAGGTCTGGATCACGATCTTCCCGGACAAGCCGACCACCAAGAAGCCGGCCGAGACCCGCATGGGTTCCGGTAAGGGTTCGCCCGACGGTTGGGTCGCAGTGGTCAAGCCCGGCCGCGTGATGTTCGAGATGTCCGGCGTCAGCGAAGAACTCGCGCGCGAAGCGATGACGCTCGCCGCAGCCAAGCTCCCGGTGAAGTCGAAGTTCGTCGTGCGCGAAGGTATGGAGCAGAACTGATGGCCAAGGTCGCAACCAAAGATATTGCCGAGATGAAGGACGACCAGCTCGTCCACTACATCAAGGATTCCCGCGAGGAGTTGTTCAACCTGCGCTTCCGTCACGCGACGGGCGAGCTCGAGAACACCTCTTCGATCAAGGAAGCAAAAAGAGCACTGGCCCGCGGTCTGACGATCGCCAACCAGCGCAAGATTGACGTGAAGAGTGAGATTCAGCGTGGCTGATGAAGAAAACAACAACGTAGAAGAAACCCCGGAAGCGGCCGTCGAAGAGACGCCGGCCGACGAGGCGACCCCCGAAGCGGAAGCCTCGACCGAAGTCGAAGCGGACGCGGAGCCGGCCGAGCCTGAAGAGGTCCTGCCTCCGAAAGAGCGTCGCAAGTGGGCCAAGTCTTCCAAGAACCGTCGTCCCAAGTACACCGGCACCCTTGAAGAGCGCCGCGCGCAGCGTGACGTCCACCGCAAGAAGAAGGCCGTGCAGCGTCGTGCCCACCGCGCCAAGCAGCGTGAAGAGCACAAGGCCGCCGGTCCCCGCGAGGGCACAGCGAAAACCGTCAAAGAGCCCGGAACCAAGCGGATTCAGCAGGGAACGGTCGTCTCGAGCAAGACCGACAAGACGATCACGATCGAGATCGACGTCCAGGAAGCACACCGTGTCTACAAGAAGGTCGTGCGCCACACCAAGAAGCTGACCGCGCACGACGAGCGCAACGACGCCAACGAGGGCGACACCGTCCGCGTGATCGAGTCGCGCCCGATGAGCAAGACCAAGCGTTGGCGCCTGGTCGAAGTTGTGGAGCGTGCGCGATGATCCAGAACGAATCCCGCTTGAAGATCGCCGACAACACCGGCGCTCGTGAAATCCTCTGCATCCGCGTGAAGGGCGGCAGCCGCCGTCGCTACGCAGGAGTCGGCGACACGATCACCGCAACCGTCAAGCAGGCTGCACCCAACGGCACCGTCAAGAAGGGCGAGGTCGTGACGGCAGTGGTCGTGCGCACGAAGAAAGAGTTCGGGCGCGACGACGGAACATACATCGCCTTCGACGAGAACGCTGCAGTCATCATCGACGCGCAGAACAACCCGCGTGGCACCCGCATCTTCGGACCGGTTGCCCGTGAGCTGCGTGACCGCAACTTCATGAAGATCATCTCGCTCGCACCGGAGGTGCTCTGACCATGGCCAAGAAACTCAAGAGCTACCAGCGCAATGCCGGCAGCAAGAAGGTCCGCCGCGGCGACCGCGTGATCGTGCTCGCCGGCAAGGACAAGGGTCACATCGGCGAGATCCTCCGCGTCGACCACGAGAAGAACAAAGTCTTCGTCGAAGGCGCAATGATCCAGAAGGTCAGCAACCGCGTCGCGCAGATGCGCAACGCAAACCAGGGAGCTGCTCAGACAGGCGGTATCATCGAACGTGAGGGTCCGATCCACGTTTCGAACGTCGCCCTCGTCGACCCGAAGGACAACAAGGCCACCCGTGTCCGCGTTGTCCGTGAAGACGGCACCCGCTCGCGCCGTTCAGCCCGCTCCGGTCAGAAACTCGACTAGAGCTCATCAACCACTTCAGCAAGAACGATTGAACATGCACGCAGACGCAGAAAACGCCCCAGCAGCTCCCACGACCGCACCGCCGGCTCGCCTCAAGATCAGGTACTTCGAGGAGATCCGTCCTGCGCTCAAGGAACAACTCGAGCTCCCGAACATCATGATGGTTCCGCGGGTCGAAAAGATCACGCTGAACATGGGTGTCGGAGAGGCCAAGCAGGACAAGAAGCTGCTCGAAGCCGCACAGAACCAGCTTGCAGACATCGCCGGTCAGCATCCGAACGTGCGACGTGCGCGCAAGTCGATCGCGACCTACAAGTTGCGCGACGGCATGCCCGTCGGCGTCGCCGTCACACTGCGTGACGCCCGCATGTACGAGTTCCTCGACCGCCTGATCTCAATCGCGATTCCGCGTGTCCGCGACTTCCGCGGCCTCAACCCGAAGTCATTCGACGGGCGCGGCAACTACGCGATGGGCATCAAGGAACAGATCATTTTCCCGGAGATCGACTACGACGAGATCGACCAGACGCGTGGTCTCGACGTGATCATCACCACTTCCGCGGCCAATGACGAGCAGGCCAAGGCTCTGCTCGACGCATTCGGCTTCCCGTTCCGCAAGATCGAGCAGTCGCAGCCCGAGGCTGTCGCGGCGTAAATACAGAAAGCACTTCTTCTCATGGCCAAAACTTCACTCAAGGTAAAGCAGTCCCGCCCGCAGAAGTACTCGTCCCGCGAGTACACGCGCTGCAACAAGTGCGGCCGTCCGCGTTCGGTGTACCGCAAGTTCGGCATCTGCCGTATCTGCCTGCGCGAACTCGCCCACCAGGGTTACATCCCCGGCATGACCAAGTCCAGCTGGTAACACGAATATGACTAACGACCCAATCGCAGACTTCCTCACGCGCATTCGCAACGCACTGCTCGTCGGCCACGACCAGATCACCCTTCCGTCATCCAAGACGAAGGTCGAGATCGCCCGTGTGCTGAAAGAGCAGGGCTACATCGCCGAGTTCGCAACCGCCCCGGCACCCGACGTCCCCGGTGACGATCTCACCGTGCGGCTCCGCTACGACGACGACCGTCGTCCGGTGCTCTCGGGCCTCAAGCGCATCAGCAAGCCTGGTCGCCGCGTCTTTGTCGCCAAGAACGACATCCCGCGCGTGCTCGGCGGCATGGGCACCACGATCATGTCCACCAGCGGCGGAATCATGACTGGCCACGAGGCCAAGAAGAAGGGCCTCGGCGGCG
>JAEMRJ010000053.1 GCA_016463365.1 Thermoleophilaceae bacterium | reverse complement strand
TCTGAACGGTCGTGTAGCGCGCCTTGGCGCCTTCCTTGACGAAGATCTCAACGACGGCGCTGTGCATCGAGTTGAGGCTGTAGCTCTGGGCGGTGCAGCCCTCGATGTAATTGATCTCGGAGCCCTCTTCGGCGATGATCAGGGTGTGCTCGAAGGTGCCCTCGGCGGAGCCTTCCATGCGGAAGTAGGCTTGGAGCGGAAGGTCGACCTTCACGCCGGCCGGGATGTAGGCGAACGATCCGCCGGACCAGATGGCGCCGTGCAGCGCGCTGTACTTGTTGTCCTGCGGCGGAACGCAGCGCTTCATGAAGTACTGCTCGACGATCTCTGGGTGCTCCTGAACGGCCGTGTCCATAGAGGTGAAGATGATCCCAAGATCTGAGTACTGCTCTTTGAGGCCCTCGTAGAAGGTGTTGTTGTCCCAGACTCCGACCACGCCGGCGAGGTACTCGCGCTCTGCCTGCGGGATGCCGAGCTTCTCGAAGGTTTCTTTCTGCTCGTCGGGGACGTCGTCCCAGCTGTCGAACTTGCCAGAGTCCGGCGGGCGGTAGAGGACCAGGTCGTCGAGGTTCAGCCCTGAGAGGTCCACGCCCCAGGTGGGAACCGGCTTGCGGTGGAAGATGTCAAGGCTCTTCAGGCGCATGTCGAGCATGAACTGCGGCTCGTTCTTGATCTTTGACATTTCGATCACGACCTCACGAGAGATCCCGTTTTTTGCCACGAGGGAGCCGTCCGACTTCTCCTTGATCGGGTTGTTCGGGATGCGGGTCTTGTCGATGGTCGCCATGCGCGTTGGTCCTCGGTGAATGAGTGTTTCGACGGGGGATCGAGCCCTGGACGGTCTATACCCGTCCTCGGTGGTAGGAATTGTAGTTGAGTCGGCGTCGGAACGAGTAGTTCACTCGCGCGGCCGTGGGCGCCCGGAGTCGACGCGCTTTGAAGACCCGACTGCAAGCGCTGTCGCGGAGATCGCAATCAGAATCAGCGCCGGCACAGCTGCTTGCGAGTAGGAGCCCGTGTTCGCTGCCGCCCAGATTCGTGTCGCGAGCGTCTCGAAGCCGGTGGGTTTGAGGATCAGGGTCGCCGGGAGTTCCTTCATCGCGGTCAGAAAGACCAGCATCGCTCCGGCGGCAACGCCGGGGGCGGCGAGCGGCAGGGTGACGCGCCTGAAGACCCGCATTCGACCGGCACCGAGTCCGCGCGCGGCCTCATCCAGTCCGGGGTCGGCGCGTTCGAGTCCGGTTCGCGCACCCTCGATCGCCTGGGGGATGAAGCGGATCACGTAGGCGACCACAAGCAGGGCCAGGGACTGGTAGAGCGGCCCCGCATACCTGGTTGCGAAGAACACGAGCCCGAGGGCTACGACCACGCCCGGCAGAGCGAAGCCCGACGTCGTGATCGTCTCGATCACCCGCGCAGCGCGGCCGGAGTGCCTCAGGGCAACGATCGCCACGGGCAGCGCAAGGGCAGTCGCTGCCAGGGCGGCCCAGCTCGAAGCAGTGACCGACCCGGCGATCGCGTTGATGGTCTGGTCATCAAACCAGTCCGCCTGCGGACCGGTCGCGACCCAGTAGCCGAGTACGAGCAGCGGCACTGCGATCGAAAACAGAAAGATCCAGAGGCAGAAGCCGATGCCTGCGTATCTCCATCTTCCGATCGCGACCGGGCTGCGTTCTGCCGAGCGCGCCGAGCGGACTGCCAGCTTCTGCGGGTCGACGCGCAGCCTGTGTTCCAGCGCCAGCATCGTGCCGGTCAGGATGATCACCAGCGATGCCAGCAGCGCTGCTCCGCCCGGGTCATAGAACGAGCGGTAGAGGTTGTAGATCGAGCGCGTGAGCGTGTCAAAGCGCATCAAGGAGACGACGCCGAAGTCGGAGATCGCATATAGCGCGCAGAGCAGCCCGCCGGCGACCAGGGCGGGCCGGAGCTGGGGGAGAGTCGCGCGGACGAAGGCGCGCACCGGGGTCAGGCCCAGGCCCCTGGCCGATTCCTCCATGGCCGGATCGACCCGCTTGAAGGCGGCGATCGCGAGCAGCAGAACGTAGGGATAAGTGAACAGCGTGAGCGTCACGAATGCGCCGAAAAAGCCGTACAGCGACGGCATACGCTCGATGCCCAGCGGTGACTCAAGGGCCTGCTGCAGCAGTCCTCGCGGGCCGAACGCGTCGATCATGATCGCCGCGCCGACGTAGCTCGGCACCACCAGCGGCAGTGCCCCGGTTATCTCGAAGAAGCGCCGCGCCGGCATGTCGGTCGAGGTGACAAGCCACGCGTAGGGGAGCGAGATCGCGACCGCTGCGACGGCGACAGCACCGGCCAGACCCAGGCTGTTGACCAGCAGCTCAAGCGTGCGCTCAGAGAAGAGTCTCTCCCACGCATAGCCGTCAGCACCGACCGACCGGATCACCACATAGAGGATCGGGACGAGCGTGAGCACCGCGGCGAACCCCGCCGGAAGGAAAACGAGATTCCGGCGGAGTCGCTGCGCTGTGCTGGTCAGGCGCGGTTCAGGTTCCTGGGAAGCCGACGGACTCAATCATCCGAACCGTACTCGGGAGCTCTTCACCGAGTGTGTCGAGCGGGACATCGGGACCCTCAACTTCTTCGAGCGGCGGCAGCGACTCGGGCAGGTCCTCCTGGTAGCTGGCGATCACCGGGTACTCCTTCTCTGCGGCCTCGGTCGCGAAGTACGCCTGACCCTCGCTGAGCAGGAATTCGATGAACTTCTGCGCGTTTGCCTGGTTCTTGCCGGCCTTGAGGATTCCGGCGGCAGAGGCGTTGACGAATGCACCCGGGTCGCCCTTCTTGAAGAAGTGGTTCGCGGCCGGTGCGTCCGGATTCTCGGCGAGCAGTTCATAGAGGTAATAGTGGTTCACAAGCCCGGTGTCGACCTCTGCGTCTGCGACCGCAGCAGCGATGTCGCCGTTGCCTTCGTAGGTCTTCACGTCGTTGGCCTTCATGCCCTCGAGCCATGCCTTCGTCTTCGCGTCGCCGATCGTTTCGCGCATCGCCGTGACGAATCCCTGGAACGACGAGTTGCCGGGCGCTATCGCCACGCGGCCCTTCCATTCGGGTTCGGTCAGGGCGAGCACAGATTCGGGCAGCTCGTCTGCCTTGAGTTTGTCGGTGTTGTAGATCTGCGTGCGCGCCCGACCGGTGATGCCGGTCCACGCACCGTCGGTGGCGCGGAACCGATCTGGGACATCATCAAATGACTTGGCGGTGATCGGAGCGAGCAGTCCCTTGTTGGCAACAGATCCCACTGCGCCGGCGTCCTGCGCGTAGAAGACATCAGCGGGCGTGTTCGCGCCCTCTTCGATCAGTGTCGCGGCGAGCTCGGGGGTGTCGGCGTAGCGGACTTCGAGCTTGACGCCGGATTCCTTCTCGAACTTCGCGTAGAGGTCCTCGACGAGCTCGGCGTCACGGCCTGAATAGACGACGAGCGAGTCGGTCGTCGCGGCAGTGTCTGCGGACGAGTCATCGTCGCTGCCGCAGCCCGCGGCTGCAAGCGCGAGCAGCATTGCCAGCAGTGCGAAAAGGATTTTTGGGGCGTAATGGTTTTTCAAGTTCAGCCTTTCGTGGTTTTTCTGTGGGGTACCTGAAAGCTGAGTAACGGGGGTGGAGGCAGTGAAATTCAAGTTTCTGCCAACTCACTTAGGCGGGCCTAATAGTATCCGACTTGCAATGTCGGAAATAGGCATAGAAATCAACAAGGTGACCAAGCGGTTTGGTGAGATCGTCGCGCTTGACGAGGCGTCAATCGCGGTCGAGCGCGGAGAACTGTTTGCCGTGCTCGGGCCGTCTGGCTGCGGGAAGTCGACGCTGCTGCGTGTGCTGATGGGCTTTGAACTGCCCGATTCGGGTCAGGTCAGCGTCAACGGTCGCCTGCTGAGCGGTGATGGCCGATCGCCCGTGCCGCCGGAAAAGCGGCAGATCGGCATGGTCGTCCAGGACTACGCGTTGTTTCCGCACCTCTCGGTCCTGAGGAACGTCGAGTTCGGTCTGCATCATCTGCCGCGTGCCGAGCGCACGGGCGTCGCGCGACGCGCGCTCGACCTGGTCGGACTCACACAGCGTGAGGACGCCTTCGCGCATGAACTGTCCGGCGGCGAGCGGCAGCGTGTCGCGCTGGCCCGCGCGCTGGCGCCAGAACCAGACGTGGTGCTGCTCGACGAGCCGTTCTCGAGCCTCGACGCCTCACTGCGGGCTGGATTGCGACGCGATGTGCAGGCGATTCTGCGCGAGGTGGGCACGACGGCGATCCTGGTCACCCACGACCAGGAGGAGGCGCTCTCGATGGCCGATCGAGTCGCGGTGATGCGTGAAGGCAGGATCGTGCAGACCGGTGAGCCGCAGGAGATCTACTGGCGACCGGCCGAGCGCTGGGTGGCCGAGTTTGTCGGTGATGTGAACGTGCTCCCCGGCGATGTCCAGTCCGACACCGCCCGCACCGAACTCGGCGAGATCGCACTTCTTCATCAGGCCAGCGACGGAAAACACGCAGTTGCGATACGGCCCGAACAACTCGAAGTCACGGCAGACGCAGAAGGCGGATACGAGGTCGTCGCACGCGAGTTCTACGGTCACGACATCATGTACCGCGTCAGGACCGCGGACGGCGGCACGCTCGTGGCGCAGCGCCCGTCAGTCGAACTCTGTGAGGTCGGCGACCGCGTCCGGATCGCGCCGGCACCCGGTTCGATCGCCAGCGTTATCGGCTGACTGCCGGAAGCAGCTCAAGCAGCTGCTCTGGTATCGGGACCGGGATCAGCTCCCGCGGGTCAACGAAAACGTATTCGATGAAGCCCTCGCAGAGCAGCGTCTCTTCGCGCCGGCAGTCGATCTCCACCCGCATCGAAGAAGTGCCGATCCGACGGACGTGAATCACGAACGCGAGCAGGTCGTCAAAACGCCCGGCGCCGCGGAACCTCGCGCCAGTTTCTGCGACGACGGTCTCCACGCCGAGTGAGTCGGGAAGATGTGAGTACCCGCCGATCACCTCGCGCCAGAACTCGGTCATCGCGACATCGAAGTACTCGAACCAGCGGGCGTTGAACACGATGCCCTGGGCGTCGCACTCGGAGTAGCGGACCCGCAGCTCGTGGGTGATTGGTTCTGATTCGCTCACGCGGGTCAGATTAGGCAATTGCGTGGGCGGCCGAGCGTGCGCCGAGCGCTGCAGCAGCCGCGCGACCGGCAATGCGCCCGCTGAACAGGCAACCACCGAGGAAAGTGCCCTCGAGCGCGCGGTAGCCGTGCATCCCGCCGCCGCCGAAGCCGGACGCCTCGCCTGCGGCATAAAGCCCGGGCAGCGGCGTCCCGTCAGCGCGCAGTGCGCGGCCGTCGAGATCGGTCTGGATCCCTCCGAGCGTCTTGCGGGTCAGAAGATTCAGTTTCACAGCAATCAGCGGGCCGGCCTTCGGGTCGAGAATCTCGTGCGGCTTGGCGACGCGCGTGACGCGGTCGGCCAGGTACTTGCGCGCGCCGTTGATCGCGACGAGCTGCATGTCCTTGCTGTACGGGTTGCGGAGCTCGCGGTCGCGCTCGACGATCTGTTGCTCGATGCGGTCAAGCTCGACCCGGCCGCCGCCGTGGCGGAGCGCATTCATACCGTCGACCAGTGAGCGGAGGTCGTTGCGCACGACAAAGTCGGGGCCCTTGTTCATGAATGCCCGGACCGGATCCGGGACGTTTGGCAGTACGCGTTGGCTGAACGTTGCCCGGACGCTCTTTCCGGTCACGTCCGGGTTCTGTTCGGAGCCGCTGAGCGCGAACTCCTTGGCGATGATCCGCTCGTTGAGGATGAACCAGCTGTAATCATGCCCCGTCTGGCCGATCTGGGTCATCGTCCCGATCGTGTCAAAGCCGGGCAGGCAGGGGAGGGGCATGCGCTCACCGGTCGCGTCAAACCACAGCGGCGACGGACCGGGGAGGATGCGGATTGCGTGGTCAGACCAGATCGGGGCCCAGTTGCGAACGCCTTCGGTGTAGTGCCACATGCGGTCGCTGCCGATCAGGTTGGCGCCGGCGCGCTCAGAAATTCCGAGCATTCGGCCGTCGGTGCTGACGGGAACCCCGCGGATCAGGTGCTCTGGCGCGGGGCCCAGGCGATCGGGCCAGTTCTCGCGCACCAGATCAAAGTTGCCGCCGATTCCGCCAGAGCTGACGACCACCGCTTCGGCCTGCGCAGAAAACGTGCCGATCTGAACGCGTGAGCTGTCCTCGCCGCGTCCGGCGGCGCTCGGCTCCAGCACAGCTCCGGACACTCCGGTGACCGTTCCGTCGGTCAGATCGAGCTCGTCGACGCGGTGGCGGAAGGCGAAGTCGACCTTGCCGGCTGCATGCGCCGCCCGGATCCGCGCCACGAACGGCTCAAGCAGCCCGGGGCCGGTGCCCCAGGTGATGTGAAAGCGCGGGACAGAGTTCCCGTGACCGCCGGCGAGGTGGCCACCGCGCTCGGGCCAGCCGGGGCTGGGCACCCACCTGACGCCCATGGCCGAGAGCCAGGCGCGCTTCTCACCAGCGGCGAAGTTCACGTACGCCTCGGCCCACTTCCTCGGCCACTCGTCCTCTGGGCGGTCGAAGGCAGCGGTACCGACCCAGTCCTGCCATGCAAGTTCGAAAGAGTCCTTGATGCGCGCGCGGCGCTGCTCGGGCGAGCCGACAAGCATCAGCCCGCCGAGCGACCAGAATGCCTGCCCGCCCAGAGACGCCTCGGGTTCCTGGTCGATGATCAGGACGCGCTTGCCCGCGTCGGCGAGCTCGCAGGCGGCGACAAGCCCGGCCAGGCCCGCGCCGACCACGATCACATCAGATTTGAGAGGGATACCCGCCATATTCAGAAACCGCACAGTACCTGAACTGCGATGATTCCTCGAGGGCGGGGCAGCAGATGGGCCGGAAGCTACCCCTCGGGCCAGGTCGCCTCGCCGGTGACGGCGCCGCGCATGACCTTGAGATTCAGCTGCGCGCACTTCTTGCGCGTCGGGGAGATCTCAATCCCCAGCAGATCCTGGATCCAGGCGTGGTCGAGCCCGGTGACCTGATCCACGTTCATTCCGATGTACTCGTCTGAGGCGATCGACGCGCTGGCCTGGCTGATCGCGCAGCCGGCGCCCTCGAACGCGATGTCTGTGATCACGCCGTTCTCGTCCACCGCAATCTGCACCTGCAGCTCGTCGCCGCAGAGCGGGTTTACGTCGTGTGCCTGGAGGTCGTACTGCTCGAGCGTGCCGAAGTGGTGCGGCGACTTGTAGTGCTCGAGGATGTAATCGCGGTAGAGCTCATCACTCATAGGCCGAACACGTCCTTTGCGTTCACGAGCGCGGCGACGAGTGCGTCCACGTCGTCGGTGGTGTTGAAGCAGGCGAACGATGCGCGGGCGGTGGCGGGTACTCCAAGCTTGCGCATCAGGGGCTGGGCGCAGTGATGACCCGTGCGCACACAGACCCCCTCGCGGCCGAGCAGCTCGCCGATGTCGTGCGGGTGCATGCCTTCAAGCGTGAAGCTGATCACGCCGCCACGCTTCTCGGCCGGCGGGCCGACGACGGTGATGCCGGGGATCGCAGAAATTCGCGGCAACGCGTATTCGGTAAGCGCCAGCTCGTGGGCGCGGATGTTCTCGATCCCGACATCCTGGATGAAATCGATCGCCGCGCCGAGGCCGACGGCCTCAGCCACGGCGCTGGTCCCGGCCTCGAATTTCCAAGGCAGATCGTTCCAGGTCGAAGAGTCGAAGCTTACGATCTTGATCATGTCGCCGCCGCCGAGCCAGGGCCCCATCTGTTCAAGCGTTTCGCGCTCGCCGTGCAGCACACCGATGCCGGTCGGGCCGTAGGCCTTGTGGCCGGTCCAGACGTAGAAATCCGCGCCGGTGGCGGCGAAGTCCACCGGCACCTGCGGAACGGCCTGCGAACCGTCGATCAGAATCTTCGCGCCGGCAGCGTGCGCCTTCTCGGCCAGCATCGCAGGGTCGGTGATCGTGCCCAGCACATTTGAGATGTGCGCGACGGCCAGCAGCTTGACGTTGCCGGCCGCGAGCTTGGCGTCGAGGTCCGCCTGATCGAGTAGTCCTTCCTCTGTGATCTCTACGTAGTCGAGCTCCGCGCCGGTCGCCTGGCAGAGCAGCTGCCAGGGCACGATGTTGCTGTGATGCTCGAAGAGCGTCAGCAGGATCTTGTCGCCGGGCCCGACGTTTTCACGACCCCAGGCGTTTGAGACAAGATTGATGGCCTCGGTCGCATTGCGGGTGAAGATCGTCGTTTCGGGCGTGGCGTTCATGTATGCGGCAACGCGTTCGCGTGCGCTCTCGAAAGCGCTGGTGGAGCGCTCGGCGAGCGCGTACGTGCTGCGGTGGATCGGAGCGTTGTCTGCGCGGTAGTAGTGGTCGATCGCCTCGATCACGCGCAGCGGCTTCTGGCCGGTCGCGGCGCTGTCCAGATACACGAGCGGCTTGCCGCCGACCGTCTGCTCAAGGACAGGGAACTGCTCGCGGGTCCGGGCGGCGGTGTCGGTTGCCACCGCGCTCAACTACTTGCTCGCTGCGTAGGCGATGATGTCTTCGCGCGCTTCGGCGAGCTTGCCGGCGATGCGCTCTCGGACCATCGCCTCGAGGTGCTCGTCCTCGAACAGCGTGACGACGGGCTCAAAGAATCCCTCGACCAGAATGCGGATCGCGTCCTCGCGTCCGATTCCGCGCGTGCGCATGTAGAAGACGAGGTTCTCGTCGACCTCGCCGACCGTTCCGCCGTGCGATGCGGAGACGTCGTCGACCTTGACGATCAGTGACGGGATCGCGTCGACCTTGGCGTCCTTGCTGAGCATCAGCGAGTGCGTCTGCAGGTATGTGTGGCTGTTGGTCGCCTTCTCGATGATCTCGATCAGACCCTCGTAGCTGGCGCGGGAGCTTCCGGTGGAGGCGCCCTTCCAGACCGTGTCACCGGTGGTGTCGCGGCTCTCGTGGCGGTCTGTGGTGAAGAGGTCGAGGTGCTCATCGCCCTGCGTGAAGTAGACGCCGTTGTGGCGCATGTCTGCGCCGGGCTCTGCGGTGATGATGTCGAGCGTCTGCTTGGTCAGGTGGCCACCGAGGTGGATCGGGAACCAGCGGGCGTGGGCGTCGCGGGCGATGTTGACGCGCTTGGTGCTGACGTCAAAGATGTGGCCTGCGCCCCAGTCCTGGAAGGTCTTGACCTTGGCCCAGGCGTTGTCCTGCGCGAAGACCTCAGAGACGCCGGCGTGCAGCGCCTGGCCCTCGAAGTCCGGGGCGAGGTTGTACTCGCGGATCTTCGCGTTGCCGCTCACGTCGACCACTGCGAGCAGGCGGCCGTACTGAACGGTGCCGGGCTCGTCGATCACGTTGATCACCTGGAACGGCTTTTCGACCTGCGTGTTCTTCGGGACGTAGAAGAATGCGCCGCCGGTCCAGAGGGCGGAGTTGCCCGCGGCGAACTTGCCGTCGGCCGGGCCGACCTTGGTGCCGTAGTAAGTGCGCACAAGCTCTTCATGGTCTGCGAACGCGTCCTCAAGCGTTGACGCGATCACGCCTTCGGGGTTGTCGGCGGCGGTTTCGGTGTAGATCACCGATGCACCGCGCTGGACGATCAGCCCCGCGTACTGCTCACCGGCGATCGCGTCCTGAACGACCTGCGGCAGCTCTTCGCGGCTGGAGACGGGCTCGTAGTGGCGCGTCTGAAGTGCGTCGATGTCGAGCGTCTTGAGGCTGGTGGTCCAGAAGCCGCTGCGGCGCCACTCGGGCAGTTCGGCCGACTCGAAGACCTCAAGCGCCGCCTTGCGATCTGCTTCGAGGGGACTAGCCGGCATTGGCTGCCACCTCTTCACGGATCCAGTCGTAGCCGTGCTCTTCGAGCTTGGCCACGAGCTCTGGGCCGCCCTCTTCGACGATCTTGCCGTCGAGCAGGATGTGCACGAATTCGGGCTTGATGTAGTCGAGGATGCGCTGGTAGTGGGTGATGATCAGCGAGCCCATGCCGCGCTCACGCAGGGCGACGACGCCCTCGGAGACAATCCGCAGGGCGTCAATGTCGAGGCCGGAGTCGGTCTCGTCGAGCACTGCGATGTCTGGCTCGAGCATCGCCATCTGAAGGATCTCGGCACGCTTCTTTTCTCCGCCGGAAAAACCGTCGTTCAGGTAGCGGCTGGTGAACTCACGCGGGACCTTCAGGAGATCCATGTTCACCTTCAGGCGGTCGCGGAACTCCTTGACGGCGATCGGCTCGTCGCGGTGCGCGTTGACGGCCAGGCGCAGGAAGTTTGCGACGGACACGCCCGGAATCACCGCCGGGTACTGGAAGGCAAGGAAGAGCCCGGCCTGCGAGCGCTTCTCGGGGTCCTCTTCGGTGATGTCCTCACCGTTGAAGATGATCTTGCCCTCGGTGACCTCGTAGGTGTCGTTTCCCATCAGGACGTTCGCGAGCGTGGACTTGCCGCTGCCGTTGGGTCCCATCAACGCGTGGGTCTCGCCCTTGTTGACCTTCAGGTCGATCCCGTGAAGGATCTCCTTGTCGTCGACGCTGACGTGAAGATTGATGATTTCGAGGTCTGCCATCTGCTTGAAACTCCTGGGATTGCTGCTTTGACGGGGGGTGGGGAGGCCGGTCGCGTTATGCGACTGCGACCGGTTCCGTGCCGAACGCCTCGGTGAGGCGATCCTTGGCGCGGAGGTTGGCGGCCGTGAGGTCCGCCAGTGTCATCTCTGTGAGCGAGCGAACGATTGCGCCCTGCACACGGGTCCAAAGAATCTTGGTCGGACAGATCTCGTTGGCTTCGTCCTCTCGCGAGCAGCTGACGCCTTCGTCGGCCTGGCTGATGCACTCGATCGGTGCGATCTGGCCTTCGAGCGCTTCAACGATCTGCGCCATCGTGATGTCCTCTGCCTTCTGCGCAAGCAGATAGCCGCCGCGCGGTCCACGGCGACTTTCGATCAGGCCGGCCTTCTTCAGGCGTGCGGCCAGGTGTTCGAGGTACGCAAACGGGAGACCGTTCTCTTCAGCGATCAGGGCCAGTGATGCGGGAGCGGCGTGAACGCCGTTCTTGACCTGATCATTCGCGAGCGCGACCATTACGCGCACGCCGTACTCGGCACGGGTAGAAAACATCATCGTGCCCTAAATCCTAGCGCCGTGGTCTGACTTATTCCACGCCTCCACCGCCAAACCCACGAGAATGGCTTGGACATGCGGATTATTGCTGCAAGGTTGCCACTATGCAGCGCATCAGGCTTCGATCAGGCCGCGGCGTACTGCGTAGCGGACCAGCTCGACCCTGTCGCTCATGCCGAGCTTGTTCAGGATGTTTGAGCGGTGGGACTCGACGGTCTTTTCGCTGAGGCCCAGGATTCCGGCGATCTGCTTGTTTGTGTGGGCTTCGGCGATCAGCTTGACGACCTCAAGCTCACGGTCTGTGAGTTTGTCGCGGGGCGGCGCTTCGCCGCTGTCCATCCAGGCCTTCACGAGCGTGCGCTGGGCGTCGTCGGTCAGGAACGGCTCGCCGTCGTTGACGGCGCGAACTGCGCGCACAAGATCCTGGTCGGCGGCGCGCTTGAGCACGTAGCCGCCGGCACCCACCCTTAGCGCCTCATAGAGATACCGCTCATCGTCGTGCATCGAGAGAATCAAGACGTTCACTTCCGGCGCCTGTTGCTTGACCTCTCGACAAACTTGCAGACCGGTCAACTTGGGCATCGAATTGTCGAGGATTGCCACATCGGGGCGACGATCGACGATCAGCTTCAGCGCCTCAGCGCCGTCGCTGGCCTCACCGATGACATCGATGTCTGCCTGTCGTTCAAGCAGCAGCGTGATTCCTGAACGGACAATTCCGTGGTCGTCGGCGATAAAAACTTTCATGGCATCTCCATTCGAAGTGTGGTGCCGGCTCCCGGGCTCGATTCGATTTCAAGCATCCCGTCGACCAACATCGCCCTTTCGCGCATCCCGGTGACGCCAAAGCGGCCGGTTGGAAGGGAAGGGTTGAAGCCCTTCCCGTTGTCCCGAACGGTCAAGACGATTGTGTCGGCGACCGTCAGAGCTACCTCCACATGCGTTGCATCGGCATGTTGGACGACATTCGACAGTGCTTCTTGGACAACCCGATAGACGGCCAGCTCGCGGTCGTCATTCAACCGCCTGCGGCTGTCGCCCTCAAACAGGAACCGGGTCTCGATTCCGGTGCGTTCGCCGAACTCCGCGACCTGTGATGAAACCGCGTTGCGCAGGCCCATGTCCAGCGTCGTCGGGCGCAGCCTGCGCACCACCTGCAGAAGCTCCTCCATCGCCTGGCCTGCGAGCTGCTTTGCGTCGTTGATCTGCGCGGCGAGATCCGGCGGCGCGTCCTCGGCTGCCGCCTGTAGCCGCAGAATGACTGCGGTCAGCGCCTGGTTCGCCTCGTCGTGGAGATCCCGCGCAACGCGCGCCCGCTCGCTCTCCTGAGCCTCGACGGTGGCCTGCATCCTGCTCTTCCGCTCGTCTTCTAGGCGCTCGATCATCGAGTTGAACGAGAGCACGAGCTCGGCGATGTCCTCGGTGGCCGCGCGAGGCATCTCGGCGCGGGAGCCCGGCTGACTGAGATCGATCTCCTCCATCGTCGAGACCAGCTTCTCGAGCGGCGCAAATTGACGACGCAGGATCACGATGTTGAGCATCAACACCAACGCGATGGCCAGCATCAGCAGAATCAGTTCGGTCCGGCGCTGGCCACCGCCGGTGTTCACGTTGAGCACCAGCACGGCGAAGAAGATCAGCCCGAAGACCGCAAGCGCATTCGTCGCGATCGCCTGCGTCAACAGTGTCGAGCGGTTCGGTGGGCGCTTGCGCATGCGCATGCGTTCCTCATCGGCCGTGACCGGTGCGGGCGGGGCTGCGGCGATTGCGGGTTCCGTTGGCTTGGTCGAGGTGAGGGCTTCCACTGCGCTTCAGTCCGGGATGGCGGGCGAACTTCCCCGACAAATGGGGCTTCGAACCCATATCGGCCGCTCCGACAGATTCCGATAATCCACTTGTAAGGCACGAGGCGCAAACGCAAATCGCGCCCGGTGGACACATAGGGGACCTTGCGGCGGAGCCAGGAGGGCAATGCCGTAATCAACTTCTGGACGTTCGCCACAGATCTCCCCCCGAGGGCTCTGTCCAATGTCAGAAAATGCGCCGGCAGAAATGTCGGCGCATTTTTCTTTAAGGTTTCCGCACCGAGCGTTCGATCACCCCTCGCTATACTTTTTGAAGTACGGTCGATACAACCACTACCCGAACGACGCAGATGGCCATCAGCTACCAAGACTTTCTCAGCAAGATCAAAGAGCAGATCCCCGAGGTCGACCCGACCGAGGTCGAAGCGATCCTCCAGAGCGACGAGCCGGAGGCCGTCGTCATCGACGTGCGCGAGCAGCACGAGTGGGACGAGTCCCACATTCCGGGCGCCCGGCATGTTCCGCGCGGCTACCTCGAGCAGCGCATCGGCCGCGCCGCCCCGGATCTCAACCAACGCGTGATCCTTTACTGCCAGTCGGCCAACCGCAGTGCGATCGCCGCCAAGACGCTGATCGACGAGCTCGGCTACACAAACGTCGAGTCGATGGCCGGCGGGATCACGCTCTGGAAGCAGCGCAATTTTCCGATCACGATTCCGTTCCAGTACTCCGACGCGCAGCGCATCCGCTACTCGCGGCACATGCTGCTGCCGGAAGTCGGCCCCGGAGGCCAGCAGCGCCTGCTCGAGAGCAAGGTCCTCCTGCTCGGCGCGGGCGGCCTGGGCGCGCCGGTCGCCCTTTACCTGGCCGCGGCCGGAGTGGGCACGCTCGGCATCGTCGATGACGACATCGTCGATGCCTCAAACCTTCAGCGTCAGGTCATCCACTCCACCGAGACGGTCGGCGAGCCGAAGGTCGAATCCGCAAAACGGGCGATCGAGAAGCTCAACCCCGACGTTGACGTCGTGACCTACAACACGCGCATCAACGCCGACAACATCATGGACATCATCAAGGACTACGACGTGATCGTCGACGGTGTCGACAACTTCCCGACGCGGTACCTGCTCAATGACGCCACGGTGCGGCTGCAGATTCCGGTGGTCAGCGCGTCAATCCTCGCGTTCGACGGCCAGCTCACTGTCTTCAGGCCCTACGAGGGTCCTTGCTACCGCTGCCTCTACCCGGTTCCGCCTCCAGCAGAGCTCGCACCGAGCTGCGGCGAGAACGGCGTCCTGGGAGTGCTCCCGGGCACGATGGGTCTGCTCCAGGCAACAGAAGTCCTCAAGCTGATCCTCGAGATCGGCGAGCCGCTGGTCGGCCGCCTGATGC
>JAEMRJ010000169.1 GCA_016463365.1 Thermoleophilaceae bacterium | reverse complement strand
CGCACACGGGCGACCTTGCGAAGCGCCGAGTTCGGCTTCTTCGGGGTGGTCGTGTAGACACGCGTGCAGACACCGCGGCGCTGAGGAGCGCTCTGCTTGGTGTGACCGCCCTTGATCTGCTTGAGACCAGGAGTGGAGATCTTCTTCTTGGGCTTCTTGCGGCCCTTGCGAACTAGCTGATTGATGCTTGGCATACGACGGCGGATGGTAGCAATGCTGGTTGTGGAGAGCTTGGGTGGGTTCCTTACTCCCGGCGTTTGCGGCGGGAGTAGGGAAGTTGTAACGCCTGGACAAGCGATTCCCGTTCCTTACTGCCGCCGGTTCGGGCGGCAACAAGGAAATGATCCGGCGCCCGCTCTGCCGCCGTATCCGCTAGAACCTCTCCCATGGAACTCACCGGCAGAACAGCAATCGTCACCGGCGCCAACGGCGGTCTGGGCGACGCCTTCGTCAAAGCGCTCGCCGCCGAGTGCGAGACCGTCTATGCCGGAGTCCGCAAGCCGGGCAGCTACAAGGCCCCGGCGAAAAACGTCAAGCCGATCGCCATCGACCTCTCCTCCCCTGCCTCCATCAATGCTTCAGTCGATGCAAATCCCGACGCCTTCAGCAACGCGGACGTCCTGATCAACAACGCCGGCGCGCTGGCCGTCGGACTGCTCGAGGAACTCGACACCGAGGACATCTACAACGCCCTGCAGGTGAATCTCGCCGGCCTGATCCACCTCACCAAGGCCGTGCTCCCCGGAATGATCGAGCGCGACACCGGCTATGTCGTCAACAACGCCAGCTTCAGTGGCTACGTGTACATGCCCATGGCCAGCGTCTACGCCGCCAGCAAAGCCGGCGTCGTCGCGTTCAGCGAGTCACTGCGCCGCGAACTCGAACCCACGGGCGTGAAGGTGATGCACCTGATCACGCCGGGAGTGGACACGGGCATGCTCGATGAGACCGAAGACAAGTACGGAGAGCACTTCGACACCTCGAGCTGGGACAAGATCGCGCCCGACGAGTGGGCGGACAAAACGATCGACGCGATCAAGAAGGACGCGTCGGTCCTGCACCCGGGCGGGAAGACCCGCCTGGCGATTCTTGCCTCACGCGGCCCGGGCGGGCTGCTCGATCAGGCTGCGGCGCGCATGTTCCGGCGCTGAGGATTCAGTTGCCGGAAGCCTGTCGCGCCATCCCGACTTGGCATACAGCCCCTGCCCCACGAGGATCCGCCGCTCGATGAAACCGGCCTCGCAGTAGGTCAGGTAGAGGTTCCAGAGCCGGGCAAACCGCTCGTCGTAGCCATTGCCACGGAGTTCCTCGAAGTGGGCGTTGAAGCTCGCGCGCCAACGGCGCAGAGTCTCGGGATAGTGAGCTGTGATGTCCTCAAATCCGATCAGCTGCATGCTTGTATGACGTTCGATCGCTGAGGCGATGTACGCATTGCTCGGAAGGCTTCCGCCCTCGAAGATCAGGGAGTTGATGAAGCTGCGCGACATCTTCTCGGCTTCGTAGGCGCGGTCGTCGATCGTGATGATCTGGTGACACATCAGCCCTTCCGGCTTGAGCAGCCGGTCGCAGGCGGCGAAGAACTCGTCGAACCGCTTCCAGCCGATCGTCTCGATCATCTCGATCGTGGCGAGTTTGTCGTAGCTGCCCGTGAGATCTGCGAAGTCACTCTCGATGATTGTGATGCGCTGCTCCATGCCGGCCTCACGAACGCGCTCGCGCGCAAGACGTGCCTGCTCGTCGGAGATCGTCGTGGTCGTCACGTGAACGCCGTAATTGCTGGCTGCGTGCAGTGCAAAGCCGCCCCAGCCGGTGCCGATCTCGAGCAGCTGGTCGCCGGGCGAGAGCCGCAGGCGACGGCAGATGCGGTCGAACTTCTCGTATTGCGCGTCCTCCAGAGAGTCGTCAGGCGAGCTGAAGATCCCCGTGGAGTAGGTCATCGTCTGATCGAGCATCCGCGCGAAGAGATCGTTGCCCAGGTTGTAGTGGCGCGCGGTCTTGCTGCGATGGCGGCGTTCGTCGTAGAGCCAGGAGTGCGCGCGGCGGGCGGGGGCTTCGGCGACGCGGTAGAAGGCGCGAGCCCGGTCGAAAGCGGGCATGTTCATCGCGCCGACACGCACGAAACTGGTCAGGTCGTCGCTGTCCCACTCGCCGTCGATGTAGCTCTCGGCAAGACCCAGGCTGCCACGGAAGAACGCCGTGTAGAAGTGCGGGTCGTGAACCTGGACGTGCGCGGTGACCGGGTTCTCGAACCGCGTACGTCCGAAGACGTGCGTACGGCCGGGCTCGACCAGCTCGACGCGGCCGTGCTGCATGCGACTGAGAACTTTGAACATCGCGCGGCGTGCGGCGCTGTCAACGGACCGGGACACGTGTTTCCTCCGAGCTGGTGGGTGTGGTGGTTTCGACAGCTTCCGCTTCCGCAGGCTCCGCGTGGGGATACCAACAAAAGCCGGCGGCGCGCATTTTCAGCGCCTGCCAGAAGATCAGCGCCGACACCTGCAGCGCCATCGCCGGGAAACGCATGAGTGTGCGGCGCAGATCGGCGGCTTCGGCGCCTCTGCGCCGGAGGCTCAGGCCGGCGGCGAATTCGATCGCGCCGTCGCGGGTATTTGAGACGCTCAGCGTCAGGGACTCGCCCGGTGCTGCGGTGCGCAGGCGGTACTCGTAGTCCATCTCGAGAAATGGCGAGACGTGCATGCGCTTTGCGGCGGTGCCGTCGACCGCGTCGTGCTGATCGGCGGCAAAGACATAGGCGCAGGAGTCGCGCCAGGGAATGTTGGAGACGTCAGCCACCACATGGGCGAGCCGCTCGCCGTCATAGACGTAGTACACCGCGATCGGGTTGAACTGGTAGCCGAGCGTGCGCGGGTTGGCGAGCAGCTCGATGCGGCCGAGCGGGCGCTCCCCGGTCTCGTCTTCGATGACGTCGCGGACGCAGTCGCTCAGTCGACGCGTCGGATCGCCCAGAAAATCGCTGCGGCGAAAGCTCGCGGGAGCCCTGCGCTCTACGCCGAACATGCGCGAGCCACCGAAGATTCGCGCGGCGCGGCGTGGCTGCTCAAGCTCTTCCAGATCAAAGAGCACCATGTACACCGGGTACTTGAAAGAACGCTTCTCCGGGGCAAGGCGGGTGTGGGCAACTGTGCCCGTGTAGATCGCCGAGCGGGGGCTCATGCCGAGTGGACCGCCGATTCGCGCGCAGCGTCCTCGATCATCCGTGCGACGCGCAGTCCGCTCCAGGCCCCGTCCTCGTGAAAGCCCCAACGCCAGTACGCACCGCAGAAGTGCGTGCGGTTGACACCGCTGATCTCGGCGTGGCGACGCTGCGCTGCAAGGCCCTCGTGGGTGAAGACCGGGTGCGAAAAGGTCTGGTGCCTGATCACAGAAGCGCGGTCGATCTGGTCGGTGAGATTGAGCGTGACCATGTAGTTCTGGTCCCCGGCAATCGGCTGCAGGCTGTTCATCCAGTAGGTGACCGTCGTGCGGTCACGGGGTTGATCGAGCAGGTGATAGTTCCAGCTCGCCCGGGCGGCTCGGCGGCGCGGCAGCAGCGACTCATCGGTGTGCAGGACGACCTCGTTCTGCTGGTAGGGAATGGCACCGAGCACTGCGCGCTCTTCGGCGGTGGGATCGATC
>JAEMRJ010000052.1 GCA_016463365.1 Thermoleophilaceae bacterium | reverse complement strand
ACGCCCACCAGACCGCGCACCGCGTGCTCGAAGAGCACCGCGAGAAGCTCGACCGCATCTCCAAGATCCTGATCCGCCAGGAGACGATCGAATCCGATCAGTTCCTGCGCCTGCTCGACGGCGACCCGGAGGACGAGGTCTTCAAGGCTCCAGAGCCCGAGACACCGCCGAGCGAGCCGTCCGGCCGCCCGTTGCCCGAGCGCCCGGTGCCCGGTCGCGGCGCCCGTCCGACTCCGCTTCCTCGCCCCGGCCTCGCCGGCGGCACCGAGTAACTCGCGGAACGTCTGGGCGGGATGTACCGCCAGGCAGAAGACCCGCGGGAGCCGGACAATCAGTCAGAGTTGCCGCACGGCGCGCGCAGATTCGCGCCCGTCCCGCTCGGCATCTTCAGCGGCATGCTCGCCCTGGCCGCCGAGTTCTTCGGTCTCTTCCTGCTGGCCTGGGGCATGGCCCCGACAAGCATCGGCTGCGGTGCCGGGCGCGCCGCATCGATGGTCGGTGTGCAACTGGTGATCGCGGTCGGCATCTTTGCCGCGGTCTCGGCAGTCGGCATCGGAATAATGCGCGAGGCGCATGAACCGCAGCTGCGCCGCCGCTCATACCTGGTGACCTTTGGCGCGATCTACGTGCTCGGCTCGATTCCGCTCTTTGCCTCAGCTGCGTTGCTCGGCAGTTGTTTCGACTTCTGATTCATTTAGTGTCTGAAGTGATGACTCCCAACTCCAACCGGAGCCGCCGATGCTCAATCACCTCGTCGAACTGATTCCCCTGGCCGAGGTGACCGAGGTCACCGGAAAGCTGGTTCCCAAGGACCAGGATCAGGCGGTGGCCGCGCGGCAGCTTCAGGCGTTGTCCCTGATGATTCACATTCCGCTCGTCTGCTTCGGAATTGCCTGGCCGGCAATCGTCCTGTTCACCGAGGGGCTCTACCTGCGCACGAAGAACCCGGTCTACAAGCGCATCGCAAAGCGCTGGAGCAAAGTCATGTTGATCTTCTTCGCGATCGGCGTGGTGACGGGCACGATCCTCACCTTCGAATTCGGCATCCTCTGGCCGAACTTCATGGCGACCTTCGGCGACGTGTTCGGACTCGCTTTCGGGCTCGAAGGTTTTGCCTTTTTCATCGAGGCGATCTTCATTGCGATCTACGTGTACGGGTGGGACCGACTGCCGGAGAAGACGCACTTCATGGCCGGCATCCCCATCGCCCTGGCGGGTATCGTCGGCTCACTCACCGTCCTTGCGGTCAACGGCTGGATGAACAACCCGGTCGGATTTGACGTCGTCGGCGGAGAGATCGTGAACATCAACCCCTGGCGCGCGCTCTTCAACGACTTCTTCTGGCACGAGCTTGTGCACATGTATCTGGCTGGGTACATGGTCGCCGGATTCCTCGTGGCGAGCGTCTACGCAGTCGCCTGGCTCAAAGGCGACCGCAGCGACTACGTGCGCAAGGCGATGATCATCCCGCTCACGGTTGCGGCACTTGTGGCTCCGGTGCAGGTGATGGTCGGCGACTGGGCGGCGCGTGATGTTGCCAAGAACCAGCCGATCAAACTCGCGGCGATGGAGGGCCTCGGAACGACTCAGAAGGACGCGCCGTTCACACTCGGCGGGTATTACGACGCCGACACCAATCAGGTCGAGAACGGCATAGCCATTCCGGCGATGCTTTCGCTCCTGGCATTTCACGATCCCGGCGCGACGGTCGAGGGGCTCGACAGCGTCCCCGCCGAGGACCGTCCCGGTCCGATCAACACCGTGCGGTACTCGTTCCACGTCATGGTCGGGATCGGCACGCTGCTGGCGCTGCTCGGCGCATACTTCATCTTCGTCTGGGCGCGCAGACGTTCGCTCCCGACCAGCGTCTGGTTCTACCGCGCCGTCGCCGCCAGCGGGGTCGGGGCGCTGATCGCGCTTCAGGCCGGCTGGATCGTCACCGAGGTCGGGCGACAGCCCTGGATCGTCTACGAGTACATGCGCGTTGTCGACGCGGTCACCGACGCACCGGGAATCTTCTGGATGCTGGTCGGATTCATCTTCGTGTACATCGCTCTTATCGCTCTCGCGGTCTGGCTGCTGCGGCGGCTCGCGGCAGAGCCCGAGCATCTGCGGTCCGACGCCAAGGAGGCGGCGTCATGATCGAGGTTCTCTGTCTTTTCCTAGCCCTCCTCGGGCTGACCGCTTACGCGGTGTTCGGCGGCGCGGACTTCGGTGCCGGCTTCTGGGATCTCACGGCCGGATCTGCTCACGGCGGTGCGCGCATGCGCGGCGTGATCGAACGGTCCATGACCGTCGTCTGGGAGGCAAACCACGTCTGGCTTATTTTCGTTCTGGTCGTGCTCTGGACATGTTTCCCGACGTTTTTCGGATCAATGATGTCCTCGCTCTACATCCCGATGGCGATCGCAATGGGCGGCATCATCCTGCGTGGCACCGCCTTCGTGCTGCGCGGTCAGGCGACGACGCTCAACGAAGCACGCGGGCTCGGCGCGGTCTTTGCGCTCTCGAGCGTGATCCTGCCGTTCGCGTTCGGGACCGTGATCGGGGCGATCGCCTCGGGGCGCGTCGAGTACGGAAACGCTCAGACCTCGGACATCTGGAGCGTCTGGCTCAACCCGTTTTCAATTTACGTGGGCATCCTCGCGGTGGCCACCAGCGCCTACCTTGCAGCGGTTTTCCTGATCGGCGACTCGCACCGCATGGGCGCTGACGACATGGTCCAGGCCTTCCGTAAGCGCGCTCTGATCTCGGGCTCGGTCGCGGGACTGCTCGCGATCGGCGGGTTGCCGATGGCAAACGCCGATGCGCCGACGCTGTATGACGGTCTGACCAGCGGGATGGGCCTTGTCTGCGTGGTCGCATCGACGTTGTTCGGCGTTGCAACAATGATTCTGGTCGCGCAGCGAACCCACACGCAGCTCCCGCGCGTCACGGCAGCGGGCGCGGTGGGCGCGATCACCGCGGGCTGGGCCTTCGCCCAGTCGCCTTACCTGCTTCCCGGAGTGCTGACCTACCAGGAGGCCGCAGGTGACTCGACAACGCTCACATGGTTGGTGATCTGCGTGGCGATCGGCCTGCTCTTCCTTGTTCCATCCCTCTTCTGGCTGTACAAACTGACACTCAAGGGCGACCTGCAACCAACCTACCGCGATGCCGACGAGGGACTCAAGTGATGAAGAATCCGTATCTGTTTCTGGTCGTTTTCGTGATCGGGGCGGCCGTGCTGTTTCTTTTTGACTTCTGGCTGACTCTGCTGGTCGGTGTGGTGATGTGCGTCGGCGCGGTCGTGTTGGGCGTGTTCGCGATCGCCGAGCCGGAATTTCTGGACGGAGACGCCGACAAATAGTCGATCGCCTGCGCGTACGATCACGTCCATGGCGAGGGATTTCCAGATCATGGGCGTTGTCAACGTCACGCCGGATTCATTCTTTGACGGCGGCGCGCACGACACGCCTGCACCGGCAGCCGCGCACGCAGCAGGCCTGATCGCGGACGGCGCCGACATGGTCGACATCGGCGGCGAGTCAACGCGCCCCGGCGCGGCTCACGTCAGTGCCGCCGACGAGATCGCGCGTGTCGTGCCGACGATCGCGCAGATCCGCGCCGCGAACGCCGGCGTGCCGATATCAGTCGACACGATGAAGTCCGAGGTCGCCGCAGCCGCGATCGAAGCCGGCGCTACTTACGTGAACGACGTCTCGGCGTTCACCGCCGACCCGGCGCTGGCGGGGCTTGTCGCTTCGGCCGGCGTGGACTGCTGCCTGATGCACATGCAGGGCGAGCCGCGCACGATGCAGGACAATCCTCAGTACGCGGATGTGGTCGATGACGTGCGCGCGCACCTGGAAGCACGAATGAATTTTGCAGTCGCCGAGGGCATCCCTGAGGCGAAGATTCAGCTCGACCCGGGAATCGGTTTCGGCAAGACCCTTGTCCACAACCTGGAGCTGCTTGCACGGCTCGATGAGATCGTCACGCTCGGTCGCCCGGTAGTGATCGGCGTCAGTCGCAAATCGTTCATCTCGCGCATCGCGCAGGATGCCGGGGTCAGCGGGGTGGAGGTCGAAGACCGCCTCCCGGGCACGATCGCAGCCAACGCACTCGCCTATGAACGCGGTGCCCGGGTCTTCCGTGTGCACGACGTCCGCGAGACCGCACAGGGGCTCGCCGTTGCCGCCGCAGCGCTGGCTACTGATCGGGCGCGGGCGTAAGGACCATCACCGGGATCTTGCGGATCCCGGCGGTCTTCTTGGCGTAGTTGTCGTAGCCGCTGTACAGCTTCTTGGCAAGCTCAAACAGCGCGGTGCGCTCTGGCTCCTCGGCTTCGCGCGCGGTGTACTTGCCGCCGCCACCGTTCCATTGGAGATCGGCCTCGCCGGCGGCCTTGACGTTGTAATACCAGGCTGGAAAGTGCTCGCCGCCGAAGTTCGAGGCGATCAGGATCACCTCGTCGCCACGTGTGAAATACAGCAATGTCGCAGTGCGCGGCTCTCCGGATTTGCGGCCCGGCGCTGTCACGTTCACGCGTGGACCACTGCCGAACTGCAGCTTTCCGCCGCTCATCCGGATCATCGTCGGCTCAAAGTGCCGCACGAAATTCTTGAAGAACCAGGTTCCCGGCCGGGTGGCGACACCCGCCTCCATCGATCGCAACATCAAGTTCTTCTGCTGAACGGGGTTCACCTGCGGGATGGGTCGCATGGACACAATCTACTGATTGCGGGGCACAGGGCGGGCGGGTACGCTGGCAGCGATGAGCGACGAGAAATCAGAACTGCCCGCAGAGGACCGGCGTCCCGAAGACGAGGACCTGCCGATCGAGGACACCGAGGATGACGATGACGATGGCGACGAAGAGGACGAGGAAGGCGAAGGCGAGACCACTGTCTCGATCGACATCACCGGCCTTTCGGTCTACACGCACCACGGCGTCACGGCAGCGGAGCAGGAGGTCGGTCAGCGCCTGCTGATCGACGTCGGCTTCGAGCTCGACGTCTGCGACGCAACGGTGACCGACTCGATCGACGACACGGTCGATTACGGCGCGGTCTGCGAGCAGGTGTGGCTGGCCGCTCAGAACCGTTCCTACAAGACGCTGGAGCGCCTCTGCAGCGCGATCTGTGACCACCTGATCGACCACTTCGGCGTGGACTCGGTGATGGTCCGTGCCACCAAGCCCGAGCCGCCGATCCCGCTTCCGGTTGGCGACGTGGCTGTGGAGGTCTGGAAAGAGCGGTGATCGCTGTGTCTGGTGGTCGCCACGACGGAATGCGGTTCGCGATCAGTTTCGCCGTCAATGCAGCGGCGACCTGGCTCGGCATGGTGCTGCTCATCGGACTCGGGGAGAGCTGGGCCGACAACCGGTTGAACAATCCCGAGCTTGGCGAAAAGCTCGATCTGCTGAGCACGATCTTTCTGGTCATCGGCGCGCTCACGGTGCCAGCAGTGACGGCTGCCTGGTGCCTGATCGTCAAGACGGGCTGGAAGGTCGCGGTGGTGGCCACGGCGTCCTCGATCGCCTGCTACTTCCTCGGGACGATCGCGATCTACCGGATATGGGAGTCGCTGCAGGCGAGGATCGCCGGATGATCGGGTATCTCGGGCTCGGCAGCAATGTCGGCGACAGCGCCGCCAATCTGCGCGCGGCGGCTGAGGCGCTCGCAGCGGCCGGCATCGTGATCCTCGCCCGCGCCTCGATCTACATCACGGCCCCGCAGGGCGAGATCCTCGATCAGCCAGACTTCTTCAACAGCGCACTCAAGATCGAGACCGAGCTACCGCCGCTCGAGCTGCTCGTGATCGCGAAATCAATCGAACATGACATGGGGCGTGACCCGAACGGCGTCCGTCACGGCCCGCGTCCGATCGACATCGACATCCTCATGCTCGGAGACGCACCGTTCGAATCCGAGCGGCTGAACCTCCCGCATCGCGAAATCAGCACGCGCCGCTTCGTGCTCGAACCGCTGCTCGAAATCGAGCCGAATCTCGCCCTGCCTGACGGCACGCGAGCGGACGCTCTGCTGGCCGGCGTGATGGATCAGCCGGTGAAGCGAATCGCGTAGGTAGGCGCTTCTTGCTCCATGCTCTCGTCTGCGAGACGAGAGCATGGAAGAAATCAGGCTCAGCTAGGCGCTGAGGGTCGCGCCCGCCGCGGCGTTGACCGCCGAGAGCCAGGCCGCGTCGAGCGCGCCTTCCGGGATCTCGCCGGGGGCCTCGCCAAACACCTCGACCGCCTTGCGCCCTGCAGGTCGCGAGTCAATCAACGGACGCAGGTCCGCAAGCGAACGCAGCAGCCAGAGATTCGAAAAGATCGTCAGGTCGGCGGCGTTCGCCTGCTCGTTGCCGATCACGCCGGCGGCGATGTAGTCGTCGACCTCGCCAATCATCCCCGGCAGCAACTCGAGGTCACTGCGCACCTTTTCATCAGTGGCGCCGTTGATTTTGCGCTCTCCCCAGATCACTGCGGGGCCGACTGGCCTGGCGACCGCGTCGGGCAACGGCAGATTCGAGTCAAACGAAAGCAGCGCATCGGGTTTTGCGGCCAGCGCGACCCAGATGATCCGGCGGGTCAGGTCCTGCAACTCGCCGACGCCCCAGGCTTCGGCCGCGAGCACGCGCTCGCGCGCGCCAGCTTCGGCGGGGTAGAACGGCGGGTCGGGCTTGAGCGATTCGAGCGCGCGCAGGCACTTGAGCGTCGTCTGCGCCTTCTCGGTGCCGTTGGGGCCGCCGATCACCTTCATCGCCGGAACGGTGCGCGAGCCGAACAGCAGCGTGGCGACGATCGGCTGGGTGAGCGGAGCCAGGTCTACGACCTTGTGCTCGATGCCTTTCAGTTCTGCGCCTCGGATTACGGCTTGACAGGGGTGTGATGCGGGGACGCGATAGATCTTGAGCTTCATGGGATTCCCTCCTCCGGAACTGGCGGATCATCGCACAGTCAGGCTTCTGCCGTGGCGTCACCGATTAGTCTGCGCGCATGCTCCTGGCAGTGGACATCGGCAACACCCAGACTCACCTCGGCGCCTTTCAGAACGGCAGCCTGCTCGAGCACTGGCGTCTGACCACCGAGCGCGACGTCACGGCGGACGAACTCGCCTCGACCTACACCAACCTGCTCGCGCTGCGCCGGCTCAGTTTCGACGACATCGACGATGTGATCATCAGCAGCACGGTGCCGAAAGTCGTGCCCGAGTACGTCGAGATGACCGAGCGCTACCTGGGCGAGCAGAGCCTGGTTGTCGGGCCGGGCCTGAAGACCGGTATGCCGATTCGCGTCGAGAATCCACGCGAGCTGGGCGCGGACCGCCTGGTCAACGCTGTTGCTGCCTACGACCGCCTGGGCGGCCCCTGCGTGGTGGTGGACTTCGGGACAGCGATCACCTTCGACGCGATCAGCCCGGCCGGCGAGTACCTCGGCGGCATCATCGCTCCCGGCGTCGAGATTTCGCTCAATGCCCTGACCGAGCGTGCCGCAAAGCTGCCGCAGGTCGAACTGACCGAGCCCGAGCGTCTGATCGGCCGTACGACGCTCGAAGCGATCCAGTCGGGGGTGATCTACGGATTTGCCGCGCAGATCGACGGAATCGTCGAACGACTGCGCGATGAACTCGGCGACGAGCTGCAGGTGATCGCAACGGGCGGACTGTCCAGCCATATCGTTCCGTTCTGCGACTCCGTCGAGCTGACCGACGACATGCTCACGCTGACCGGGCTGCGTCTGATCCACGAGCGCAACGCGCGCTGAGAAGCAGAAGCTTTCTTGCCTAATCGATAGTCCCCAAACGGTGGCTTCAGATCATTAGACTGGATTTGAATCGCCGGAGACAATGTTGGCTCTCGGAACTCCGGCTGCGTCAAGAAGTATGGGGGATTCTCGAATGGCCCGGTTTCTCGGATTTGTCGCCTCGGTCATCGTCGCGATGGCACTTCCCGCGTCAGCTCACGCGTCTTTCAGCATCAGCAGCTTCGGGTTCAGCGCCGCGCCCACCAGTGCGGACACCGGCTCGGCGCTGACGGCTTCGATTTCGCCTGTCGCCACCGGTGGTGACGACCTGCGAGATCTCACCCTGAGTCTGCCGCCGGGCATGACCTACGACCTTGCGGCTGCGGCGTCCAGATGCAGCAGCTCGCTCTTCCTGCTTGATCGTTGTCCCGCCGCCAGCCTGGTGGGGACGATCCGTGCTTCCGCGGGCTTGACACTGGGGCCGCTCACGCTGTTCGAGGGCACCTCAACCGGCTCCCTCTACGCGCTCGCGTCGTCTAACTCGATCGGCGCGGTGATTCGTACATCTGAGTTCGGAAAGACCTTCTTGAAGCAGGCGATCACAGTCTCTGGGAGCACCACAAGCTTGCGACTGTCCGGGTTGCCGCGCTCGCTCTCGCTGTTCGGTCTGTTTCCGGTCGGCACCAACTTGAACAACATCACACTCCACTACAACCGCACGACGACGCCAGCCGGCTCCGGTCCGCTCGTGCGCAATCCAAGCAGTTGCGCAGCGTCGCAGGCAGTCGCAACTGCGGTCTCGTATCGCAGTGCTACCGCGACAAGAACGGCATCGTTCGCGGCAACCGGTTGCGACTCGACTGGCCCGATCGTGTCGATCTCGTCGCCACAGGACGCAAGCGCCACGTCTTCGTCAACTGCGGAGCTTCAGTTCACTGCGACCGACGATTCAGGCACGGTCAGCAGCTGCACGCGCACGTCGGGCGAGACGATTTCGCTCACGCAGGGCGCAAACGTGATTTCTGTGAGTTGCCTGGATCCCCGCGGCAACGTCGGCTCGGCCAGCGCCACGATCGAGTACGTGCCGCCAGCAGCAGCGGTCGAGACTGACGTTCCGGGCCAACTGGGCATTGCGGATCTCTCTCCGGCCCGTGCGCCGGTCGACAACCGTCTGACCGTGACCGAGGAGGCAGGTTCGCTGATCTTCCGCGATCTGAGCACCCCGCTCACGCCGCCTGCCACATGTGTCTCGACAGATCAACACACGATCAGCTGCCCAGCTCATGCGATCTCGGTCTTGAACATCAACGGCGGATCAGGCGATGATGAGATCGATGTAGCGGCCCCGGTCGACGCCGTGATTCATGGCGGCGACGGAAATGACGTTCTGACGGCCGACCTCAACGACCGGCTCTTCGGCGGTCCCGGCGATGACGTTCTCAGCAGCGGTCCCGGCGACGATCAACTCTTCGGCGGTCCCGGCGACGACGTTTTGGCCGGCCAGGACGGCGACGACCAGCTCGTCGGCGAAGCGGGCCGGGACGCCTTTGTCGGCGGTCCCGGAAGCGACGCCTTCGCGGCGGGCGACGGGGAAATCGACGACCTCTACTGCGACGCTTTCGATCGCTCGTCAATTGACGGTGACGACAACCTCAATGACTGCACTTCGGGAATCAGCGCGTCACCGATGGTGGTCATCACCGGTGGCCCGTTGCCCGGTCAGACAATCCTCAGCTCGACTGTCGAGCTGAGTTTCGAGGTCTATCCGGATTCACCAGGCGTCGCAGTCTGCGCTGTCGATGCGCTTTCGGAGCCGGCCGGGATTCGCAGCCCGTGCGAATCGCCAGAGACCTTCGGGCCGATCCCTGACGGGCAACATTGGTTGTGGGCGGTCGTCACACAGAACGGATGGGAGGGGCTCTGGGGACCGCCCTCATGGCTGTCGACCCCTGGCACGATTCCGTTCACGGTCGACACTTCGGCACCGGACATCTCGATCGTGACTCCCGCCGACGGCTCGACGATCTATGCGCCAACTGTCCAGCTCGATTTCGAGGTCAACGACGTCAGCCAGACGAGCTGTACGCCGACGGATCTGGACATACTCGGTCCGTATTCGCCGGGCCAACACACCGTCGTCGTCGCGTGTGAAGACGAACACGGGCACCGTGCAGCTGTCGAGTCCACTTTTGAAGTGGCCAACCCGGTTCCTGAAACAGAAATCACGACGGGGCCTCCGGCGATCACGGATGACGACACACCCACGTTTGAGTTTGCCGGCGGCGACGCTCACGAATGCTCATTCGACGGGGAGCCGTTCGCCTTGTGCGTATCGCCGTTCACATCGGCGTCCGCCCTTGCGGACTCGGCGGCCCACTCGTTCTCAGTGCGCGGACTCAACGCGCAGGGCGATTCGGACCCGACGCCGGCGACGCGAAATTTCTTTGTCGACACCGGCGCCTTCGGCGCAACGCTCACCTACAGCTCAACTGACCGGGTCGCGGCGCGGCATCCGGATCTGACGATCACCGAGTCATTTCGTGGCGTTTCCGCAGTCGATGAAGCCACGGTGATCCTGCCGAAGGGAATGCACATTGCGCCCGCCGGAGGAGGGTCGGGTTGCCTGGTGAGCTTCGGTACGCCGCCGTGTTCCTCTCAGAACTCTCAGATCGGTGTCGCAAGCCTCTTGACGATCGACCCGGACGGGGTGCTGACGCCACTCACCGGGACCCTCCACTTCAAGGCCGGTTCGCCAGAAACGTTCGGCGACACTCGGACGCTGTTCCTCGAAATCGATGGTTTCCCCACCGGCACGATGATCTCTGGCGGAATCTCATTCACTGCAAATGCAACAAATTCCGTTCTCAGCCTGCGGGGACTCTCCGCCAGGGGCCTACACATACGTGAGCTCGAGCTGACGCTGTTCGGGTCCACGGGCGCCCCGTCTCATCCGCTCCTCACCAACCCGAGCGCCTGCACCGTGCCCGCAGGAGCAGTTCCGGCCGGCACCGCCACCGCGTTCACCGGCAGCGCTGTCGCATCCGGCGGGAGCCAGCCGGGCGTCGCGGCGACACCCGGCGCCTACACAACGTTCGGCTGCAGCGCAGCGACGCCGCCATATGCTCCGACGTTCACTCAGGTGCTAAGCAACCCGATCCCTGGAGAAACCAGCGGGATGACGGTCGCGCTTGATTTTCCTGCAGGTCACAGCACCACGCGGACCATCGAGTTCACCGAGCCGGCGAAGATCGAGTACAACCGGTCAGTTCTTGGCGCGAATGAGGATCAGTGTGCCTCCTCGGCCTTGCCAAATCCGATTCCAGGAGTCGGTGCGCCGCAGTTTGACATTTCCACCTGCCCAGCGCAATCGCAGATCGGAACCCTGACGGTCACGTCCCCGCTGTTCGACTCTCCCCTGGTCGGGCAGGTGTATCTGGTGAGCGGCGGTATCGGCGGCAGGATCGGAATTGATTTCAACGAGTGGACGAGCGGCAACCCCAGCGGGATCAACGTGGCGATGCGCGGCGATCTTCAGTTCATCGATCAGGATTCGCTCTTCGACTGCGACATGGGCGGCGGAGAAACGTGCCCAGATCTGATGCGCTACGTGTTTGACTCGATTCCGGACATCCCGATTTCACGCATGGTCCTGGATCTGACTTCAGGTCCGCGCACCGATTCGAGCGGTGAGCAACTAACGAGTGATGTCCTGCGCTTCGCCCCGCCCGGCGACATCTCGTGCGCGGACGGACCCGTCGGGCTTCCGCAGACTGCAGTTACCAACTTCCGAGCCTGGTCGCGTGCGGGCTTTGGGCCCAGCGTCCAGGAGGTCGTGTCATTGACGGGCTGTTAATCGATCTGCGCCGGTGGCGCTCGCCGAACTGAATGACGATCACGAAAGCGCAATTCAGCCTAGAACCGCGCGCCAAACTGATTCACGAAGATCACGAACGGTCCGCCGGAGTCTGAGTAGTCGCCCCCGACTTCGCCGCCTGACCACAAAGCCGCGACCGCCTGGTCGCGATACGTGCGGGTCAGAATGTTCTTGCGATGCGGGGGAGACGCCATCCACAGCTTGACGATCTGACGCGGGGTGGCGATCGGCGCACTGGCCCAGGCGATGTTCTCGCCGATCGTGTAGCCGTCGGAGCCTTCGGCGTAGCCGAAGCGCAGGATCCGGTCTGTGAATCCTGGTCCGCCAGCGCGCGAGTGCTCGAAGTATTCGTGTTCGATCATGTCCTGCGCCTGCCACCCGGAAGCCTCCAGCAGCGGCGAATTGGCTTTCAGGCTCTTGAGTCCACGCCTGGTGCGCTCCCGGCTGACCAGGCAGCGCGTCGCACGCTGCACGCGCACCATCTGGTCCGCGCTTGTCGGCACGAGCGAAGCGTCCTTGCAGGGCTTCGATTTTGCCGCGCCCGCAGGGGTCGTGATCAGCAGCATCGCCGCCAGCAGGGCAAGCGTGAGTTGTCGTACGGCCTTCACCCTTGTTGAATCGGCCAGATCGCCACTACCCTGAAAACACATGTCCGTACTCAATGAATCCTGGTCGCTCGGCGGCGTAGAGGTTGAAAACCGCGTTCTGCTTGCCCCGTTGGCGGGGATCGGCAACTGGTTCGTGCGCCTGCAGGCCAAGCGTTACGGGGCCGGACTGACCGTCTCGGAGATGATCTCGAGCCACGGCCTCGCCTACGGAGACAAGCGTACGCGCAATGAGTTTCTACGGCTGCACCCGGACGAAGGACCGACCAGCATCCAGCTTTTTGGTGCCGACCCCGCAATCATGCGCGAGGCAGCGGCGATGGTCGCCGACGCCGGCGCGGACCTGATCGACCTGAACATGGGCTGCCCGGTCAAGAAGGTCTGTCGCACCGGTGCGGGCTCTGCGCTCTTGAAGGACCCACAGCTCGCGGTGGACGTTGCCCGCGCCGCTTCCGAGGGCAGCGGACTGCCCGTCACGGTGAAGCTGCGCCCGGGGATCACGCCAGGCGAGCGGACCGGAGTGGTCGTGGCCGAGCGCTTGGCCCAAGAAGGCGTCGTCGCCGGGATTGCCTTTCATCCGCGCCACGCCAGCCAGCAGCACAAGGGACTGCCGGACTACGAGCTCGCCCGCGAAGTCGTCGAATCACTCAATCTGCCCGTGTTGATCAGTGGTGGTCTGATGAGCGAGGCAAAGGCCCACAAGGTGATAGAGATCACCGGCGCAGAGGCGATCCTGCTGGCCCGCGGAGCGCTCGGAAACCCTTGGCTGTTCGAGCGTGTACTCGGGGAGCGCGAGGGGCAGCCCAGCTACGAAGAGGTGATCGCTGAATGGCTCTGGGTGATCGACCGTTCGGGCGAGCACTTCGAGTCGGACGAGCGCGCCGCGCGCTACCTGCGCAAATTTCATCCCTGGTACCTGGACCGCTTCAAAGAGATCGATCCCGAGACATTCACGCGCAGTCGTCTCAACGAGATAAATCAGGATCTGCAGAAGACCGATTCGCTTGACGCCGCACGCGCGGTTGTCGGCGCGATCATGATTCCCGCCGCAGCCTGAACCCGGCAGCACGATTGCACTGACCGCGTGGTTACTACGCGGCCGTGGTCAATCTGTATACTCGCGCGCTCTGATGGCCAAAGAATCATTCGTCACCGCCGAGGGCTACGAGAAGCTCAAGACCGAGATCGAGGACCTTTCTGGACGCGGTCGGCGCGAAATCGCCGAACGCATCAAGGAAGCCCGCGACTTCGGCGAGATCGCCGAGAACGCCGAGTACGACGCCGCCAAGAACGAGCAGGCAATGCTCGAGGCCCGTATCGCCCAGCTGGAGGACCGTGTCCGTGACGCCGTGATCGTCGACGAGGCCCACCTCGACACTGAGCACGTCTCGGTCGGCACAACAGTGCACCTGAAGGATCAGAAGACCTCAAAGTCTGTCAAGTACAAGATCGTCGGCTCTTCAGAAGCGGACCCGCTCGGGGGCAAGCTCTCGGCCGAGTCGCCGATCGGCAAGGCCCTGCTCGGCCACAAGCGCAACGACATCGTCAAGGTGCCGGTGCCGCGCGGTCCGCAGCGTCAGCTGAAGATCACCAAGATCGAGGCCTAGCGGCCGTCAGCAAGCTTGACCAGCGCCAGAATGCTGCGCCGGGCGTAGATTCGCCAGATTTTTGACAGCACCCAGACGATCGGCGCGCCGCCGGGCCTGGGGTGCCACACGTAGGTCCAGCGCACGTAGGTACCGTCGCTCATCGGCTCGAACTTGAACTCGCCTTCGGCGCGGTCAACGAGTTTGCCAACTGGGCCGCTGAAGGGCCCGACGGTGTACGTGAACAGTGCGGGGCGGTCGCAGCTGTTGATGATCTCGCCGGTGCGCGATCCGTCGGCAAGATCGATCTTGCGCGTCTGCCCGACTGCATCCCAGTTGCCGGTCTGCTCGCGAACTGCGACGACGGCGGGAATCACAGGCTTCAGCCCGGTGAAGACGGTCGTCAGGTCGATCGGGACGATGACGTCCCATGCACGCCCGGCGTCGGCGCTGGTCCACTCGTCAACGGCCACTCTGAATCCCCCACTCGGCATCAGCCCAGACTATCTCCTCGGTAGTCTCCCGTCTCGCAATGTCAGACGCCCCAGAGA
>JAEMRJ010000168.1 GCA_016463365.1 Thermoleophilaceae bacterium | reverse complement strand
CGCCCTGGTCGGGATAGAGCAGCCCGACCATGTGCTTGATGCAGACGGACTTGCCCGTACCGGACGGCCCGAGGATCATCGAGATCTGATCTTCAGGGATGTCGAGATTCAGACCGTTCAGGACTTTGTTGCGGCCGAATGCCTTGTGCACGTCGATGAACTGGATCGCGCTGCGCTGCGCTCCGTGGTCTCGGACGGCCGTCGAGTGGAAGTCGTACGGTCCAGCGTGCTCGTAGCCGGGCGCGTTCGGGGGAATGCGGTTGCCGAACTCATCCAGGTGGATGGTCGGGTCAGCTGGTCGCCGCTCAGGCGGCAGTGCGGTCGGGAAGGATTCGCCGGTCTGCGGATCGATGAATCGATCTCCTTCGCCAATGTTCTGAGCTTCTGTCACAGCATCCTCGCTGCGGGCACCCTGGTCGTCCGGACCTGGCCCGAAATTTTCCTCCGTCATGGCTTACGCCACCTTTCGATAATCGCGCATTCAAACCCGTAGGTCAAGCAAACGCTTCGCTTCTCAAAACAAGCACAACTTTCCACGGTCAGCCGCCGATCGGGGCGCGTGGGTTCGCCCCCCAGAAGAAGACGGTGCCCATCATTCCCACAAGGTGGACAACAACGATGTTGGCGACCATCGATTTGGCCGTAGCGGTACCCACGCCGACCGGCCCCCCGGAGACGTTGTACCCGTAATAACAGGCGATGATCACGATGAAGGTCGCCATGACCATCGCCTTGATCACGCTGAACAGAAGGTCTGGTGGGTTCTGGAAAAGCCAGAAAATCAGCGAGTACGACCCGCTGGAAACGTCGCCGACCTGTTGGACCACCGCCAGGTACGACGCGACGAAGGCGCCGGCGACGCCGGTGATGTAAAGGAACGGAAGGACGAGCCATGCGGCCAGCAGCCGGGTCGATGCAAGAAAGAGCACCGAGTCGATACCCATGACCTCGAGTGCGTCGATCTCGTCGTTGATGCGCATCGACCCGATTTCGGCGACGATTCCGGTGCCGACCTTGGCGCACATCATGTAACCGAATGCGTACGGCGCGATCTCTCGTAGGTCGCACCACGCGGTGAAGACGCCGGCATACGCCGGCGCGCCGAACGCGCGCAGCGAATAGGCGCCTTCAATTCCGCACTGCAGGCCGACGAAGAACATCAGGATCCAGATGACGATCGCCGAACCGATGATCAGCACTCCGGCCTGGCGCAGCACCTCGCCGAAGAAGGTCATGACCCGGCCGTTGAAAATGTCGACGACGACTTCTGACCCGAACTTGACGACGCGGCCGAAGTCCTCGATCCACTGCTCAATCTTGTTGCGCGCGCCGACCATCTCTGCCTACCTGATCTGCGTGATCTCGGGGTGGGTGGCCAGAAGCGCCTGCGTGAAGACGATGTTGAAGGCGAAAATGCCGATGAAGGCGATCACGACGCCCTGGTTGACCGCGCGACCGACGCCCTCGGCGCCGCCCTGAGCGTTCATGCCCTTGTAGCAACAGACGATCGCGATGATCGCGCCGAAGACGGTCGTCTTGACGATCGAACCCCAGAGGTCGGTGACCGACGCGTTGGTGAAGAAAGTCGCCCAGAAGGGGCCCAGCGGCGCTCCGTTGACGACCGTGGCGATGATGCCGCCGGAAACGCCGAGCATCAGCGCGAAGACGTCAAAGAGTCCGGTGAGGATCATCAGCGCGAAAAAACGCGGAACGACGAGGTTCTTGATCGCGTCAACACCGAGCACTGCGAGCGCGTCGAGCTCGTCGCGGATCTTGCGCGCGCCGAGGTCGGCGGTGATCGCGGTTCCGGCGACGCCGGCCATGACCACGGCGGTGACAAACGGTGCGAACTCGCGGATCGAAGCGAGCACGAAAAATCCACCCAGGCGGTCGATCGAGCCGAGGATCGTGAAGATGTTTGCCGCCTGCAGGCCCGGCGCTCCGTAGCCCAGCGCGATGGTCGAGACGATCAGTGGGAACCAACAGAGCTTCAGTGCGAAGAGAAACTGCTGCACGAACTCACCGCCGTACGGGTACGGAGGCCTGATTGCGGAGACGATCGTCTTTCCAGCCAGAATCACCATCTCGCCGATCTCGACGAGAAATTCCCTGACTGCCTCGTACAACTTCGACGCAAAGTTCACGTCGACGCCCCGTAATTTCTCACGGCAGCATCCAAACTAGCCATCCTTTTCGCTATCCCAGCAGTCGCCCAGACACCGCGGTGTCTGCTCCTATGCAACACGACGGGTCAGGTCCCCAAATTCCGAATGCAGATCATATCTAGGCGAGTTTCGCATTTGACACTTGAATCCTGCACCAACATCACGCTCTGAGCAGTTTGCTGTTGGGGCGAGTGGTATCTTGCGAGCGGTCTTGACTGTGGAGGAGTCTGAGCAAATTTCTGCGTGGCGGTTGCCCGCCCGCGTATTGACCGTGGCACTGGTTGTCGCGGTCGCGATTTCTGTGGCCGGTTGCGGTCGCAGCGAGCGCCAGGACAAAGACGCCCCGAGCGGTACCTGGACCGTCGCGGTCGAAGAGTGGAGCTTCCCCAAACGGCAGTTCCTGGGCACGCCGACCGAATTCGTCCTGAAGATCCGCAACACCGACTCGCGGGCGATCCCGCAACTGATCGCCACGATCGAAGGGTTGAACATGCGCGTCAAGCAGGTCGGAGCAGCTTCGGAGATCCGCCCGATCTGGCTGACCTCCGAGAACAACTACGCGCAGTTCACGGCGTACAACGCTCCGCTTGCGAGCAGCTTCAACCTGGGGTTGCTCGACCCCGGCGACACCAAGACCTACACGGTCACGCTTTCACCACTGCGCCGCGGCACGCATGAGGTTGGCTATCGGCTCGCACCAAGTCTGCTCGGCGACGGAAAGATAGTCGAGGGCGCCGACAACACCCCGGCCGAAGATCAGCGCACCGTCGTGATTGACGCGACGCCGCAGTTCGACGACAGCTTCTTCGACGAGAAGTAGCTCGCGCAGCTAGCTGGACGACACTGCGACGTCCAGCGCGTAGCTGTCGAGCAGCGCGTCGGGCGTCGTGGGCTCTGAGTTGTCCTTCAGTGCCTGGAGCTGGTCGGCCATCGTCGCGCGCTCGTTCTTGTAGAAGATGCCAAGGGCCATCGGGTCTTCGAGTGCGTGGGCGAACGCCGCGGCGCGGTCGGACGGGTCGTGCTGCTCGTCGAGCTGCGAGACCTCGTCCTTCCAGACCTGGGTGTTGTTGTTGAAAGCTGTGCAGGGCGAATACGCGTCGATGAAGGAGAAGCCGGGACTCTTCATGCCGGCGATCACGAGCTCGGTGAGCTCTTTCGGCCGGAATGAGGCGCCGCGGGCGACGAACGAGGCGTCAGCCGCGATCGCTGTGGCCATAGTGTTCAACGGCTGCTCGAGATTTCCGTACGGCGAACTCGGTGATTTCTGCGCGTGCAGCGACGTTGGTGAGACCTGACCCTTGGTCAGACCGTAGATCTCGTTGTCCATCACGATGTAGGTGATGTCGATGTTGCGGCGCGCGGCATGCGGGAAGTGTCCGCCGCCGATCGCGAAACCGTCACCGTCGCCACCGACCGCGATCACTTCAAGTTCTGGGTTGGCCATTTTCACGCCCATCGCCGTGGGGAGCGCGCGGCCGTGGACACCGTGGTAGCCGTAGGTCGTCACAAAGCCGGGGAAGCGGCTTGAGCAGCCGATCC
>JAEMRJ010000167.1 GCA_016463365.1 Thermoleophilaceae bacterium | reverse complement strand
CGAGCGTGAAGCGGTAGCCCGGCTCGAAGGTGCGGATTCCGCGCTCGCAGAGCATCACGTCCTTGTTGCCTTCCTTGAGGATGTACTCGGACGCCATCAGCAAGTCTTCGATCGTGCTTGAGAGCCCGCGCTTGAGCAGCGCCGGGACGCCGCTGCGGCCGATCTCTGTGAGCAGGTTGTAGTTCTGCATGTTGCGCGCTCCGACCTGAATGACGTCGGCGTACTCGACGACGTGCTCGACGTCGCGGACGTCCATCAGCTCGGTGACGATCGGCATGCCGAACTCTTCTTTGGCCTCGCCGAGGATGCGCAGACCCTCGACGCCGAGGCCCTGGAAGCTGTACGGGGATGTGCGCGGCTTGTAAGCGCCGCCGCGGAAGAACGGGACGCCCGCGTCCTTGCACTGCTGGGCGCTGGTGAAGACCTGCTCGCGGCTCTCGACCGTGCAGGGACCGGCGATCAGCGCGAAGTGTCCGCCGCCGAGCTTGCGTCCTTCGATCTCGATGGTCGTCTTCTCGCCCTTGGTGAACTGCAAGCTTGAAAGCTTGTAGGGCTTCATGATCGGGACGACGTGGTCTACACCATCGGCAAGCTCAAGGCCGGCCTCGTGCACCCGACTGTCGGCGTCGCCGACAGCGCCGATGACGGTGACAAATTGTCCGCGTGAAACGTGGGCGTTCGCGCCTGCCTTCTCAATGCGGTCGACGACGCCCTGGATCTGCTCCTCGGTTGCGCCTTCTGTCATCACGATCATCATCTGGGTTGCCTACCTGTTGCCTTGCGGTTGGTGTTGGTACTGCGTATTCAAGTTTTGGGTCTGATCACGGTGCGTCCAGGGGACACAGCCGCACCAAAGTTCTTGCCTGCCAACGTCTTTGGTGTAGATACGCCAAAAGCCGAGCAAATCCGCTCTTTGCGTCACAACAGAGTACGCGATTTTCGGCGACGTGCGGTTACTGCTGTGTGAAGCCACGCATTGCCGCGATGAAGCGGGCGTTTTCATCGTGATCGCAGTAGCTCGCGCGGATGAATCCCTCGGCGCCCAACGCTCTGCCGGCGCGCACGATGATCCCGGCCTTGGCGAGCCCGTTGACGACGGTGTCCTCGTCGAGTCCTCCGAGGTCGATCCAGCTGAAGTTGGTCTGGGTCTCGGCCGTTGCGAAGCCGGCGTCGCGCAGCTCAGTCTCGATCCACTGACGCTCGGCCAGTGTGCTCATAACGCGTTCGGTCACGTCGTCCGGGTGGTTCAGCGCCTCGGCCGCCGCGGCCTGCGCGACGAGGTTCACGCTGAAGGGCTGGCGCACCAGGTCGATCGCCTGCTTGAAGGCGAGCGGGGCGAAGCCGTATCCCACGCGCAGTCCGGCGAGGCCGTAGATCTTCGCGAAAGTGCGCGTGATGACCACGTTGTCGTGTTCGATCACCAGCGGGAGCAGGTCGTCGCGGCCGACGCCTTCAACGAATTCGATGTATGCCTCGTCGATCACGATGCAGACGTCATCGGGCACTTCGCTGACGAATGTGTTGATCGCGTCGTGGTCGACGAACGTGCCGGTCGGGTTGTTCGGGTTGCAGACCAGCACCATCCTGGTGTTGGGCGTGATCGCATCGACCATTGCGTCGAGGTCGTGGCGATGGTCGGCGGTGAGCGGCACCTCGACCGCGGTGGCACCGGTCATCGCTGCCAGGTGGGGGTACATCGAAAAGGACGGCCAGGCATAGACGAGCTCGGCGCCCGGCTCAAGCAACACCTGCGCGCCGGCGAGCAGGATCTCGCAGGAGCCGTTGCCGAGCACGATCTGTTCGGCGGCCATGTCATATGTCTCGGCGAGCTTTGCGCGGAAGGCGCTGCCGCTGGGATCGGGATAGCGGTTGACGTTGCGGCCGGCGGCGGTGATCGCCTCGGCGACGGCCGGGTGCGGCGCGTGCGGGGATTCGTTGCTGGACATCTTCACCAGCGGGCCGCCGAAGTCGTAGGTGCTGGCCTGCGGGTAGACCGGGATCGCAGCGATCGTTTCGTTGATGCGGATCGGCATGACTACTGCGCTGCCGTCAGGTCGGTGCGCAGCGTGACCGCGTCGCGCAGGTAGACGTGCTTGCTCTCGTGGCCGACCGGCGCGTAGTAGTGCAACATGATGCGGATCGCCAGCGGCAGTGAGCCGGGCACGTTGATCTCACTCGCGCAGAGCAACGGCACGGCGTTCAGGCCGATGCTGCGGGCGGCGGCGGCCGGAAACTGGGCGTTCAGATCTTCGGTCGTCGTGAAGATGCAGCTGACGAGCGCTGCGGGCGCAAGGTCATTTCGCCTGAGCACCTCGACGAGCAGCTCCTCGGTGGCCTCGATGATCTGATCGGCGTCGTTGGCCTTGACCGTTGTGGCGCCGCGCAGAGCGAAGAGTTTGGTGTTGTCGGTGTCGTTCATCGCGTCTTGCCCCGGCCGGCTCGCGAGTTGCCGCGCGACTTCGGTTTGGACTGCTTCTTGGTCGGAGCGAGATCGACATTCTGCCAGAGCGATTCGACCTCTTCTGCCGACAGTTTGCGCGCGGTGCCCTCTTTGAGCCGGCCGAGTTCGAGTGGGCCGAACTTGATGCGCTCGAGTTCTCCGACATCGCGGCCGATCGCCTCGCACATCCGGCGGATCTGACGGTTGCGGCCCTCGCGGATGACGATCTCGAATTCGCGCGGGCCGGTCTTTGTGACTTCGGCGCGGCCGGTCTTGCCATCTTCCAGCTCTACCCCTCCGGCCAGGTGAGACAGCTCGGTGCGGCTGAGCGGCGCGCCGCGGCGCACGCGCACGCGGTAGGTCTTTGGCACGCCGTGGCGTGGGTGGCTGAGCTTCTGGGCCAGGTCGCCGTCGTTGGTGACGAGCATCAGGCCGTAGGAGTTGGCGTCGAGGCGCCCGACCGGGTAGAGGCGCTTCTCGCTGCCGATCAGGTCGACGACCGTGCGGCGGCCTTCCGGGTCGCTGGCGGTGCTGATCACGCCAAGAGGCTTGTTCACCGCGTACACGACGGTCTTTTCCTGGGCGACGCGGTCGCCGTCGACCGTGATCTCGTTGTGGTCGCCGACGTCGCGGGCGGGATCGGTGACGGTGCTTCCGTCCACGGTCACGCGGCCGTCAAAGATCAGCTGCTCCGAGGCGCGGCGGCTGGCGATGCCGGCGTGGGCGATGTATTTGGCGAGGCGCACGGCTTGAAGCCTACGCGCCCGCCAAAAGGTCGCAAATCGCGAGAATCTCGGCCCAGCGCATATCTTCAAAGCGATGGACCTGGACCTCCTCAGCACCACGATCGAAGAGCTGGGCGAAAAGCCCTACCGCGCCAAACAGGTGTGGGAGTGGACCGCGCGCGGGGCCAGGAGCTACGAGGAGATGACAAACCTGCCGGAACTGCTGCGCCTGGAGCTCGACGAGCGTGTCCCCTTCTCCACGCTCGAGCTGATCGACAGCGCCGAGTCGCGCGACGGCACCGTCAAGGCCCTCTTCCACACCCACGACAAGCGCCCGGTCGAGGCCGTGATGATGAAGTACCTCGACGGCCGCCGTTCGATCTGCGTCTCCAGCCAGTCGGGCTGCCCGCTGACATGCACGTTCTGCGCGACCGGCACGATGGCCTTCGGCCGCAACCTCACCGCGGCCGAGATCCTCGATCAGGCACTGTTCTTCAAGCGCATCGAGGACAACGTCAACCACCTCGTGTTCATGGGCATGGGCG
>JAEMRJ010000166.1:2285-3746 GCA_016463365.1 Thermoleophilaceae bacterium | reverse complement strand
TGACCCAGATCTTCCAGGAGGACGGCAAAGTCGAGCGCGTTACCGCGATCCTCGCTGGCCCCTGCCACGTAACGGGCCTCCGCAACGCGGAGCGCGACGGCTACGACGCCGTCCAGCTGTCCTTTGACGAGGTCGCAGAGAAGAAGCTGACCAAGCCGGCAAACGGCCTGTTCAAGAAGACTTCAACCCCGGCTTCACGCAAGCTCGTTGAGTTCCGCGGTGTCCCCACTGACTTTGTGGGCGACGACGCCGAGCTCAAGATCGGTGACACGCTCACCGTCGAGCAGTTCGAGAAGGGCCAGATCGTCAAGGTCGCAGGCGTCTCGAAGGGCAAGGGCTTCGCCGGAACGGTCAAGCGCCACAACTTCTCGCGTGGTCCCGTCACCCACGGTTCGCACAACACGCGTGCCCCGGGTTCGATCGGACAGAGCGCAGACCCGGCACGTGTCTTCAAGGGCATCCGTGGTCCCGGCCAGATGGGTAATGAACGCATCACCCAGCGCGGTCTTGAAATCGTTGATGTTCTCGCTGACGAGAACGTGATCCTTGTGCGCGGACCGGTTCCGGGCCCCAAGGGCGGATATGTAGAGGTCCGAAATGGCTGATGTAAAAGCTCCTTACCTCGGCAAGACCGGAACCGTTGCGCTCGACGCAGCCGTCTTCGGCGAGCCGTTCGATGGATCCCTGGTCCACGAGGTCGTCCGTGCAGAGCGCAATGCGCTCCGTGGCGGTAACGCCTCCACCAAGACTCGCGGCGAGATCGCGATGACCGGTGCAAAGGCCTGGCGCCAGAAGGGCACGGGCCGCGCCCGCGTCGGCGCGCTTTCCTCTGGTCAGCGTCGCGGCGGTGGAGTCACCTTCGGACCGACCCCGCGTTCATACACCTTCAAGGTCAACCGCAAGGTCCGCCGCAAGGCATTCCGCGCGGCACTGAGCCTTCACGCAGGTCGCGGCACGCTCGCGATCGTCCCGACGGGCGCATTCACTGAGCCGTCAACCGGCGACGCCGCTGACAAGCTCCTCGACTGGACCGAAAAGGGTTCCGTCGTCGTGATCACCGCCGGAGCCGAAGACGTCAACACAGCCAAGAGCTTCCGCAACATCGGTCGCGTCCGAGCCGTACTGCCGCCCAGCGGCATCGGCGTCTACGAGCTGACCGCAGCGCAGAACGTCGTGATCAGCGAAGACGCACTTGAGGCACTCACCGCTCTCGCGAGCACCGAGGTCAAGCGCGATTCCAAGAAGCCGATCGTTGCAGTCCGCGCCGGCAAGCAGAACCTCACGCTCGTCAAGGGGCAGAAGAAGGCCCGCAACGAGAAGAAGTCTGCAGCCGCAAAGCCCGAGCCTGCTGCCAAGGCCGAGCCAGCTGCTGAGGAAGCACCGGCCGAAGTAACCGAGGAGGCGACCGAGTAATGGACGCACGCACCGTCATCATCGAGCCCGTCGTGTCGGAGAAGTCCT
>JAEMRJ010000166.1:0-2275 GCA_016463365.1 Thermoleophilaceae bacterium | reverse complement strand
TCCAAGAAGCCGATCGTCGCGGTCCGCGCCGGCAAGCAGAACAAGACCTTGGTCAAGGGTCAGAAGAAGGCCCGTAACGAGAAGGCTGCAGCTCCTGTAGCCAAGGCCGAGCCCGCCGCTGAAGAAGCGCCGGCCGAAGAAACGTCAGAGGAGGCGACTGAGTAATGGACGCCCGTACCGTGATCATCGAGCCCGTCGTGTCGGAGAAGTCCTACGCACTGATGAGCGCCAACAAGTACACCTTCCGCGTACACAACGACGCGCACAAGCTTCAGATTGCCCAGGCAGTCGAGGAGATCTTCAACGTCAAGGTCGCCAAGGTGCGCACCTCGAGCGTGAAGTCCAAGCCGAAGCGCCGTGGCGGATTCCAGGGTCGCACGCGCGACTGGAAGAAGGCGATCGTCGAGCTCAAGCCCGGCAATCGAATTGAACTCTTTGAAGGGGCGGCAACTGAGTAATCCGCAAAGCGGATTACCGATAAACACAGCATGGCTATTAAACGTCACAGACCAACATCGCCGGGCCGCCGGTTCGCAACTTGGATCGTCAACGACGAAGTAACCAAGACGACTCCTGAAAAGTCGCTTACTACTGGGCTGCGCAAGTCCGGAGGACGCAACAACAAGGGCCGTAAAACGGCCCGTCACCGTGGTGGCGGAGCAAAGCGTGCCTTCCGTCAGATCGACTTCAAGCGCAACAAGGACGGCGTGCCCGCAAAGGTCGCCGCGATTGAGTACGACCCGAACCGCACCGCGAACATCGCGCTGCTGCACTACCACGACGGTGAAAAGCGATACATCCTCGCCCCGCAGGGTCTCAAGGTCGGAATGACCTTGCAGTCCGGCGATGGCGCAGAGATCGCCGTCGGCAACACACTTCCGCTGAGCGCGATCCCCACCGGTACGGTGATCCACGCAGTCGAGCTCCAGCCCGGTAAGGGCGCGCAGCTTGGCCGCAGCGCTGGCACATCAATTCAGCTCGCCGCAAAGGATGGCGGCAACGCAACTCTGCGTCTGCCCTCCGGCGAGATGCGCATGGTCCTCGCGACCTGTCGCGCAACGATCGGCACTGTTGGTAACGCCGATCACCAGAACATCACGATCGGTAAAGCTGGCCGCGCCCGCCACATGGGCAAGCGTCCGCAGACCCGAGGCGTTGCGATGAACCCGGTCGACCACCCGCACGGTGGTGGCGAGGCCCACAAGACGCCGGGTGGACACCCGACGACTCCTTGGGGCAAGCCGGCACTGGGTTACCGCACGCGTAAGAAGAACAAGAAGTCCGACGACATGATTGTCCGTGGTCGTAAGCGCGGAAAGGGCCGTCGCCGCTAGGCGGGGCTGAAAGGTTTAGGTAGATGAGTCGTTCATCAAAAAAAGGACCGTGGGTAGAAGATCGCCTCTTCAGCAAGATTGAGGCGATGAACGAGAGCGGAAGCAAGCAGGTCGTCAAGACCTGGTCGCGCGCCTCGACGATCTTCCCGGATTTCGTCGGTCACACGATCGCCGTGCACGATGGCCGTAAGCACGTGCCGGTGTTCGTTTCCGAGTCAATGGTTGGACACAAGCTGGGCGAGTTTGCCCCGACGCGCACGTTCCGTGGCCACACGGGCGGTAAGGGTGTTGTGAAGTAGAAATGTTTGCTGACGAAAAAGATGTAAAGGCAACTGAGCCTGAAGCAAAGGCCGCGGCGGAGGAAACTCCGGCGAAGAAGGCCCCTGCGAAGAAGCCTGCCGCAAAGAAGCCTGCTGCCAAGAAGGACGACGCAGCCGCTGAGAAGGCGCCCGCAAAGAAGGCAACGGCCAAGAAGCCGGCCGCCAAGAAGGACGACGCTGAGAAGACCGAAGCGAAGTCTGACGACGCAGCCGAGAAGAAGGCCCCGGCCAAGAAGTCACCGGCCAAGAAGCCTGCCGCGAAGAAGGCTGCTCCGAAGGAGCCCGTCAACACCGAGCCCACGTTCGTCCGCGCAACCGCGCGTTACGTCCGCTCGTCACCGCGCAAGTCGCGCCTGGTCGTTGACCACATCCGCGACTCGTCGGTCGAAGACGCCCGCATCTTCCTTCAGTTCACCGCCCGTCACGTTGGCCGTGACGTCGCGAAGGTGCTCGAATCGGCAGTCGCCAACGCCGAGCACAACCACGAACTCGACGTGGACAACTTGCACATCGTCAAGGCATTCGTAGACGAGGGTCCGACGCTCAAGCGTTGGCGCCCGCGCGCAAAGGGTCGCGCAACGCAGATCCTCAAGCGCACGAGCCACATCACCGTGGTCGTCA
>JAEMRJ010000051.1 GCA_016463365.1 Thermoleophilaceae bacterium | reverse complement strand
CTGGAGATGTCGTGCTTCTCGTACCAGGTGGCGGCCGGCAGCACGATGTCCGAGTGCAGGCACGTTCCGTTCATGCGGAAGTCGAGCGTGGTCAGCAGGTCGAGCTTGCCGGTCGGGGCCTCGTCATGCCACTTGATCTCCTCGGGACGCATTTCCTCGGGGGTTTCCTCGTTGCGTACCGCTGAAGTGTTGACTCCCAGCAGGTGCTCCAGGAAGTATTCGTGCCCCTTGGCCGAGCCACCGATCAGGTTGGCGCGCCAGACCGTCAGCACGCGCGGGAAGTTCTGCGGATCGTCCGGGTCGTCCCAGGCGAAGCCGAGCTTGTCTGCCTTCAGCTGATCGACCACGTAGTCGGCGGGCGTCATGTCGGCCGCTGCGGCTTCGTCACCGATGTCCAGCGGGTTGCGGTCGAGGCTCGGGTACGCGGGCGTCCACCCCAGGCGAACGGCTTGGGACACGCAGTCGGCAACGTGTCGATCTTTCAGGACACCGTTGCCGCTCGGCGAGCGGAACGTGCCGGCATTCATTGCGTCGTAGCGGTACTGCCCGGTGTTCATGTAGAAGAACGACGTCGCCGCCTGGTGGCGCGGCGGGCGCGCCCAGTCGAGCGCGAAGGCGATCTGCGAGAAGCCTGCGATCGGGCGGACCTTCTCCTGGCCGACGTAGTGGGCCCAGCCGCCGCCGTTGACTCCCTGACAACCAGTCATCAGCAACAGGTTGAGCATCGCGCGGTAGATCGTGTCGCCGTGGTACCAGTGGTTGGTGGCGGCGCCCATCACGATCATCGAGCGGCCCTTGGTGCGCTCGGCGTTGCGCGCGAACTCGCGGGCAACCCGGATCACGTCGACTGCACGGATCCCGGTGTGCAGCTCCTGCCACGCCGGGGTGAAGGGCTTGTCGTCTTCGTAGGAGCTCGGCCAGTCACCCGGCAGACCGTCACGGCTGACGCCGTACTGGGCGAGCGTCAGGTCGAACACCGTCGTCACGAGGGTGCCGTCGGGCAGCCGCTTGACGGGAACGCCGCGCTGGATCACCTTGGCGTCGCGTGGTCCGTCGCCTCCGAAGACGCTGACGGCGATCTCGGCGGTTTCGTCGTGCCGCCCGAGCAGGGTCATCGCAGGATCCGTGTCGCCCAGCTCGAGGTTCCACTTTCCGGCGCCCTCCTCGCCCCAGCGGTCGCCGATCGTGCCGTCCGGAACTGTCAGTTCATTGTTTGCGGCATCGACCAGAACGGTCTGCCACTCGGCGTGTTCGCCGCCCTGACCGATGTCCGATGCGCGCAGGAAACGACCGGCCGCGAGGCCGCCGTCTTCGGTCTTGTCCAGCCGCACGAGGTGGCAGAAGTCGGTGAACTGCTTGGCGTAGCCGTTGAAGTACGGCACCTCGCGGTCGACGAAGAACTCTTTCAGCATCACGTGGCCCATCGCCATCGCGAGCGCTCCGTCGGTGCCGGGATTGACCGGCAACCAGTGGTCAGCGAACTTCGTGTGGTCGGAGTAGTCGGGGCTGACGACGACCGTCTTCTGCCCGCGGTAGCGCGCCTCGGTCATGAAGTGCGCGTCGGGCGTGCGCGTCATCGGCACGTTCGAGCCCCACATCATCAGGTAGCCGGCGTTCCACCAGTCAGCGGACTCCGGGACGTCGGTCTGGTCGCCCCAGACCTGCGGCGAAGCTGCCGGGAGGTCGCAGTACCAGTCGTAGAAGCTCAGGCAGGAGCCGCCGATCAGCGACAGGAAGCGCGTGCCCGCGCTGTATGAGGCCATCGACATCGCGGGGATCGGCGAGAAGCCGAACACGCGGTCTGGTCCGTGGTCGCGAACTGTGTAGGCGTGCGCCGCCGCGGCGATCTCGGCAGCTTCGTGCCAGTTTGCCCGGACGAATCCGCCTTTGCCGCGCTGTGAGGTGTACTTGCGCTTTTTCTCCGGGTCATTGACGATCGCGGCCCAGGCCTCGACCGGGTCTCCGGTGCGCGCCAGCTCTTCGCGGTAGAGCTCCAACAGGACGCCGCGCACGTACGGGTAACGGACACGGTTGGGCGAGTAGATGTACCACGAGAACGATGCACCACGCGGGCAGCCGCGCGGCTCGTACTCGGGCATGTCCGGGCCGTTGCTCGGATAGTCCATCGCCTGGGTCTCCCAGGTGATGATCCCGTCCTTGACGTGCACGTTCCAGGAGCACGATCCGGTGCAGTTGACGCCGTGCGTCGAGCGGACGATCTTGTCATGCGACCAGCGGCGGCGGTAGAACTCTTCTGCTTTGCGACCGTCGCGCGAAAGCATCGACCAGCCGTCTTCGGATGGCGTGCCCTGCGCGAGCAGGCTCTTCAGGCCGAAGTCGTTCATTTTGAAGCTCCTTGGGTGGTGACGGGGAATACGCTCAGCATGGATTTGGCGCGTTGGGGCGGTCGAAGTAGAACCAGTTCAGACCGACGTTGGCCAAGCAGAAGACTGCAAGTCCGTAGAAGAAGTATGCCGGTGATCCGAAAGATGATGCACAGAATGAAATCAGCACGCTGAAGATAAATGGCCCGTAGGCCGCGATTGCCGCAGTCCAACCAATCACTCCAGCCGACTTTCGCGCACTGAAGAGCATCGGGATCTGTTTGAAGGTTGATGCGTTGCCGATTCCGGCGAACAAGAACACGCCGACCATCACGAACACAAACGGCGTGAAGTCATCGATCGAGTCTGGCTTCACCCAGAACGAGACGAGAAACGCGAAAATCGCAGTTCCAATGCCTGCGATCGTCGTGATCCGCGCTCCGCCGATCCTGTCTGAAACCGGCCCGGCGAGGATCCGCGCGAGCGAGCCGACCAGCGGACCGATGAACGCGTACTTCAGCGGGTCCGGCGCGGCGGCGAAGTCGCCGTACTGGTTCTTGATCAGAATCGGGAACGCCGCAGCCAGCCCGGAGAACGTACCGAAGGTCATCATGTAGAGCGAGGTCATCGTGTAGGTGTGCTTCTCGCGGAAGATGTCCATCTGCTCGTGCATGTCCGCGTGGACCGGGACGCTCTTCAGCGTGACCCAGGCGACGATTGCGCCGATCACGACAAACGGCATCCAGAAAAGAAACGCGCTCTGCAGGTAGACGTCTGCGCCGGTCTTCTTGTTGACCAGGGCGCTGCCCAGCAGCGCGAGGCCGATCAGCCACGGCACCAGAAACTGCACCAGACTGACGCCGAAGTTTCCGAGTCCGGCCTGGATCGCCAGCGCCGAGCCGAGTTTTTTCTTCGGAAAGAAGAGGTTTGTCGAAGGCATGAAAGACGAGAAGTTGCCCCCGCCGAGTCCAGCCAGAAATGCCAGGCCGAGCAGCACCCAGTAAGGCGTCTCCGGGTCCTGGACGGCGAAATACCAGCCGATCAACGGCAACATCAGCGAGGCGGTCGCAAAGGTCACAACCTTTCGCGTTCCGAAAATCGGAATCAGGAACATGTGGATCAGGCGAAAAGATCCGCCAGCAAGACCGGGCATCGCGACCAGCCAGTACAGCTCTGTCTTGCTGAGCGTGAAACCAACGTCCTTGAGCTTGCCGACGATCGCGCTGACCACGAACCAGACGGCGAACGCGAGAATCAGGTTGAAGGTCGTGACCGCGAGCGTGCGGTTTGCGATCTGGCGACCGCGCGACTCCCAGAAGCGCTCGTCTTCGGGATCCCACTCCGGGAGCCATCTTCCGGATGCCGGGAATTCAGACGGATCGAGCTTTGGGCGTTCTTCGTTTGTGGTCGGGGAATCCACTTGTTTCACATTTCTCCGTGGTGAGCGTCGGCGTGAAGTCGCGCGACTGCGATTGACAGGAACAAGATGCTTGCGATGGCAAGACCGAGCAGCACGTAGAAGGCGCTCTCGGGACGGTCTGTCTGACTTGTCGTCCAGGCGAACAACAGCGGCAGCACAAATCCGCCCAGCCCTCCGACTGCGCCGACCAGTCCGCCCACGGCGCCGACATCCTTGGGGAAGTACTGCGGGATGTAGGTGTAGACGGAGGCCTTGCCGATACCCATCGCGACGCCCACGATGAAGACGAGGAGCGTGAACGGAACAACGCTGAGCGGTGTGCAGAGCACAAAAGAGGCCGCCGCAATCCCGGCGAACGAGACGGCTGTGATCTGACGCGCGCCGCGCCGGTCAGACAAGTACCCACCGAGCGGCCGCAGCAGGCTTGCCGGGAAGATGAAGATCGCCGTCATCAGTCCGGCCGCCGGCAGCGAGAAGTCATAGACATCGACGTAGTAGTGCGGCAGCCACAGGGCCAGACCGACGTAGGCGCCGAAAACGGTCACGTAGTAGAAGCCGAAGCGCCATACGCGCATGATCAGGAGCGGCTTGGACATCTCGACGAACCCGCGACCGCGCGACGGATGCTTGTCCTTGCGCGGCACGACAAACGGGACAATTGCGGCCGCGAGTACGAGCATCAGGGCATAGACGACCGGCACAAATCGCCAACCCCCTGGGACTGCCCCGCCGAGCAGGCCAGCGGTACCGACGGCAGTGACCAGCGTAGGCGCGAGCAGTTTGGTGATCGATGCACCGACGTTTCCCATCCCGAACACGCCAAGGGCGAAGCCCTGGTACTGGGCCGGGTACCAGGCCGAAACCCAGGCGACTCCAGACGCGAATGCGGTCCCGGAGAGGCCCACGAACAGCGCCAGAATCAGCGCGCCGTCGTAAGTCTGCACCTTGCTGACCAGATACGTCGGCACGGCCGTCAGGAGTAGCAGCGCGATCGTCACCGTGCGGCCACCGAGCTTGTCCGTGATGATTCCAACCGGCACGCGAAGGATCGACCCGGTCAGAACGGGAAGGGCGATCAAGAAAGCAAATTCAGACTCGGTGAGCCCCAGCTCTTTGCGCATCGGCAGCCCGATGATCGCGAACATCACCCAGACCGCGAAGAACAGCGTGAAGAGGACGGTGCTGACGATCAGAACACTCTTGGCCTCCCCGGACACCTTCCCGGGTGCCGGTTTGCCGGTCGACTCGACAGCGCCCTGACCTGGCGAGCTGGGTACCGGAGGATTGGCCGTTGGAGTCTTTGTCTGAGTTGGATTCATTGCTGCTCACAATCGTTTACTTGTGCAGCACAGTGTATTACTTGTTCAGGACAGTTTCTGCCGTACTGCTCGTGGTCTGGACAGTTGCCCGACAGGTCCCGCGGGTCTTGCGGGCGTCTGATGACCGGTCAATGTGGCAACACGTAAAAAGCCACAACGGCATACTGCAACACCACGGCGACGACCACGAGCAGATGGAACAACTCGTGGTAGCCGAAGACCCCCGGAACCAGGTTTGGACGTTGCATCGCGTAGACGATCGCGCCGGCCGTGTAGAGCACGCCGCCAAGCGCCAGAAGTGCGGTCGCGACCGGTCCGATGCCGTCCACGATCGCCGGGAGCGCGATCGCCGCCACCCACCCGAGACCGACGCAGATGACAGCCATGATCCATTTCGGGGACTCCGCCCAGGCGAGCTGCGTCATGCTTCCGACGAGGGCCCCGGCCCACACGATCGTCAACACGGCGGTGGCCAACGTGCCCGTCAGCACCAGCAGGGCAAAGGGCGTGTACGTGCCGGCGATCAGCAGAAAAATCATCGAATGGTCCAGGCGGCGCATGCGCATGCGCGCCCGCGGCGACCACTCGCGCCGGTGATAGAGCGCGCTGACCCCAAGCAGCGCCGACGCGCTGAGCGCAAAGATCGATGCCGCGAGAATCGCCCTGCCGCCTTCTGCCGAGACAACCAGGACAGCGCCCGCCAGCAGCGAGACGATGAAGGCGTACTGATGCAGGACACCTCGGAGTCGTGGTTTCTGCAGTGTCGCTACGTCGTCCATCGAAAGTTCCTGTGCGCGTCCCCAGTCGCGGACGAAAAATACTTTACCACCACAGGAAATGCTATGTTGGATTTCATTTCTCATGCAGACATCGACCGCCAACCAGCCCACGTCTGAACCTGAGTCCACCGGCCGGACGAGCGCCTGCGGCAGGCCGATCAGGCCGCTGATGCCGGGCGGACAGCGCCCCGCGGACCTGCTCGCAAGTTTTTTCCTCGCCGCGATCGCGATGCTCCTGGCCGGCATCGTGGTGGCGACGCTCACGGCCGCCGACGTGACCGGATGGTGGGGCAACTGGCTGGCACTGCACCTTTTACTGGTCGGCGGCGTCTCGCAACTGATCCTCGGTGCCGCGCAGTTCTTCTCGACCGCCTACTTGGCGACCGACCCTCCGTCCAAGTCGATGGTGCGGGCCGAGCTCGTCGTATGGAACGCGGGCACCGTGCTGCTCGCTGTCGGCGTGCCGGTCGACTCGCCGCCGCTCACCGACCTCGGCGCACTGCTGATCGCCTGCGGCCTCGCACTTTTCGCCGTCGCCCTGAAGCGTCTGGAGCGTCGGTCGCTGCAGACCGCGCGCTGGGCAATTCGCTGGTACTACGCCAGCGCATCCGCCCTTGCGGTCGGCGCCCTGATCGGTGTGGCCATGACTCGCGGTGTCAGCTGGCCGTACGGCAGCCTGCTCGGCGCGCACCTTGCGCTCAACATCGCAGGCTGGCTCGGAGCCGCGATCATCGGCACGCTGCACACGTTTTATCCGTCACTCACCCACACTCAACTGAAACACCCGCGCCTGCAAGGTCCGACCTTCATCAGCTGGATCGGCGGCGTCACTGTGCTTGCGGCAGGCGAGGCATTTGATCTGCTCCCGCTCGCAGCGGTCGGCTGGAGCGCCCTCACCGCCGGCGCCGTACTCATGACGATCAACATCGTCGGATCGACGCGCGCGGCTCAGGCTCCGGTGAGCCTCGCGGCGCGACTGGTCGGTGGCGCCCAGCTGTTTCTGCCGGTCGGACTCGCGCTTGCGCTGGTGATGGTCGCGACCGAAGGTGTCGGCGGCGGCCTGTCGGGTCCGTGGCGCGCGGCGCTCGGGGTACTTCTTGCCGGTGGCTGGATCGGGCTCACGGTGGCCGGCTCGATGCTGCACCTCCTGACCGTGCTCAATCGCGTCCGCAACCTGATGCGCTCGATGCCGGCTCCGGCGCCTCGTCGCGACGCAGCGCTGACCGCAGCGCTGATTGCGTCCTTGATCGCCCTCGCCGTCTCGAAGATTCCTGAGTTTGCGGGCCTGAGTGATGCGGCGACCCTCGCCGTGCTGATCAGCAGCGCGCCAGTCGTCGGCCGCATCCTGTACCTGGCGGGGCATTCGCTGGCTCGGCGCGTCGAGCCCTCCCGCTGAGTTCGAGCCTGCGCGTCAGATGACGACAGCCTGAGCCGTCGCGATGACGTTGTAGGCCCAGACGGCGAGTGTGCCGAGCGAGAGATATGTGACGAGCTGGCGGCGCGGCGCGTAACCGTCCACGTACGTCGGCATTTCGAGAGCGAGCGTTTGAGAATCCATTCCGGTGTGTCCCCCCGGGAGTTTGTTGTTCGCCGCGCATCCTTGCGTGGCCGAGATACCTTCGGCGCCCCCCCAGGTGCCGGTCGGTGAACCAATATAGGACGAGTTTCCGGATTGTGCAAGTGCGCGCGCAGATACGCTTGCGCCATGTCACTCACAGACGAAAAGATGGTCGAAGTCCTGCACTCCCTGAGGCCGCTGAGCTTCGTGCACACCGACGGCTTCACGTGCTTCACACAGATGACGCTCGAGACCAGCGGTGTGGACCCGGAGGCAGCCGAGGAGTGGGTCCTCTCACACGGCGGTCATCTCAAACACGTGCGCGTTCCCGAGCTCGAGAACGTCGGCCGCAGGCTTCAGCAGCCGGACATGGAGCCGTGCTATTTCGTGCCTGACCAACTGCTCGCCTGAACGATGACCACACCGCCTGATTCGCCGGGACCGAGGGTCAATCCCGAGTACGCCAAAGGCGAACTCGTCACCGTTGCCACGGCCTTCAACCAGGCCGAGGCCGAGTTCATCCAAAATCTGCTGCTCGAAGAAGGCGTGCCGTCGCTGGTGCAACGAACCGGCGGAGCCGACATTCCCGATTTCCTGGCCGCCGGGCCGCGCGTTGTGCGTGTACCGGCGTCGGGCGAGGCGGCCGCGCGCGACATCCTGATGCAGCCTGATCAGCCCGAAGGCTGATCAACTCGCGGTCGCCCGACCCCAGATCGGGGCCGGGCGACGCGGAGCGAATCTGCCCTACGGAGCTGCGACAAGCGGCGCGAGCGAGTTGCCGGGCTTGATGCTTGAGCAGTTGTTCGGGATCGTGTACGGACCAAGCAGACTGAAGCGGTCGAAGGTCCAGTCGATTGCCTGCGGAAGCCATTGCAGCGCGCTGGTGACGTGGCTTCCGCCGTACTCGTTGTATTTGACCTTGGCGCCGTTGGCGCAGTGCTTCTTCAGCAGGGAGCGCACATCTCCGGCGATCATCACGCCGTCGCCCTTGCCGTAGGTACCGGTGCCTGGGGTGCCTTCGAGCTCGCCCCCGGTGCCCTGGCCGACGAGCATCGGAAGCCTGGTGTTGCCACCAGTTCCCATGATCACCTTGTTCGCGGCCGCAACATACGCCGGGATGTTCTCGGGCCTGGGGTACTCGGGCTTGGCGAGATCACTCCACTTGAGTCCCGGGTACTGACCGAGCACGTTGATGATCGAAGCATTCTTCAGCTTCTCGTAGATCGCCCTGCCATTCTCGCTCAGATAGGGCTGCAGGTCGATGCCGTATGAACGGGCGACTCCGATGATCGCCATCGGCATGACGCCGGCCCAGATCGAGCTTCCCTCGACGTAGTAGAGGTTGTGGCCCGGGTGCACCAGGACCCCGCCGTAGGCTGCGCCGATCAGGTTCTTGTTCAGGTCGGGCGCGTAGGTCGGTGCGAGTTCGGCGGCCCACTCGGTTGCGATCGCGCCACCGGAGTAGCCGATCATCGCGACCTTGGCGTTGCTTGACAGATCCACCTGTGGTGACTTGATCGCAGCGCGGATCGAATCGAGCGTGTTGGTTCCGTACTCTGGACCGGCCGCGAAGTTTGCAGTCTGGCCCTGGGTGTCGGAGATCACGATCGAGTAGCCCTTGAGCAAGAACGGGGCGAACATCACGACTTCGATCTGCGGGATGATTCCCGTCAGCGAGAGTCCACCGGCGATCTGTACGGACGGCTGGTCATTCGGGTTCAGCGAGTCGTAGAAGGACTGATACGAAATGACCTTCTCGCGATTGAGGCACAGCAGACATGCCGGCTGAACCACCGAGGTGACGTTGACCGACGGTCGACCCTGCGCATCGGTTGCGCGATAAAGGATCTGCGTGGCGCGCAATGGCGTCGCCAGCCCGAGAATGCTGTACGGAATGTTGCGGGTCTTGAGCGGCGTGCCCGGCGCGATGCCTGAGAGCGGCGTCGTGCCGGTGTACTTGTAGAAGGCATCGTCGGCCGAAGCTGCGCCAGCCATGCTCGGAATCATCAGCGCCGCCACAGATGCGACGACAGCCGCAAGAAGCAGCTGCTTGAAAGACTTGCGAAAACGCATGTGGACCAGTTCCCTCCCCAGAGGTTTGTTTCCATGTGACCCCCCCTGGGTCACATCGACCGAACCAGCATAACGAGTTTTTGAGAGAAAGTGTGGAGAAACTCTCTCGGACAGGCGACCGCTCAGTGAGTTGTGCCGTGGTGCCCTGTCGCGAGCAGCGTCACGCCGTCCACGACTTCGTCGCAGATGGAGCGCACGCCGTCCACGTCACCGTCGCGCAGCACTCCTGCGAGCGGGTCTTTGATCGCACCGACGATCGCGCGGGCGCGCACGATGGACATCGGCGGCTCGTCGGGATTCACGATCCTCGACTCCTCGCGAAGTGCCTGGTAGAAGTGCGCGAGCTGTTCATACGCCTGGTCGATCCGAACCTGGACGCTGCCGCCCGCCGCAAAGCACTCGACGAGCATCGACCGCGCGCGGTCCTCATCGGCCGCCATGAATTCCACCACTGCGGTCACACCGTGGCGAATCCGCTCTTCGGTCGTGGCCCCGGGTTCGAGCTCGGCGGTGATCGCGTCGATCAGCTGCTCGACCGCGCGGTCGAGCCAGACGAAGAGGCAGTCTTCCTTCGACTCGAAGTGCTCGTAGAAGGTCGGCTTGGCGACGCCGGCCCGGGCGATCAGCTTGTTGACCGTGATCGAGACGTAGCCCTCTCGAGCAGTCAGTTCGCAGATCGCCTCCAGCAGCCGCGCCTGCTGCGAAGCTGCGACAGCTTCGCGATCGAGCGCATTGCGCCCGCGAGGGAGGCCGCGCCGAATTGAATCCTTCTGCTCGGGCATGTGGCCAGAGTAATTGGCGCCCGGGATCAGGCCGGAAAGTTCTGGACCGCGGTCCAGTCGTTGCCGAACCAGCGCTTCACGCGGCTGGTGCCGAACTCGAGTTTGTCGGCGGCGAATCCCTCCGCCGGACCGATCAGCTGCGCGGTCTTGGACTCGCCGAAGAAGGTCACGTCGACCTTGCCGACCTCGTTCTCGCCGAACTCGAGATAACAGACTCCGTGGCCGTAATAGCCGGCGTCGGAGACTTCACCCCTGATGCGCGCCGCGATGTGCCTGGCCGCTGCCGCTGCCTGACCCTCTGCGAACACTCCTGCCTTCGGCGTGCCGACCGCGGCAACATCGCCCACGGCGTAAATGCCGTCGAAAGGCGTCTCAAGTGTCAGCGGACTGACCGGAATCCAGCCGTCGCTGGAAATGTCAGAGTCGAGCACCACTCTCGGCGCGCGGTGATGCGGCACGCCGAGGAACAGGTCGTATGCGATCTCCTCCCCGGAATCCGTCGTCGCGATGCCCCGGTCGTCATCGACGCTCACGATTGCGGTGTTCGGGTGCCAGCCGATGTCGCGTCTCCCGAAGGCCTCGATCAGCGCGGCCGACGCGTCGGGCGACGGCGGGATCGGCCGCCCGAAGGGCATCACGAGTGAGACCGAAGACTGCTCCCGCAGGCCAGCTCGATTCAGGTGATCGTGCATCAGCAACGCGGCCTCGCTGGGTGCAGGCGGGCACTTGAACGGCGCAGAGATCACGCCGATCACGACGCGACCGCCGGCGAACGCGTCGATCCGCGCGCGCTGGGCGAACGCGCCCGCCTCGGTGTAGAACTCGTTCACACCGACATTGAGGCCTGGCGTGACGCTGCAGTCAAGGTCTGCGCCCAGGCCGACAACGAGAATGTCCGCCTCGAATTCACCGGCGCTCGTCTCGACACGCTTGGCTGCGCCGTCGATTTTTGTGATCTCGGCCTTCACGAACGTCACGCCCGGTTTCACAAGATCCGCGTACCGGTGCTTCACGTGGTCTTCGTCAACGCGGCCGTACATCACGTCGAGCTTTGAGAACCCGAAGACGAAGGATTCAGTCTTGTCGATCAGGGTGATCTCGAGCTCGCCGCCGAACTCCTCGGCGAGCGTCGTGGTGAGTTCAAGGCCGCCGAAGCCGGCGCCAAGCACGAGGATGCGCATCAGGTAATCCTATTGACAGCGGGACCGCCGCGCACGCATCCGAATCAACCCATAGGTTTTGCTCCATGCAACGTGGAATCACAAAATGGATGGTGCTCGTCGGTGCCGTGATCGCGGTAGCCGGAATCCTCTTCGGATACGACCAGGGCGTGATCGCCGGCGCGCTGCTCGGCATCGGCAAAGACTTCAAGGTCGGCACGACCGCGACCGAGATCATCACCAGCTGGGTGACGCTGGGCGCTCTGGTCGGCGCGCTCGTCGCGGGCGTCATGGCCGACAAGATCGGGCGCCGCCCCACGCTGCTCTTCGCCGGAACGCTGTTTGCGACCGGCGCTCTGATCGAGGCGTTCTCACCGGGTACCGGCGTGCTCGTCGTCGGCCGGCTGGTCGTCGGCTTCGCCGTCGGTGTCGCTTCGGTCGCCGCACCGCTGTACGCAGCCGAGATGGCGCCTTCCCGCCTACGCGGAATGTTCATCTCCGGCTATCAGCTCGGCATCACCTTCGGAATCTTCCTCGCCTACCTCGTGGACGAGCTGATGAACGCCGCAGACTGGCGCCTTATGCTCGGCGTTTCGGCGATCGTCGGCATTGCACTGGTTGTTCTCGTTCTGCCGCTGCCCGACTCGCCGCGCTGGTATCTGAAGGTCGGCCGCAAGAACGAGGCGCGCGACGCGCTCGCCAAGGTCGCCGGCGACCCCGAGCCAGACGCCACGATCGCCGAGCTCCAGGCCGACGTCGCGGGCGAGACCGAGGCAAGCTGGGCCGTCGCATTTTCCAAGCGCTGGCGAACACCGTTGATCATCGGTGTCGGCCTCGCGCTGTTCCAGCAGATCACCGGAATCAACGCGATCATCTACTACGCCGACAAGATTTTCGATGCCGCAGGGTTCACCACGGTCGCCTCGCAGACGGCGGCGACGACGTGGGCCATCGGCGCGGTCAACGTGCTCGCCACGCTGATCGCCGTCTTTTTTGTCGACCGGCTCGGACGCAAGCCGCTGCTGATTGCGGGCCTGATCGGAATGGCCGTCAGTCTGACCACAGTTGGGTTCGCCTTCCAGAGCCTCGGTGACATATCGCGCGCCGCCTCCAGTCAAGGGCCGTCTGACGCCGGAGTGATCACGCTCGTTGCGCTTGTCGTGTACATCGCCTCGTTCGCCTTCTCGATGGGCCCGATCGTCTGGACGATCATCAACGAGATCTACCCGCGCGAGGTGCGCGGCCGGATGGTTTCGATCGCGACGGCCGTCAACTGGTTCAGCGCCTGGCTCGTGAGTCAGTTCTTTCTCACGATGGTCGACGATCTCGGTGAATCCGTGACGTTCTGGATCTTTGCCGCGCTCTGCGTCTGTGCGCTGCTTTTCGTCTGGCTGAGAGTGCCCGAGACAAAGGACCGCTCGCTCGAGGAGATCGAGCAGATGTGGCATCCGTCAGTGCCATAGGATCCCGCCCATGAAACACTGGCGCGTCCTGATCATCATGTGCGCGGCGCAGTTCATCATGGTGCTTGACACCACCGTGATGAATGTGTCCGTGTCGGCAGTCGTCGAAGACCTCGACACCTCGATCTCGATGGTGCAGCTTGCGATCACGCTGTACACGCTGGTGATGGGCTCGTTCATGCTCCTCGGCGGCAAGCTGGGTGACATCTACGGTCGCAAGAAGATTTTCGGGATCGGTCTGATGATCTACGGCCTCGGGTCGTTGATCACGGCCTTCAGCCCCAACGTGAACTGGCTGCTGTTCGGGTGGTCGGGCGTCGAGGGCATCGGGGCCGTGCTGGTGATGCCGGCAATCATCTCGCTCACGGCGACCAACTACTCGGGCCGTGATCGCGCGACCGCATTCGGCGCGCTCGGCGGTATCGCGGCGGCAGGCGCGGCGGCCGGACCATTGATCGGCGGATTCGTCACTGAGGAGTGGACCTGGCGCGTTGTCTTCGCAGCTGAGACGCTCGTCTGCATCGTGATCGTGATGTTCATGAAGACGATCGCCGACACCGAAAAGCCGGTCAAACAGAAGATCGACCTCGTCGGCACGGCGCTCTCGTCGCTCGGCTTCGGACTGATTGTGCTCGCAGCGCTGAAGTCCGCCGAATGGGGGCTCGTCCAACCGACGGGCGCATTGGAAATCGGCGGCAAGGAGATCACTCCGTTCGGCTTCTCGGTCGTCCCGTTCATGGTTGCGGCCGGCGGATTCCTCTTGCGCGGATTCTTTGCCTGGGAGCGGCGACTGATAGCGCAGGGCGGAGTGCCTCTCGTGCACCCGGACCTGCTGCAAAAGCTTCAACTGCGCAACGGCCTGGCAATGCTCACCGCCCAGCAGACAGTGATCGGCGGGATGTTCTTCATCATCCCGATCTACCTGCAGTACGTGCTGCTGAAGAACGCCTTCGAGACCGGCCTGAAACTCGCACCGATGTCGATCGCGATGCTGATCGCTGCATTCTCGGGTCCCAAGCTCGCGATCAAGTTCTCACCCCGGAAGATCGTCAGCGTCGGACTGGTCCTCGTGATCCTCGGCTCGCTGATCCTGATCACGACGATCGACCCGGAGCTCAACGACACGCTCTTCGCTGTCGGCATGGCGATCTTCGGCGCAGGCTTCGGACTCGTCGCATCCCAGCTGGGCAACGTGATCATGTCCTCGGTCGGCGACGCGGAACGCGGCGAGGCCGGCGGCCTTCAGGGCACTGCCCAGAACATCGGCACTTCGCTGGGTGTCGCGCTGATCGGCGCGATGATGATCGCCAGCCTGAGCTCGGGCTTCAACAGCGCCGCGCAGGCCGATCCGTCGCTGAGCGCAGACTCTCAGGCTGCCGTCGCGCAGGCGACCGCCAACGGAATCGACATCGTCACCAAGGACCAGCTCAACCAGGCGGCCGCCGACAGCGGCCTGCCGAAGGAAGACACAGACAAGCTGATCGCGTATTACGAGGACGCGCAGATCCAGGCGATCAAGGAGTCGATCCTGCTCTCCGCGCTGCTTGCGGCGATGGGGCTGCTGATCGCTCAGCGACTGCCGAAGATCCCAGGCGTTGAGCTCGGGGCGCCGGACGAATCCGACGCCCCAGCCGCGACGGCTGTTTAGCCGAGCAGCTTGGCCTTCTGGGCCGCGAACTCTTCTTCAGTGAGGATGCCCTGGTCGCGCAGCTGGGCGTACTCCTTGAGCTTCTCGATCGGGTCTTCGGCCGGTGCGGGAGCTGCGGCGACGGGCGCCGGCTCCTGGTACTGCTGCGGCGGCGGGGCCTGCTGGGCGTCCTGCTCTGCCCACTTGTTGGCCTGACGGCGTGAGACGTTGTTGCTGACGTGGGTCGCCGTTCCGGCGATCACTGCTGTGCGGGCTA
>JAEMRJ010000165.1 GCA_016463365.1 Thermoleophilaceae bacterium | reverse complement strand
TGTGGGCGATCAACGGATAGCAGGCGGCGTAGTGGATCAGCTCGGGCCAGATGTCAGCAAAAGTCGGCGAGTCGAGCACGTCATCCGGGCGGATCCCATGAATGCGGATCGCGCCGTAGTCCCAGCTGCGCGCAGAAATCTGCGGGTTTATCAGCGTGTAGCGCTGATCGATCTTTGTGCCGTCCTCGAAGTGCGCGATACCGACTGCGCAGGCTCTCCCCCACGTGGCGGTTTCGAAGTCGATCGCTACGAAGGAATCCATCGTGCGCTCAACTTACCGGCAGCGCGGGTCGATCCGCTCAGCGGATCTTGATCGTCTTCTTGAGCGTGGCTGGCGCCACGTTGCCGTTGCCGGCAAAGGTCACAGTGGCCTTCGCGTTTCTGCCCTTTGCGCTCTTTGGCAGGCTCATGATCAGTTGCGCGAAGCACCCCTTGGTCGACCAGGAGATCTTGCCGCTCTTGACCAGATTCTTCTTGATCTTTGGCAGCTTGAGCGAGAGCTTGACCGCGCCGGCGCATGAAGTCACCGATGGCGAGCCGACCGGCTGCGTGTAGGCGACGCGGAATTTGGCGGTGAGCTTGGAGCCTTTCACCTTCACGGGCTTGGGCAGCGAGAGTTTCAGTGCGACCGCGTTGATCGAGTTGCCGGCCCCGCTTCCAGACAGGGCGACGCGCGTTGTCGGGCTTCCGGCCGAGTCGGATGAGACCACCAGCGAGCCGTCGCGAATCCCGGCCGCGGTCGGGTCAAAGGTGACGACCACGTAGCAATATGCGCCCGAAGCGAGACTTCCAGAGCAACCGTCTGACTTGACCGCGTAGTCGCCAGTGGTCACGACCGAACCGATCGAAACAGCGCTGTCGCCGTCGCTGCGGAACTTGATCGTGCGCTCGGCGGTGGCGTCGGAGACAGCCACGCTGCCAAAGCCCATCGAGGATGGATATGCCGAAAGCGTCTTGGCGCGGATGCCGTCGATCCAGCTGTTGAACGAAGAAACACGGGTGTAGACGTTTGGCGCGTTGTCGTAGCAACCGCTGTATACGAAGCTGGCGATGCCGATCACCTTGCTGCCGTAGAGCAACGGGCCTCCGCTGTCGCCGTTGCAGGCCATTCTTGCTCCGGCGCCGGTGTCATAAGTGATTGCGCAGATCTGACTGTCAGAGACCACGTCAAAGCCCTCGATCGCAGCCCAGTCGCTCTTGCATGTCGGATGGTTGATGACATCCACAGAAGCGCTGTTGAGAGTGTCGGTGGACATTCCGCCCGATCCAGAAGAGGTGCGGCCCCATCCGATCAGCGTGGCGGTTTCTCCGCCGGTGGGGTCTTCCGCAAACGTCGAGCGAACCACGGGCGTTGCCGGCGACGGCGCGTAGGCGAGCTTCAGCAGCTGGATGTCGTTGGCCAGAAGATCGGGATTCCAGTCAGGGTGAATGAAGTTTGCTGTGACCGGAATGATCTGACCGCCCGTGAGCAGGTTCTCAGTACCGATGATCACGTAGGCGGGCGTGATCCCATCTTTGGGCGAATAGCAGTGCGCTGCGGTCATCACCCACTGAGCGGCAATCAGCGAGCCGCCGCAGAACTGGTGGGTGGGGTTGTTGCTGGCCAGAATGCCGGCCATGTAGGGATAGGAGGCGGTGTATTGGCTGTGCGAAACGGTTCCGCCGCCGATCACGTCGACCGTGGGGTCGGCCTGCGCATTCGACGGCCACGCATAAACCAGCGCGAGGGCTGCGATGGGCACCGCGAGCGCGCGTGAAAGTCGAAGAGCGTGGACTGGCCCGATTCGCATACCCCAAACTGATCGGCACTGAAGAGAGAAACTTGAAACAGGTGCTGATTTCAGCAAAAATCGGGAGGCGCGTGGCGCCATTGCGCTCAGAAGCTGACAGGAGACTTTTGCGCGAAGGCCGCCGGCTGAAGCACGCCGTTCCCGTCGAATGAAGCCGTGAAGGTTGCGTTCAACTTCTTGGGCTTCTTCGGAAGCTTGATGCCCTTCGGCAGGTACATCTTCAGCTTCTGACCGCAGAACGTGGCCTTGCTTTTCGGAATCGGAATCTGACCCAGCTGCAGTCTGTGAGTCTTCGGTTTTTTCTGGCCGGGATATGTGACTTGGAGATTCACGAATCCGTCGCAGAAGAACACCGGGCCCCCGTTGAACCAGGGCGCCGCGGGGTAGATCCGGACCCCTGCTTCGATGTACCTGCGTCCGCGTTTTTTGCCCTTGGAGGGATCGAGCTTCACTTTGCTCGGAGACGCCAAGAGGTATGACTTGGCACGTGAGTCGCCGCCCATGCGCGCGGTGTACGGAATTGCGCGCGAGGCGAGACCGGACGGTCCTACGTAGAACACGATTCGGCCGTTCGCCGGTTCGCTGACATTGGAGGAGTGAATCATCGCGAAATCGCACGTCCCGCCCACGGGAATCGTTCGGCCAGCGCAGTTGTCGTACGCCATTCGCGAGTACGAACCGTTGTTGTTTCCGGAGGTGTCGTAACTGAAATATGCGTGGCCAGTGGTGATCGGCTCCTCGCCGATGTTGGTAACTGCGGCACTACGTATCGGCTCTGCTCCGCCCCAGATGATGTCGCCGAAATCAACTCTCGGCACGTTGAAGCGCACGGAATGGGCAATCACTTCGTGGATCCAGTCGCCGTGATCACGCAGCGTGCCAAAGAGTCCTGGGTCTTCGCAGTCTGCGAACCAGCTCCCGATTCCCGCAAGCCGAGGGCCCGACCCGAAGTCGTAGACAGCTGGAGCGCCCTCATCGCCGAAGCAGATGCCTCGCGCGTCGTCAGTTGGACCGGTCGACGGGTGCCCAGCACAGAAATTCTGGCCGTTGGACCCGCCGCCAAGGTCGCAGGCAGACCAGTTGGTGGTCAGCTCGGCCTCCATCAGGAGCGTCGAAAAGTTGGAGCCGTCACCCGCGATGTCGCCCCATCCAGCGACCTCGACGGTCGCTCCGGAACTCGGGACCGAATCGCCGATCCCCGCAATCTCGATCGGTACCGCCGGCGCCGGAGCAGGACTCGCAAGACGAAGCAGCGCCAGGTTGTAGGTGCCCGACTCCTCGTCATAGTTGGGATTCAGTATCACGTCGCTGACGGCAGTCACATCGCCGTCGCTGTCATCAAGATCAATCGATCCCGTGAACACGTGCGTCGGCGCCGGATAGCCGCCCTCGTCGTCCACGCACGTGCGAGTTGTCAGTACCCAACGCTGCGAGACGAGCGTGCCCATGCAGTACTGGCTGTATGGATCTGAACTGGAAAGGACCCCGACCACGAACGGCCAGTCGTCCATTGAGGCCGCGGGCGTGCCGCCGACGATGTCAACCGAGGGGTCGGCCTGAACGGCGCCGACCCAGATGAGACTGACAACCAGTGAGCAGGCAAGAGCGAAGGTGCGCAGAAGCAGCCGAGATCGATTCATGGGCCGAATAGTAATCACCTGAAAGGGTGGGGAACAAACAAAGCGGCCCGACGCTTTCGCGCCGGGCCGCTGGTCGAACGAGTCGTGCGATCCTGCCTAGTAGCGGTAGTGCTCGGGCTTGTAGGGACCCTCGACCTTGACGCCGATGTAGGCGGCCTGGTCGGGACGCAGCTCGGTGAGGTTGACGTTGACCGCTGCCAGGTGCAGACGGGCGACCTTCTCGTCGAGGTGCTTGGGCAGGACGTAGACCTGCTTCTCGTAGTCGCCGTTCTTGGTGAAGAGCTCGATCTGGGCGATCGTCTGGTTGGTGAACGAGTTGCTCATCACGAA
>JAEMRJ010000050.1 GCA_016463365.1 Thermoleophilaceae bacterium | reverse complement strand
GTTTCCTTGGCCGGCTTCATCACGACGGTGCAGCCGGCGGCGAGCGCCGGGCCGATCTTGCGCGTGGCCATTGCGGCCGGGAAGTTCCAAGGAGTCACAAAAACGCACGGGCCGAGCGCCTGCTTCATCGTCAGCAGGCGACCCTGGCCGTTGGGGGCGACGGAGTAGCGCCCGTTGATGCGCACGGCTTCCTCGCTGAACCAGCGCAGGAAGTCGGCGGCGTAGGCGACCTCGGCCTTTGACTCGCTGAGCGGCTTGCCCATCTCGAGCGTCATCAACAGTGCCAACTCGTCGAGGCGGCTGGTCATCGATTCGTAGACGGCGCGGAGGATCTCGCTGCGCTCGCGCGGCGGGGTGGCGGCCCAGGAGGCCTGGGCGTTTGAAGCGGCGTCGAGGGCGGCGAGTGCTTCTGGCTCGCCGGCGTCGGTGATCGCGCAGAGCGCCTCGCCGGTTGAAGGGTCGATCACGTCGAGCGTCCTGCCTGTCTCGATCCAACTCCCGTTGATCAGCGCCCCCTTCGGGACGGAATCAACGACGGCTTGTTCAGAGGCAGCTGTGATCGACATGACCCGGATCGTAATACGCGGCCGAAATCAACGGAGCCGGAGCCGTATGAGAGCGGGGCGCCCCTCCGGCGCCCCGCGGCTGTGGTGGCGTGTCAGACGGTGTCGTCGTGACGATCCGGGCCCAGGCCCGCGGTCACGCCGAGCACGCCGATTGCGGCGTAGACGATCGCCGTCATGTCGTTCACCGGGAACATGCCGAGCACGGAGCTGTCAAACAAGCTCCAGATCGTCAGTGCCAGATAAACAACACCAACACCCAGGCAGGCCCTGCGCGCCATGCCAGCCACTCGGCTGGCCACCACGAGCGAAACGCCGGTGAGCAGCATCAGAAGCCCGCTCCAGCCGTTCACGTCCATGAACAGCAGCTTGTCGGTGACAATCCCGGTGCCAGTTGAGAAGTCTGCGTTGACGATCAACGCCGCAACTCCGCCGACAGTGAGGATCACGCCCGCGACAAGTGCGAACATCTGGGCGATCGAACCATGGGCGACCTCAGAACCTAAGTTCTTCAGTCCGTGCCCCTTCATTCCATGTGCTTCCACCGTAACCACCCTCTTTCGAATTCGACGGTGAATGTATCCGGCGACCCGGGATGGGCCTCCAGTGAGATTTACACCGCGGGCCCTCGCCAAGTAACTATGGCTACAAGGAAATTGCAGTGCGGCTGATCGAAACGGGCGTCACCGACGTGACAGTCGGCCTCGTGCGCGCGGGCAATCCCTCGGTCATGACGCTCGACGGGACGAACACCTGGATCGTCGCCGCAGCTGGCGGAAGCTGGGTGATCGACCCGGGGCCGGACGACCCGGGGCACCTTGAAGCCGTCGCGGTGGCGGCGCGAGCGCTCGGCCAGCCGCGCGCGGTGCTGCTCACCCACGACCATCTCGATCACAGCGCGGGGCTCGAATCCATGGCGGCGCTGATCGACGGCGCGCCGATCCTGCGACATGGCGACGATTTTTCCGACGTGCCGCTCGAAGTCGAGTTCACGCCCGGCCATGCTGCCGACCATCTCGTTTTCCACTTCGGCGACCGGGATCGTCGCGCGCTCTTCAGCGGCGACCTGATCCTGGGGCAGTCATCGACGATCGTCCCGCCCGGTGGCGGAACCCTGATCGCGTATCTCGATTCGCTCGCGAAGGTCGCCGCGATCGCACCCGACATCATCCTGCCGGGCCATGGCGAACCGATCCACGATGCGCTTGCTGCGGTCGAAGCCCAGCGCGAGCATCGCCTGACACGCGAGCGCGACCTTCTTGCGGCGCTCGGCGACGGTCTTTATGACCGCGAAGCACTGCTCGATCGCGTCTGGAGCGACGTCGGTCCCGAACTACGCATCGCCGCTCACGTGACGATGCAGACGAATCTCGAGAAACTCGACCTCGAAGGTCGCCTGCCCGACGACTTTGAGACCGAAGGCCGCAAGAGCTGGCAGCACCGCGCCCCCGCGCAGTAGCGCGCGCAGCTACTACCTGATGAACGGCGGTGTCGCCTTGAATTCGCGCTCGATCAACGCGGCGGCGGGTTTGGGTGTCCCGTCGGCCTGAAAGAGGCCCTTCCGCGAGAACGGCGGCGTCGGGTCGGGGTTACCGCCGGTCCATTCGGGACGCACCCAGTAGTCCTTCAGGGCCCAGGCGAACAGGCCGTTCAGATACGGCACGTTGCGCAGGATGCTCAGCTGCTGCGTGAAGAAGTTGGTCTGGTACGCGTACGTTCCGAGCTCGTCTGCGCTGCCTTCGCGATTGGCCTCGGCGCCAAACTCGGTGATGAATAGTGCCTGCTTCGAGTAGACCCTGTGGAGGTAGTCGAGGTAGGGGCGCAGGCCGGCCATGTCGAGGGTCGATCCCAACTGGCCGGGGTACCAGCCGAAGTACTCGTTGATTCCGAGAATGTCCATGCGGCGGTATGCCGGATGCTGCAGCTCGTCCTCTGGCGCTGAGGCGTAGTCGGCGCTGATCAAGCCCTCCGGGTCGAGCGCCTTGACCGCCTTGATCTGCTGAACAAACAGCGCGTCCAGGTACTTGGTGTCTGACGGAACGGCCTCGTTGCTGAGGTTCCAGGTGAGTACTGAGGAGTACTGGCGATAACGCGCGACCATCTCGCGTGTCAGCGCGACGACCTGCTTGCGATAGCTCGGCGAGCGCAGCTGCGGGTTGCGCGGACGAAATGACTGCACCTGCAGCCAGACGTAGACGCCGTTCTTGTCGGCCCACTCCATCTGCTGAGGGGCCATCGGGTAGTGCGTGCGGATCATGTTGACGCCGAGCTTCTTGAACAGGGCGTTGTTTGCTTCGCGCTGGGCGGGGCTCCACGCGGCGCCGGTCGCCAGGTCCGACTCGTGGAAGCTGACTCCGCGCAGTCGGGTCCTCAGGCCGTTGATCGTGAGAATGCCCTTGCTCGAGACCGCGTACTTGCGGATGCCGGCTTTGGACGTCCAGGTCACGCCGGGCGCGCTGACCTTGACGGGATAGAGCTTCGGCGAGAGCGGCGACCAGAGCTTGGGGTTGCGCACGGTTGCCGTGCCGACCAGCTGCGTGGTTGCGCCGGATCGCAGCTGCGTCCGGCGGAAGCGGATCGCGGAATTGCCATAGCTGCCGCGAAGCTGGAGGCGGCCCCGTCGGCCGTAGTTCTTGACGTTTGCGACGACTGTGATGCGGGCCGAGCCACTGGCTCTGCCCTTGGACGCCTTGAAAGCCGAGCGGGTGGAGACCGACGAGACGTCGTAGCGACCGACCCGGCGCAGCACGACTTCTCGCAGCAGGCCGCCGAAGTTCCACCAACCGCCGGTCAGCTGATCGATGCGTTCCTCTATCGAGGGGACCGAGGTGAGCGAGAGGCGGCTGTCGACGCGCACGATGAGCGTGTTCTCGCCGCTCTTCATGCTGGATGCCGGGACTTCGAATGGGATGTTGCCACCGAGATGGCCGCCGACTCTGCGGCCGTTGAGGTAGACGTCGGCGCGCAGGTTCGCACTGTTGAACTGAAGGATCCAGTTGGATCCGCCCGGGGCGGCCGGGCGATTGAACTGTGTCGCGTACCAGGCGATGCTGCCGGTGTAGCTCGCCTCGGAAGCGTCGCCGGCGTTGAAGGCATTGGGAATGGTGATCTTCTTCCAAGAGGCGAAGTTCTTCGTCGTCTCATAAGCGGCGGCGCGACCTGCATTGGTCGGATCGGTCTTCAGGAACCAGGTGCCGTCCAGCGTGTAGCGGTTGGTCTGGCCGTAGTTGAACGGTGCGCCCTTGCTCGGGTCGCTCGCGGCCGAGGCAGAGACTGGTGTCAGCGCCAGGAGCAGAGCGGATACGAGTACGGCCGCCAGGGCGACCGCGCGAGAGCTGAATTCTGTGTGGATTGAAGACACCAAGTTGAAGAACACCATAATCACCACTGATGTTGCGATGGTCATCGACACGTCGAACTCAAATACTGCGTAGAGTGGCCGGATGGAATTGCGCGCCATGACGGGAACGGCGATTGCGGGCGAGCAGGCGGCGGCGCTTGCGGCCACACGCGACCGCACGCTGGCGCTGGTGGCGGAGCTCGACGACGACGATCTTGCGCGGGTCGTCGACCCGCTGCTCTCGCCGCTGATCTGGGACCTCGGTCATATCGCCAACTTTGAGCAGCGTTGGCTGCTGGGCAGCCATGACGACGTGCTCGACGACGTCTACAACCCCTTCGACCACCCGCGCGCTGAGCGCGCCGAGCTCGATGTCCTGAGCAGCGATCAGTGCTTCACCTACATGCGCGCAGTGCGCGAGCAGGTTCTCCAGCGGTTTGACCAGTTCGATCCGATCCTGGTCGAGCTGGTGATTCAGCACGAGCAGCAGCACAACGAGACGATGCTCCAGGCGCTCCGGCAGCTTGAGGGCCATCAGCCACCACCGGCGCTGGCGGGCGAGTATCTCGCGCCGCCCACCGGTGCGCAGCACATCCGTCTGCGCGAGGCAGCCTCGCGTGCCTATCGACCGGCATCGAGCAGCAATGACTGGATCGCGTTTCCCGGCGGATACGAGTACGGCCGCCAGGGCGACCGCGCGAGAGCTGAATTCTGTGTGGATTGAAGACACCAAGTTGAAGAACACCATAATCACCACTGATGTTGCGATGGTCATCGACACGTCGAACTCAAATACTGCGTAGAGTGGCCGGATGGAATTGCGCGCCATGACGGGAACGGCGATTGCGGGCGAGCAGGCGGCGGCGCTTGCGGCCACACGCGACCGCACGCTGGCGCTGGTGGCGGAGCTCGACGACGACGATCTTGCGCGGGTCGTCGACCCGCTGCTCTCGCCGCTGATCTGGGACCTCGGTCATATCGCCAACTTTGAGCAGCGTTGGCTGCTGGGCAGCCATGACGACGTGCTCGACGACGTCTACAACCCCTTCGACCACCCGCGCGCTGAGCGCGCCGAGCTCGATGTCCTGAGCAGCGATCAGTGCTTCACCTACATGCGCGCAGTGCGCGAGCAGGTTCTCCAGCGGTTTGACCAGTTCGATCCGATCCTGGTCGAGCTGGTGATTCAGCACGAGCAGCAGCACAACGAGACGATGCTCCAGGCGCTCCGGCAGCTTGAGGGCCATCAGCCACCACCGGCGCTGGCGGGCGAGTATCTCGCGCCGCCCACCGGTGCGCAGCACATCCGTCTGCGCGAGGCAGCCTCGCGTGCCTATCGACCGGCATCGAGCAGCAATGACTGGATCGCGTTTCCCGGCGGCGACTATCGGATCGGTAGCGAACCAGACGACAGCGTGCTCGTCTACGACAATGAACTGAGGTCGCACAGCCGCACGCTCGACCCGTTTCTGATCGCGACGCGGCCGGTGACCAACGGTGAGTACGCCGAGTGGATTGAGCTCGGCGGCTACAAGAAGCCCGAGTGGTGGACTCCTGAGGGCTGGGGCTGGCTGCTCGAACAGGGAAGACTCTTCGACCCCGCACCGCTCGGCTGGACTCGAGACGAGTACGGCTGGACCTCCGATGACTTCGGCGAGCGCCGCGCGGTCGACCCAGCAGCGCCGGTCTGCCACGTCAACTGGCATGAGGCCTCGGCCTACGCGCGTGCCCATGGCGCCCGGCTGCCCACTGAGTTCGAGTGGGAGGTCGCTGCTTCCTATGACCCGCGAGCCGGAGCATCAGGTCTACGCCGCAGGTACTCCTGGGGTGACAATGCCTGGACTCCCGGGGCCGCCAACCTCGACCAGCTCGCATTCGGCGCGCATCCGGTCGGCAGCGCAGATCACGGGTTCGGCCCGATCGACATGCTCGGGCAGGTCTGGGAATGGACAAGCAGCGAGTTCTCGGCCTACGACGGCTTCACGCCCTTTGCCTACGAGCAGTACTCCAAACCATTCTTCGACGACGGCTACCGCGTTCTGCGCGGCGGCTCCTGGGCCACGCGAGCCCGCACCGTGACCAACCGCTTTCGTAATTGGGACCTGCCGCAGCGTCGGCAGATCTTTTCCGGAATCCGACTCGCCAGGAGTGCCGCTTGAACCCGACCGCTGAACACGTTGCCGAGCTCGAATTTGCAGAGGTCAAGCCAGATGTGCGGCTCGACATCTACCGCGGCGAGGAGTGGATCACCTCCTTTGCCAACGACGTGAGGCAGGGCCTGACGGCACGGCCGCGCGCGCTGCAGCCGAAGTACTTCTATGACGCCAAGGGCTCGGAACTGTTTGACCAGATCTGCGAGTTGCCCGAGTACTACCCGACCCGCACGGAGGAGTCAATCCTTGAGGCGCGCGGCGCCGACATCGTTGACGCGGCTGCGGCGACGTCACTTGTCGAACTCGGCTCGGGGTCATCGCTGAAGACCGAACACCTTCTGCGCCCTCTGCTGGCAAATACGGGCGAGGCGCTGTACGTGCCGATCGAGTTCTCAGAGTCGGCCGTACGTGAGGCGTCGGTACGGCTGGTCGGCGACTACCCCGGCCTGCGCGTTCACGGAATGATCGGCGATTTCGAGAAACACCTCGGCGGCCTCCCACGCGCTGACGCACGGCTGTTTGCGTTTCTCGGCGGCACAATCGGAAACTTCACACCAGACGAGATGCTCTTCTTTCTCAAGCGCATGGCGTTCCTCGCTGAACCGGACGACACACTGCTGGTCGGCATCGACCTTGTGAAGGACAAGAACGAACTCGAAGCCGCCTACAACGATTCGGCCGGCGTGACGGCGGCGTTCAACAAGAACGTGCTGTCATCGATCAACACCAGCCTGGCCGGCAACTTCGATCTGGACAGCTGGGAACACGTCGCCTTCTTCGACGAAGAGAATCAATGGATCGAGATGCGCTTGCGCGCGACGCGCAACCAGGTCGTGAAGATCGCCGCGCTCGATCTGACGATCGACTTTGTCGCCGGTGAAGACATCCGCACGGAGATCAGCCGCAAGTTCACGCGCGACGGATTCGTCTCTGCAATCGAAGAGGCTGGGCTCGAGCTGAAGGACTGGTACACCGACGAGGACGAGCGGTTCGCACTCGCGCTCTGCGCACCGGCTAATGGACGAGCTTGAATCGTTTTCTGGTCGGCGACGTCTGGGGCCAGTCGCCCGCGTCGACCGCGCGCACGTAGATCTCGTAACTTCCGGACGGTAGGTCTCGCTTCATCGCGTAGCGCCATGAACGCGTTCCGGTTGCGCGAAGCCATTTGGTGGGCACGCACCTCCTCTTGTTCGCCTTCTTATTTGCTCGGCGCATCACGAATTTGGCGCTTTTGTCGCTCAGATGGCGACAGAGGTGCCTGCCGTGCAGCAGACTCGTGCCTCTCTTCAGCACGGCAATCTGCACCGATTCGAGATCGGACCCGCTTGCGGTGCCGGAAAACGATCTGAGACTGTGCGCCTTGAGCCGGTATCTACTGGGCGTTCGAATGGCAGAAGAGAGCGGCTTGATCTCAGTGCCTCGAAAGCGAGCAACTGAAAGCCCGTCTGAAAAACGCCCCGCCGCAAGGATTCGGTTGTCCCATGTGACAGCGATGTCGCTGATCGACACGTCCCGTCCGTAGCTGGCGGTCGCGACGCCGCCTTTGACGCCGAAGATTTCGTCTGGCGTTCCGTTGGAATTGGCGCGTGCCAGCAGACTGCCCAGACGATTCGGGGACTTGCCGGCGGTCCGAAACTCTCCGCCGGCGACGGCACGACCGTTCGGGTCAATCGCCAGGGCGTGGAGTCCAGATTGTCCAGCGACCGCAATTGGGAGCCTGCTCGCGACTCCGAAGGTCTGGTCGGGACTCCCGTCGTTGTTGAGCCGTTGGAAGAAGGGGTGATCGCGTTCGCTGGCGATCCCGACGTACGACGCTCCGACGAGCACTATCTTCCCGTCGGGTTGCAGGGCGAGGTCGTCCGGGGATTCGTTGTCGCCGTTATTTGTAATCGCGACGCGACCGTTGTAGCCGAATATGGGATCAAGATTGCCCGTCGAATCGAATCTCGCGAAAACCGACTGGCTTCGGATGGCGGGGTAACTGGAGCGCCTTCCGGCCAGGAGGACGGACCCGTCCACCGCACGGACGCTCTGACTGAACTCACCCGTCCAGTTTCGAGGTTCGGCGGAGGTGCTCAGTGGGATGTCAAACACGCCCTCATCCGCGTAGGCCGGGTCCAACGTTCCGTCGTACAACACGCGCACCGCCACTGGAATGGAGGGGACGACCGGTCCGCGCCTTCCGATTACGAGCAGCTTGTCACCTCGCACCGGGGCCACAGAATCTGCAGCTCCACCTCGGCTCGCCAGATCCGTGGTCAACACTCCAGTGCGGTTGAAGCTCGGATCCAGCCTGCCGTTGCCAGTCAGACGGAGAATCAGCAGCTTGGTCATCTTCGTGGCAGTGTCATATGCGCTGCCAACGACGACGATCTTGCCATGGGCCTCGATGGTCAGGGAGGTGGCCCGCGTGTCTTCAGCAATGTCAAGCACAAAGACTCCCTCTTTGCCGAAGTCGAGATCAGGCGACCCGTCCGCATCCAGGCGCGCGACGGCCAGGACATCGGGCTCGTTGTCACTCTTCGAATAGGCGCCTGCGAGCACGATCTTGCCGTCAGGTTGAACCACCATCGCATTCGTGGTCGCGTCTCCCGGGAGCACCAGTTGTGCAACTCCGCCCTCGCCGAACGTCCGGTCCAGCCGACCAGTGCCGGCAGCATTCGCCTGCGAAAACCCACAGGCGAGAGTCGCGATCAACGCGATCGCGATTGGCCAGAGCGTTCGAACGATGGGAGGACGGTGAGCGAGCATCTAGTCGTACGAAACCTCGGCTTGCGAGAAAGTTTCTTACGAGTTACTTAAGTTGCCTGCTCGTAACCCGGGTCGCCCGGCAACAGAATCTCGAAGCCCTCGTCGCTCGCGGCGACGCGCGGAAGAATCGCCTCGACCGGCTGGTCGACGTGAGCCGCGATCGCATCGGCGGCAGCGTCAAAGACCGCGACCTTTTCGACCTGCTTGATCGTCGGGAAGTGGAGCTCAGCCTCGTCTTTGACAAAAAGATGCAGCGCCTTGGCCGGTGTCCACCACTCGGCGCGGTCAACCTCGCGGCGGTCGGGTGAGGGTTGGGCACCCTCCGGCGCCAGGGCAAGGTAGAAGCGCGTGTCAAAGCGCATCGGCGCCATCTCGGGGGTGATCCAGCGGCTGAACGGCACCAGTGCTGCGGGATCGGGAAGCGTGATCCGAGCTTCCTCGAAGGTCTCGCGGACGCCGGCGGTCTTCCAGGCGAGGTCGTCCTTGGCGTCGCCATCGTCGGCATGCAGCGTTCCACCGGGGAAGACCCATGCGCCGCCCATGAACTTGAGCGACAGCGATCGCTGCACGAAGAGGATTTCGATTCCGTCGTCGCCGTCACGGAGGACGAGCACGGAAGAAGCTGGGCGGGGCTGGACCGGCATCAGACCCTTACCTTCGCCCTGCGCACGGTGGGTTCCTCTCGGGAGGATGCATCGGCTGAGACTTCGGCGATCGATTCGCCGGTGATGTCGATCAGTCGGCGCAACTCTTCGGCGCTGATCGCCAGCGGCGGCATCAGTACCACCGTGTCGCCGAGTGGGCGGATGATCGCTCCGCGGCGGCGAGCAGCGAGCGTGACCTGGTGGCCGGCGCGGGCGTTCGCAGGGAAGTCCTTGAGCTCGATCCCGACCATCAGTCCGCGTCGCCTGACCTCGGACACGCGCGGCAGGTCTGCGATCGGGCGCAGCAGTTCGCCGATCAACACGCAGAGGTCGGCAACGGTGTCCAGCGTCTGCTCGTGCTCGAAGACATCGAGCGTCGCGATACCTGCCGCGCAGGCGAGCGGATTGCCGGTGTACGTGTGGCCGTGGAAGAAGGTCTTCTGCTCGTTGTGTTCGCCGAGGAAGCTCGAGTAGATGATTTCGCTGGTCAGCGTCGCGGCGAGCGGCAGGTATCCGCCGGATATGCCTTTGGCGACGCACATGATGTCGGGCTCGACGCCCTCCTGCTGGCAGGCAAACATCGTTCCGGTGCGACCGAAGCCGGTTGCGACCTCGTCGAGGATCAGCAACACTCCGTGCTTGTCGCAGAGCTCGCGCACCTTGCGCAGGAATCCGTTGGGGTGGAGGATCATGCCGGCGGCGCCCTGCACCAACGGCTCCATGATCACTGCGGCGAGTTCATGGCCGTGTTGTTCGAAATTGCGCTCGAGCTCTTCGAAGTCGCCCGGCGTGGTCTTGAGCGTTTCAAAGAGCAACGGTGCGTAGGTCGCGTGGAAGAGGTCGATCCCGCCGGCCGAGACCGCACCGAGCGTGTCGCCGTGATAAGCGTCGCGCATCGACATGAAGCGCGTGCGCCGGGTCTGGCCCGACTGCTGACAGTGCTGAAATGCGATTTTCAGGGCGATCTCTGTCGCAGTCGATCCGCTGTCTGAGTAGAAGACGCGGGTCAGGCGCTCCGGCGCGATTTCGATCAGCCGCTGGGCGAGCTGAATGCCTGGTTCATGGGAGAGCCCGAGCATCGTGCTGTGGGCGACGCGACCAAGCTGGTCGCGCACAGCCTTGTCGATCTTCGGGTGCTGGTGCCCGTGGACATTGCACCAGAGCGATGAGACGCCGTCAATGTAGTCGCGCCCCTCGACGTCGATCAGGATGCAGCCCTTCGCGGAGCGGATGATCGGGGCGTCCTCGGACAGCCAGCCCTGTTGCTGCGTGAAGGGGTGCCAGATGTAGCGCCGGTCCAGCTCTGCAAGGTCGCCACTCGTCATGGATCAGATCCTAGGCCGTGGAGATCCATCGTTCGATCGGCAGGCTGGAGGCGTCCTGAGCGAGTCGATCGGGCGTTGTCATCGGTAGCGTCGCGACTTCGACGCGCAGCAGTCGTGCGAGCGTTTCGAGGTTCGAGAGTTCGACTTTCGAGGGCTGATCGGGCCAGCCCGAGACCACGACCGCGGCGACCTTCAGGCCCTCGGCATGGATGCGGTCAACGGTCAGTCGGGTGTCGCTGATCGTGCCCAGCCCGGGGTGCGTTGCGACCACCAGGGGCAGATCGAGTGACCTGGCGAGGTCGAGCACGCTGAGCGGCGGCGCGTCGGACAGCGGGACCAACAGCCCGCCGACGCCTTCACAGATCGTCAACTCTGCGTCGGCGGACGACGCTTCGTAGGCAGCGAGCAGCGCGTCGAGCGTGATCGCTGTACCCGCCAGGCTGGCGGCCAGGTGGGGCGAGACTGCGGGACCGAACGTGAAGGGCGAGACCTGCTCAGGCGTCTGCCAGCCGGTTGCGCCGGCCAGCAACTCGTGGTCGATGGGCCAGCCGGGGGTCGGTTCGTCGAGGCCGCTGACGGCCGGCTTGAAAGCGGCGACTCTGCGGCCGCGGGCAGTCAAGGCAGAAATGATCGCGGCAGCGACGACAGACTTTCCCACTCCGGTGCCAGTGCCCGTTATGAACAGGCCGGCCACTGGACTAGGCGACGGCCAACTCGTCCGAGTCTTCGTCGAAGATTCGGCCTCCGCCCTGACCGCGCTGGTCAGAGACTGTCTGTGGCGGACCGAACTCGCCCGGCATGCACTCGCCGGGGGTGAAGCCGACGGACACGGCAGCCCTGGCAAGAACCTTTGCCGCGGCGGAGAGTTCGTCAGACTTGTGAGAAGCCATCACTGCGGCGCGGATGCGACTCATGCCGTCGGGCACCGTCGGCGGGCGGATCGCTTGGGCGAAGACGCCGCGCTCGAGCGCTTCCTGGGACATTTTCACTGCGAGATCTGGCTCGCCGATGACGAGCGGCACGATGTGGGGTGCGCGGCGCCTGCCGCCGTCTGCGGCGACGTCAAAGCCGTGACGCGCGAGCTCGCGGCGGAAGAATTCGGCGTTCTGGCGCAGGCGGGTGACGCGGCGCGGCTGCTCGATCAGGATCTCCAGGGCCTCTGCTGCGGCCGCGACCACCGGCGGCGAAGGTGCGGTGCTGTAGATGAAGCTGCGGGCGGAGTTGACGAGGTAGCGGGCAATCTGCGTGTCGCATGCGGCGAATGCTCCGTAGCCGCCGAGCGCCTTGCTCAGAGTTCCGACGATGACGTCGATCTCGTCGGTCAGGCCGAGCGCGGCAACTGCTCCGCGGCCCTCGGGGCCGACGGTTCCGGTCGCGTGGGCCTCGTCGACCATCACGCGCACGTCGTGGTTGCCGGCCAACTCGGCGATCCCTTCGAGCGGGGCGATGTCGCCGTCCATGCTGAAGACGCTGTCGGTGACGATCAGGCTGGCCCGGCCGCTGTTCTGGCGCAGGCCCCAGGCGAGGTGCTCGAGGTCGCCGTGGTCGTAGACGAAGGTCTCGGCGCGCGAGAGGCGGCAGCCGTCGACGATCGAAGCGTGGTTGAGCTCGTCGCTGAAGATGACCTCGCCCTCCTGGCTGAGCGCCGGGATGATTCCGGCGTTGGCCATGTAGCCGCTGCCGAAGAGCAGTGCTGCGTCTGTGCCCTTGAACTCTGCGAGCCGCGACTCGAGCCTGCGGTGGACGGTCATGTTGCCGCTGATCAACCGCGATCCGCTGGAGCCGACGCCCCAACGACGAGCGGCATCAGCGGCCGCTTCCCGGACCCGCGGGTGGTCCGCCAGGCCGAGATAGTTGTTGGAGCACATCAGCAGGACGGGCTTGCCGTCAAGCAGTACCCGGGCGCCCTGGGGTCCAGAGATCAACCGCATGCGGCGGTAGAGGCCCTGGTCTTCAAGGGCATTCAGGTGCTGTTCAAGGTCGGTCACAGATGTATCCCCGTCGAACGAGGCGAGAGGCCCCTCCGATGCACCATAAGGTAGGCGGTCGATCGGACGGTTAAAGCCGCACCACGAGCGGGATTGACTGACTTGAGAGTCAGCTGCCCGTCCACTCGGGCGGACGCTTTTCGGCGAATGCGCGCACGCCCTCGTGAAAGTCGTCGCTGAGGAAGCAGTCGCGGCGCAGCGCAGCGAGTTCGTCGCGGACCGCGGGATCGATCGGCGCATGGGCCAGAAGTGTGTTGATCACCCGCTTGTTGCCTTCCAGCGAGAGCGGCGCATTGGCCGCGATCGATTCGGCCATCACGACGGCGTCGGGGCTCACTGCCTCGGCCTGGCGCACGTAGTTGACAAGGCCCCACTTGAGTGCGCGATCGGCGCTGATGTTCTGCGCGGTGAAGAACAGTTCGCGGGTGCGGGCGGGGCCGATCGTCTGGATGAACTTGTCGAGACCGTCGTAGCTGTAGACCAGTCCGAGCTTGGCCGGCGGCATGCCAAGTTTTGCACCCTCCGCGCAGATGCGGATGTCGCAGGAGAGCGCAAGCTCAAGCCCGCCGCCGATCGTGTGCCCGTTGAGCGCGCCGATCGTCGGAAACGAAAACTCGGTGATCGCGGTGATCGCCTCGGTGAACGGGTGTGCGACGAGCTTCTCGGCCTCTTCTGCGAAGCGGTCCTCGGGCAGACCGCCGATGTCGTAGCCGGCGCTGAAGACACTGCCGGTGCCGGTGATGATCAGGCAGCGGGCCCTGACAGTCGGAATCGTCAGCGCGAACGCGTCGAGGATTTCCTGGTCCAGAGCGCCGCGCTTGTCGGGGTTGTCGATGCGCAGGCGCGCCACGTGGGGCAGCGGCTCGTCGTAGATCAGCTTGCCGCTGGCGAGTTCCTGCCGGTTCTGACCCTCAGGGAGATCAAAGGACATGACCCGAGAGTAATTGGCGCGGGCAGTTACTCGAGAACTACGAGCACGTCCCCTTCGTGCACTGACTGACCTTCTGCGCACTTGATTTCTTTGACGACCCCGTCATCCTCGGCTTCGACCGGCATCTCCATCTTCATCGACTCGAGAATCACGACCGTGTCGCCCTCTTCGATGTTGTCGCCGGGCTTCACCTCGATCTTCCAGACGGTGCCGGTGATGTGTGCCTCTATGTCGCTCATTTCGCCTCTTTGTCGCGGTGTTCGGAGATCGTCGTAGCCGCCTGACAACATATCGATCCTGATGGCGGACGAACACATCCTGGTCGGCCACGTGATCGTCGCTGCGCGCAATGAGGCAGACCGCATCGCCGAGACCGTCACGGCGCTGCGCGACGCCTTTCCCGGCACTGCGGTCGTCGTCGCCGACGACGGGTCTGAGGATGCGACTGGTGACGTCGCGCGCGAGGCAGGGGCCACCGTGGTCGGCGGTGGCGCGCATCTGGGCAAAGGCGGCGCTGCGTCGCTGGCAGCAGAGCGCGTCCTGGCCGACGGCCCGCCGAGCACGTCGGCAGTGGTGCTTCTGGCCGACGCCGACCTGGCCCGGTCGGCCGCACGCCTCGCGCCGCTGGCAGAGGCCGTCGCCGCCGACCAGGCCGATCTGACCGTCGCGATCTTTTCCAGTCGCGTCGGCGGCGGGTTCGGTCTTGCGCTCGGCTTCGCGCACAAAGCGATCCTGCGCCGCTGCGGGCTCGACACCCGCGCCCCGATCTCCGGCCAGCGCGCGATGACCTACGCGGCTCTGGACGCCGTCACGCCGTTTCACGCGGCCTTCGGCATGGAGGTCGGCATGACGATTGACGCCGTCCGCGCCGGCCTGCGCGTGCAAGAGATCGAGCTTGACCTTGCGCACCGGGCCACGGGCAGATCACTTGCTGGATTCATCCATCGCGGTCGCCAGCTGAAAGACTTCCTTCGCGTGTACCGCGAGACAAGAGAGCCCGGCAGATGATCCTCGCGCTTGACGAAGGCACCACCGGCAGCAAGGCGATGCTGCTCGGCGAGGACGGCCGCATCGTCGCCTCGCGCCAGCACGAGTTCACGCAGCACTTTCC
>JAEMRJ010000049.1 GCA_016463365.1 Thermoleophilaceae bacterium | reverse complement strand
GAATCCACCACCGCCCGAAGAGGACGAGCTTGCCATCCCCGTGACGCCGCTGATCCCAGACGTCATGTTTCCGATCGAACTGGCGGCGAAGGCGCTGCCGGACATCCAGCCGATGCCCGAGCTGTTGACGTCGCTGACAACCGGCGTGCCCGCATTGTCTGTGCGCGGCATGTTGGTGATCACCTTCTTGGCGTAGCCGAAGGCCGCCGCGTAGATCAGCGCCTCGTCCCAGATCTCAACGGTCAGCGGGTAGTCGCGGCTCATGTCCATCTTCGCGAAAAAGTCCTGGTAGGTCTCCCATTTGCGCACGCGCTCGGCCTGGTCGTCCTTCAGGCGGTAGAAAGCGTTGCCCTCGATCGCGGCGAAGAGGAGTACCGGCGAGAACCCGACGAGGAAGAGGCCGATGCGCATGTCGTCGTAGCGCGCAGCCGCGTTGCCGCCGTCTGTGCCGAGGATCGCAATCACTCCGCCGGTGTACAGCAGTGACGCGAGGATTCCGATGAACCAGCGCCGTACGCGCCCGCGGTACGTCGATTTCAGCGCGTGCGCCGGCTGCTGGGCTTTCAGCTCCTTCTCGTACGCAGCGATCTTGGATTCGGCGGTTCCGGCCGGGATGTACTTCTTCAGCTTGAGGAAGTCCGGAGACTTCTCGGGATGGGCGTCGATCCCGGCCTGCAGCATCTCGGCGATCGGCAGTTCGTACGGCTCGACCTTCGAGGCGTCGAAGGTCGCCTCGCCGACGTTGTTGCGGATCGAGATGTCTTCTTTTTTCTCGACCGACGGCAGCACGCGGAAGACATCACGCTGAAGCAGATGAAGCAGCGTCGCGGACACGAGGTTCTCGGTCTCGGCGCCGCCGAGCGCTTTCGCGATCACGGGCGCGGGGATCTTCTCCGGCGGGTACTGATAGGAGCCGCCAGCGGCGATCATCTTCGTCTTGTCGCGACCGAAAGCCGCCCAACAGAGACCCACGAACAGCAGGCCGATCAGCGCGGCGAGCAGCGACTTGATCAGGAACATCACGTAGCTCTCGTCGAGCAGCTCTGCGCTGCGCTTCGCATACTCGGCGTTGCGCTTGTCGATCGTCGCCTGTTCGGCCTTCAGACGGGGCAAGATGTCTGACTGGATCTGCGGCATGCGCCTGAGCGGCTTTGCGGCGACGCGCATCTGAACCTGACGCCTGGACGGCAGATTGGTGACCGAGAACGTCCCGACGCGGCCCTTCACCTTGCGGTCCGAAACGCGGCGCTGAAGATCTCCGGCGCGGGGATAGAAGAGTTCGATCCGGCCCGGGAATCGGATTCCGACGTTCATCTTTGCCACGCCCGTCTCCCAGCCGGTGCCCCAGACGTCCCAGAGCAGCGTCGACGCGTCCTTGTAGTTCTTCACCGCACCGGAGACTTCGTAGTGGACGATGAACTTCTGCGTCCCGGTGTCGTTCACGTTCCAGACGATGCGCAACCGGCGATCGGGGTCCTTGATCACGCCGGCGCCGAACGTGCCGTAGGCCCCGCCCACGCCGAGCTTGATGCCGCTCCCGGAACCGAGCGGTTGAATCGAGCCACTGAGCGTGACGCGAGAGACATTGGCGCTCTTCACCGCAACTCCTGGCGGCAGGATGAAGTCCTGGTAAAGCCCGCGCCATTCCTCGCTACCGAGGTCGTAGGTGAGCTCCTCGGTGACTTCGAGATCGCCGTTGCGCTTGACGTCGAAGCCGCTGTTCACATCCAGCAGGAACATTGACTTACCGCTGTCGCTGTTGCTGAAGGCGCGGGCGTCGGGGTTGTTGTGCAGCTGCGCGTAGAAAATCGCGACGCCGGCGGCCGTCATCGCGATCGCCGCGAGCGTGTAGAGAGTCAGTTTGAAAGTGCGCATGTGTCAGCGGTGCTGCAGTGCCCGGGGTGGGACTTGAACCCACATGTCCTAGGGACAGCCGATTTTAAGTCAGCCGCGTATACCAATTCCGCCACCCGGGCAGGGCTGACGAGCAACTTACCGCTCAGACAGTTCGTCCGGGTTTGTTAACCGCATGTTTGGCGTAATGTGAGTTCTGATGGTTAACGCCGAAACTCTGTTACTTCAACGGGGTTCTGTCGATAGTTACTACATGGAAGCTTCCGTTCTCAGAGAAACTGCCCCGTCCACTTCGGCCGCGCTGCTGCAGGATCCGCGCGCGCGTTTTTTGCGCCTGCAGTCAGACGAGCGCCTGGTCTCACTGACCCGCCGCGGCAACGAGGCCGCCTTCGAGACGCTGATCGACCGCTACCGCAGCCGGCTCCTTGCCTTCTGCCGTCACATGGTCGGATCGACCGAAGACGCCGAGGACATCCTCCAGGAAGTCTTCGTGTCTGCTTACCGCGCGATGCTCGCCGACGACCGCGATCTGAATGTTCGCCCGTGGCTCTACCGCATCGCCCGCAACCGCTCTTTGAACCACCTGCGTCGTCCGCGCCCGACCGGCGTCGACTCGATGGACGTCTTCGAGGGTGGCGCCGCAGTGGCCACCGCCGACCGCGTCCACGACAAGCTCGACCTCGAAGATCTGGTTGACGATGTCAAGCGCCTCCCCGAGACCCAGCGCACCGCGTTGATGCTCCGCGAGATGGGCGACCTCTCCTATGACCAGATCGCCGAAGCGATGGACACCTCGATCCCGAGCGTCAAGTCCTTGCTGGTGCGGGCCCGCGTCTCGTTGGCCGAAGCCGCTGAGTCGCGCCGCCTCTCCTGCGACGAGGTTCGCCTCGAGCTCGGAGCCGTCGCCGAGGGACTGCAGAAACTCACCGCTCCCGCGCGGCGCCATGTCAGCGACTGCGAGCGTTGCCGCTCCTTCAAGAAAGATCTCTCGACCACCAACCGCAAGCTCACGATGCTCGCCCCGGTAGGAGCGTTCGCAGCCTTCAAGGCGATCGTCGGACTCAAGCTCTTCAGCGGCGCAACCGCCGCAGGCTCAAGCGCCGCCGGCGGATCGGCAGGCGCCGTCGCAGGTGCCACCACGGCAGCTGCTGGCGCCGGCGCAGCAACGGCCGGTTCAAGCGCAGCAATCGCCGGCATCGGCGCCGTCGCGGCAAAGGTCGGAACCGGCCTTGTCGCGGCAGCAATTGTCACCGGCGGCGTCGCTCAGGTTGCGCGTCACGACATCAGCACTTCAAAGGCTGACTCGACGGCCCCGATCGCCAAGAGCGCCCCCGCAGTCGTTGACCGGGCCGCAACCGGCGGCGCAACCCCCGAAGTTGCAGCAGTCGCAGCCGCTCCGGCGAAAACCGACCCGACCGCCGAAACCGGCCCGGCCGAGCCGGTCGTCACCCTCCCCGCCGAAACTCCCACGAGCGAAGCATCGATCGAGCCTTCCAAGCCTGTCGTCGAGAAGGACAGCACCACGGTTTCGCTCGGCGACCAGCAGGGCATTGAAGCCCCGTCAGGCACCAGCGAGAGCCCTGGACTTCCGACCGGCGAAGAGTCGTCAGCGCCCACCACCGTCGCCCCGCCCGCCCCGGCTCCGGCGCCGAGTGGCCAGACCGGCATTTCGAGCCCGGCTGACACCGCCGCCGGTGACGTCACCGGCGGCGCAGCAGACGTCGGCGACGCCGTCGGACCGACCGCGTAGTCAAGCCTTACGGTCCCGGTTCGGCGTCGGCAACGATTTCGATCGTCGCCCCTCCGGAAATCAGCTTCGCAGCTTCTCCGGCAGCGAGTGAGGCGATCGTGATCTTCTGCGTCTCGCCTGCCGGAATCTTGAAGGTCTGAGCGATCGAAGGTCCCGTCACGCTCAGGCGGATCGTTCTGTCGTCGGTGTTCTTGGCGCTGACGACGATCAGGAATCCCGACGGCACGTGAAAGCTGCGCGGCGTATCGGAGGCAAATCCTCCGCCCGCAAGCTGAAGATCGACCGGAGCAAGATCCGTCTCTTCGGGAGCGGCTTCAACGCTCCCTGCCGCCGCGCTGACGCCTGCAGTCGTCGGCGCAGTCGTGGGCGGCTCTTCGGCCGGATCGCCACAACCTACGGCCAGCAGCGAACCGACCGCCAACGCGACCACAAAATACTTTTTGTTGGTATGTGAAGTACTCATTCCACCTCGCTGAAATGCCGATAAACAGTCATAACCACAAGCCTCACGTTCGGGCAGCTTACGAACGGGCGTTGGAGCAAGGAAGAGGGCAGGCAGATGGTCAGATGGGACAGAGATCAGCAGAGAGTCTGGGTCGCAGGATGGCGACTCCACCACGGCCTCACCGGAGCAGTGCTCGCCGTTGCTGGCGGACTGCTGATGGCGCACGACTGGAAGGACCGCACCGAGTGGATTCACCACTAGGTGCGATCCGACTCACCGGTGACTAGTTGATCTGTCCACAGGCCTTGAGCGCGCTTGCCTTGGCCTCTGCGTTCGGGATGTTGTTCGCGGATTCTTCGCACTTGGCGCGCGCCTCGCTTGCCGCCTGATCGACCTTCTCGGAAGATTTCTCGATGCTGTCGTAGGCGTCCTGGCAGCGCTTCTTGGCGGCCGCGGCATTGTCGGCGTCCGGCAGGGAATCGGCCGACTCGACACATGATTCGAGGGCCTTCTTGGCGGACTCGACGGCAGCGCCGGCCGCCGCACTGACGCTGGTGGCACCGTCGCTGGTGGATTGCGTTGCTCCTGAAGGCACGGGAGTCGCGTTGTCTGCTGCGTCATCGCCGCAGCCGGAAGCCGCGAAGGAGAACAGCATGGCCAGGGCTACGAGCAGAAGTGGGAGTCGTTTTTGCATCGCCGAAGCGTACTGATTCATGCAGCGGAAGATCGTCTGGCTTCGAGGCGTTCGGCAAGCTCCCAGCCGACCGCCACCCCCACGAGCATTCCCAGCCTGGTCTGCTCGAGCACGAAGTTGCGAACCTCAGCGATTCGCTGCTCGGAGTCGGGCTGCGTTGCGGTCTTGAGGACAAGCGCCTCGTGCGCATCGTCGAACCAGCCGCCAGCGCTCAGCGCGCCGTCGAGCAGGCTCTGGAGCTGCGGGGCGATTGCCGCGAGGCGCTCTTCGATCGCATCGAATCCCTGCGGTTCGGCGAGCTCCTGGAGCACCGCCTCGAGCTCTTGCTGGGACTCGGGCATCAGCTCGACGACTCGGCGGCGGTTTTCAGCTGCGCGAGGCCCTTCTCGAAATCAGGCCCGACCATCTTGTCGATCTTGAAGAACATGCCCATGATCCTCATCATGCCTTTCTGCCGGCCCAGCATCCGCCAGGTCACCATCGTGGCGCCCGCGGGCGATTCTTCAAGTTCGAAGATCGTCACGTTCTCGGCCTTGATCGGCTTGAGGAAGTGCAGGTCCAGCTCCACGCGGCTCGAGGGCTGAGAGGCGGTGATCTCCATCTTTCCCTCACCGACCTTGCGATTGCCCTTCCACGCGTACTTTGAGCCGACCCCGGTTTCCGGACCCTCGTAGGTACGTTCGAGATCTGGGTCGATGCCTTCCCAGGGCGACCACTCTGTCCAGCTCTTGAAGCGATCAATCAGCGCGAACACGCGCTCGGCGGGCGCGTCGATCTGCGCGCTGCGTACAACCTCGAAACTACCGTCTGAACCCACAGGTCCCCCTTCGTTCTACGTTTGCCTGGATCGCTGGAGCGAATTCTGCCACGTACACTTTGCAGGATACGGGGCCATAGCTCAGCTGGTAGAGCGCCTGCTTTGCAAGCAGGAGGTCGTCGGTTCGAAACCGTCTGGCTCCACTTCACCGCGATCGCATTCATGCTCCTCGGACGCGCGCCGGGCCGCACTTTGATTCCAACTGGTAGCAACATGGCCACGAGGTTTTCACCATTTCTCGCTCGGAGCGACTACATTTGGCTTCAAGTCGTATTCGGCGTATGCCGATGCGGTCGATCAAGTAAGTCGCTTTTTGCCGGGGGTTCTTTTGATTTTCTGGTTCGCGACGTAAGCAATTCACAGGAGAAATCAATGCCCACTGGCACAGTCAAGTGGTTCAACGACGACAAGGGCTTCGGCTTCATCGCCCCGGAAGACGGTTCCAAGGACGTCTTCGCCCACCACACCGAGATCCTTTCGGACGGCTTCCGTTCACTCAGCGAGGGTGAGCGCGTCGAGTTCGAAGTTGAGCCCGGGGACAAGGGTCCCAAGGCAGTCGGAATCAAGAAGATCTAATTCTTCTCTCTGACGTCTGACAACAGACACAGTGCTGTTTTCATTGCGGCGCTCCCTCCGGGGGGCGCCGTTTTTTTTGCCTGTTACTCCGAGTTCAGCGATTGCGCAAGGCCGCTGCGCAGTGCGCGGGCGACATGCTCGCGCCACTTGGCGCTCTTGAGTCGACGCGCGTCGGCGGTGTTGCGCATGTTGCCGAGCTCCACCAGCACCTTGGGCACCTTGGAGAGATTCAGCCCGCCAAGATCCCGGCGCGCAATCAATCCATTGCGGGCGATGTAGTCGGCGCGAGCCAGGCCAGCCGCATCGAGCGCCGCGCGAATCTCGAGCGCGAGTGCCTTGGACGGCGCGACGATCGGCCCCGTGTAGCCGCGAACCAGTCCCGGGCGGATCACGTGAAAGCCATTGCCGGCCGGCTCCCCGCCGTCGGCGTGGATCGAGATCGCAAGGTCCGCTCTTGCGCGGTTGCCGATCGAGGCACGCTTGTTGATGCACGGACCCACGCCGTTGTTGCTCTTGCGGGTGAGCACGACTTCTGCTCCGGAAGCGCGGAGCAGTCGGGTCAGGCGTCTTGCGACATCCCAGTTGAACGCCGGCTCAGTCAGACGCTCATCGTTTGTGGCCGCGCCGGTCGTGTCGCACGCCTTGCGGAAACCCCCTGCCGGCACCAGCTTGTCGATCGTCTCAGGGTGCGCGGCATTGCCGCCGTTGTGGCCGGGGTCCACGAGAATCGTCTTGCCCTGCAACGAATCCAGTGGCCCGGCGGAACCGGGCGCAGCGGCAGCGGCCAGCGAGAACAAAAGTGCAAGTACGGCAATCAGGGAGGGCATCGCCCGTGAGCTTGGCGGATCAGCCGGGACGGATGACCATCAAGAAGACCGTCACCCACAACAGGATCAGCTCGACACGGCTGGCGAACATGAGCTTCTTCACGCCTTCGGCGTACGCGGGGGCCTCCGTTCCTTCACTCTCACCGAGCTTCGTGATCCGCTCAGACTGCGGTCCGAGGTACGCGATTCCGATCAGGAATGACACGATGAACATCGTCAATCCGGCAGATATCCACGGTTCACCGAATGAGTACGACGCCTCCAGGGCTGCAGCAATTCCGAAGCCGACAGTGGCCAACGAGACGGGAATGAAAAAGCGCGGTGTCAGCCAGACGAGCGTCCCGACGAATGACTGGATCTCGTCGGGCGAACCACGGTTGATCGTGCGCGATCCGAAGAGCTGGATGACCGTGTTGCCGCCGACCCAGGCGATCGCCGCGGCAAGATGTGCGAAGACGAGCAGTTCGAGAAAACTCATTCGCCGATATTAACTATTTGCGACGCCAGAAAGAGCGCGGCGGCTGGCGATCGGGCGGGTCAAACCTGGCCATCGGGTCTTCGCCCTTGTAGCGCAGCGCGCCGATCATCGCTGCAACGAGAAATCCGAGCGGAATGATTGTCATCAACGTCAGCAGGTCGAGCCCGTAAAGGCCGATCACAGCCACCGTCATGGTGAACAAGAATGTTGCGAAGGCGAGCCCGACCCAGAGGAACGCCCTTCGACGCCGCGGTGACGGACGCTCCGGACCGTTCATCATCTCGATGACGGTCAACTCGCGCTCCTCAACGCGCCCCGTTTCTTCGCGCTCCCGCGCGCGATCGTCAGCTTCATCCACGAGGCGAGCTTATCCCCCGGACGCGCTTCTGAGATCCGGTGCAGTTCCCGATAAAATCGCCGCTGTGGCCCTGAACCTTGAAAAGCGTTACGAGCCGTCGGTCGACCCGTTCAAGGACACCGACGTGATCGACGAGCGCGCGCCCCGCACTCTCCAGACGACCGTTGCAGTCGTGACCGGACTCGCCTACCTGCTCGATCAGGAGTGGTTGGTCGCGCTGATGGGCCTTCAACTGATCGTCGGGCTGACCTTCGGCCGGATCTACTGCGTGCCTTGCGTCTTCTGGTTCAAGGTGCTCCAGCCGCGCTTCGGCGAGGGCCACATCGAGGACTCGCGTCCGCCGCGCTTTGCGAACATCGTCGGGGCGATCTTCATGAGTGCGGCGACCGTGCTGTTCATCGCCGGGTTCACCACGGCAGGTTGGGTGCTCTCGTTGATCGTCACCACGCTCGCATCTCTTGCGGCGATCAGCGGCATCTGCGTCGGCTGCGAGATGTACGCCGCCTGGGCGCGCCTTCGCGGCATCGCGCTCGCCCACTGAGCCGGCAATGGATCGCGCACTTCTTCTCTTGATCATCGTCGTGGTCGTCTGCGTGTTCAGCGCGTTTGCGCGTGCGGCGATCCGGCGACGCCACCACATCGAACAGTTCGAAGTCGGCGATTTTGCGCCCGGCACGCAGGTCATCGTCTTCACGAGTCCGTACTGCCACGGCTGCCGACAGTGGTTGGACGCGCTCGAAGAAGACACGATGCGAGTAGAGGCAATTGACATCGCAGAGCGGCCGCAGGCGGCCGCCAGGTACCGCATCAACTCGACGCCGCGCGTCGCCGTGATCGACGATTCAGGAAGTGTGCTGCGCGAGTTCAGTCACTACGAGCCGCGCCGCAGCGACCTCGACCAGATCATTCGTCTAACCCGCGCCGCATAACACCGCAACTCCCGCGAGCGGGATCGGTTATGGCATCACAACGTCCACATCACGAGGGAATGATTGAGATGCAGAACCGATCAAAAACTATCTTCAGCTTGCTCACCGGCTCACTTGCCGTGCTGATGGTCTTTGCCGCAGTCGCGACAGCCGCGACGATCAACGACGACGACATCGGGCACGTTCTGAAGGGGACCAACTCCGTTGACATGATCAACGGCAACGGTGGCGACGACACGATCAACGCCAAGAACAAGGCAGACGTCGTCGACGCAGGAAGCGGCAATGACACCGTCAACGCCGGTGCCGGAAACGACACCGTCCAGGGTGGCGACGGCGACGACGTTCTGCGCGGCGGCCTTGGCGGCGACAAGCAGTACGGTGGCGCTGGCAACGACACGATATTTGCCAACAAGGGCCGTGATGAGTCATGGGGCGGCGCTGGAAACGACACCCTCTGGGCGCTCGCACGCAGCGACGTGAACAGTCGCAAGGACTTCAACGGCGACGTGCTCCACGGTGAGGACGGCGACGACACCTTCCGCACCCGCGATGGTGAAGGCGACACGATTGACTGCGGCGCCGGAACCGACACGGCGATCCTTGACTTCAAGGACAAGATCCTTGACGCAACAACCGAGAGCCCGAACGGTTCCTGCGAAAACGTCACCCGTAAGTCACGCAACGCCAGCGACAGCAAGGAGCCCGGAGCAGCTTAAGTCCTTCAAGGCAGACACCCGAACCCGCCAGCCTCCGTCGAGCCGAAAAGCTTGTCCTGGGGGGTTCAACGAAGGACAGGTCACACGCGGTCACACGCGATTTAGGGCCCGGTTCGCAGGATGCGAGCCGGGCCTTTGTGATTAATCTCCGGTCCATGGAAGTCTTCGATGCAATCGCCGGTCGGCGGACCGTCAAGGCGTTCACAGGCCCGGCGCTGACGCCGGAGGAACTTTCGCCACTCTTTGACGCGGCCCGCTGGGCGCCCAATCACAAGCTCACCCAGCCGTGGCGCTTTCGCGTGCTCGGCGAGCTGAGTCGCGCCGCGCTGAAGTCCGCAGCTGCCGAGGTCGCTGTCGGTCACGCGCCTGAGGGCAGCGACACGCAGCTGATCGGCGCCGTTGCGGCCAAGAAGCTTGATCGCGCGCCGACGTTGGTCGCGGTCTCGTGCGTGCGCAACGCGGACCCCGTCCTCGAGGCGGAGGACTTCGCGGCCAGCGCTGTTGCCTCGTACATCGTCCTGCTGTCAGCGCACGCCAGCGGATTCGCCGGCTACTGGCGCACGCCAGAGGTGCTGCGCGACAATCGCGGAACTGAGGCGCTCGGGATCGGTCCTGAAGAGGATGTGCTCGGGTTGCTGCACCTCGGGCGTCAGACCGGGCCCTTGCCGCCGGCGCCGGCGCGAACTGATGCAGAGGGATTCGTCAGCTTCCTCGATTAGCTGAATTGTTCGCCGCTCGTCACAGAGATTTTGCAAAGCGGTCTTGAACCGTTACGCGCAGCTCGGTTGACTGGTCGTATGAAACGATCAAAGCGAAATCGTCGGAGCGCCGCCTCCGATCACATCCCCTACGTGCTGCCCGTCGAGGGCGGGTTCTTCGGCCGGGAATACCCCTACATCGACATCCCGGGCCTCGCGGACGGCGAGGTGGCGACGTTCATCGGAAACCCGGACACCGACTTCAGCAAGAAGCCGCTCATTCGTGACGCGACGCTCGACGACTGCGATCACGACTGCCCTGAATGCGAGCGCATGCGGAAGCAGATCCTCTCGGGAAAGAAGGTGAAAATCGCCGACTATTCGCTTTCCGAATAAATGCTACATTTATGTACATGTCTGAGTCTGTCGGGATCGCCGAGCTGCGCCAGAACCTCAGCCGCTACCTCAAGCTCGTCGCAGCCGGGCAGAGCCTGATCGTGACTGATCACAATCGCCCGGTGGCGGTGCTCGGGCCGGTGCCGGTGAAAAAGCGAAGCGCGAAGTTGGAGCGTTTGATTGCCGAAGGGAAGGTGCGGCCGGCCAGGAGCAATCTCGGATTTCCGCCGCCGCTGGATATTGAGCTGCCGCCCGGGATCACCAGCGAACAGATCTTCGATGAGCTTCGGGCAGATCGCGACTTTGAGTCGCCGGACTCACATTGATCTACGTCGATTCGTCCGCACTTTTCAAGCTCATATGGCCAGAGCCAGAGTCTAAGGCGCTGTTAGCTGTGATCGCCGACGAGGAACTTGTGAGCAGCGACCTTCTGGTGACTGAGCTTCGGCGGACGGCCGTCCGACACGCGCCTCCAAACTTGCAGCCGTTCAAGCGGGTGCTGCTTGAGCGCGCAGATGCAATTTGCAGCGACGTTGATCTCATTCCCGTGGACACCGAACTTCTACTTGCGGCCGGCGAACTCGAACCCATTTCGTTGCGTTCGCTGGACGCCATCCACATCGCATCTGCACTGTCCGCCGAGGCGGACGGGTTTTTGACCTACGACCGTCGCCAGTCTGATGCCGCGAGGTCAGTCGGGCTGACCGTGTTGGCGCCAGTCTCGTCCTAGAGCGCTGACGCGCGCTTCGCCTTCAGCGCGCCAGGCGCGTGCTCATCGGCGTGGTAGCTGCTGCGCACCAGCGGGCCGGCAGCGACCGATTCGAAGCCGAGCTCGTAGGCCGCCGCTTCGAGTTCTTTGAACTCGTCCGGGTGCCAGTAGCGCACGACCGGCAGGTGGTTGCGCGTCGGGCGCAGGTACTGACCGACCGTGAGCACCTGCACGAGGTTTTCGCGCAACAGTTTGAACGTCTCGATCACTTCTTCCTTGGTCTCGCCGAGTCCGAGCATCAGGCCGGACTTGGTCGCGACCTCGTCGCCGGCCATCAGCTTGGCGTTCTTGAGCACGCGTGTGCTGCGCGCAAACGTAGACCCGCGTCGGGCGAACGGGTAGAGACGCGGGACGACTTCGACGTTGTGGTTGAAGACCTCGGGCCGCGCGTCGATCACTTTGGCGAGCGGCATCTCCTGACCGCGGAAGTCGGGCGTGAGCACCTCGATCTGGCAGTCGGGCGCCTGCGCCCTGATCGCGCGGATCGTCTGCACGAACGCTCCCGCGCCGTAGTCGGGCAGATCGTCGCGGTCGACGCTGGTGATGACCGCGAACTGCAGGCCCATCTTCTTGACCTGGGCCGCAACCTTGAAGCCCTCGATCGGGTCGTTGAAGGTCGGCTTGCCGGTGTTGATGTTGCAGAACCCGCAGCGGCGGGTGCAGGTGTCGCCGAGAATCATGAAGGTGGCCGTGCCGCGCTCCCAGCACTCGCCGATATTCGGGCAGTTGGCTTCTTCGCAGACTGTGTTCAGGCCAGCGGACTTCAGTTCCTTGCGGATCTCGCGGTACTTCGCGCCGCCGGGAGAGTGGACGCGGAACCACTCGGGCTTGCGGTCGCGGAAGGGACGGACCGCTCCCCCACCGAGCTGCTGAGCCAGCTGCTCGGGCGTGACGCCTCCGGGGTTGGCGCGCGAGCGGGTGCGGTGCTTGCGCACTGCGGGAGCCGAGCTTGGCGGCGCGATGGTCGTCGGGGGATTCACGGCGCCAAGACTAGATCGTGGACGCGTACGTGAAGCTTCGCCCGTGAGACGATCCGCTGGCGCAGGCCAAAGCGCTCGGCGGTCGCGAAAGCGACGCGCTTCTCGAAACAACGCAGCTGGCCCGATCGACCCGCGATTTTGGCGATCGATGTCGCCGGGTCATCCAGGCCGCACGGCCGAATCCAGCTGAAGGGTTGAAGATCGTTGTCGACGTTGACCATCAGGCCATGCGTGGTGACGCCCTGCGCGATGTGCAGGCCGACCGAGCCGATCTTGCCAGCCGCCGGGCCTTCGCCGGCCCAGACCCCGCGGCCGGCATCATCGCGGTGTGCGGGGATGCCTTCACCCGCCAGCGCGTCGATCATCGCGCCCTCGATCGCGCAGACCAGTGCAGTCACGTCGCCGCCAAAGAGCTGCGTGCTCACGATCGGATAAGCGACCAGCTGGCCCGGCCCGTGGTAGGTGACCTTGCCGCCGCGATCGACGTCGCGCAGCTCGATGCCCTGGGCGCGGTACCAGTCTTCGCCCATCGGCAACTCGTCGGGAGTGCTGCGGCGACCCTTCGTGTAGATCGGCGGGTGCTCGAGCGTGAGCAGCACGTCGGGGATGTCACCGCGCACGCGCGCCGCGTGAACTTCGTGCTGAAGCGCGAGCGCCTCGCCGTAATCGATCAGGCCCAGTCGGACTGTCCAGAGTTCGTTGCGCGCATCCTGCATGGCTTCGATCGTATCCCTGGCGCCTAATCTGTAAGTCGATGAAAAGGACGTTTTCGAACCGGCCGGTCGCCGCGATCGTCGCCGTGTTCACTCTCATCTCGGCGTGGTTGCTGCACAACAACCCGTTCGGGAGCGGCACCTTCGCCTGGCCCGTCTCGCTACTGGTCGCGCTGCTCGGCAACCTGTTTCTCGCCTACGTGTTGACGGCGTGGGCCGCGCCCTACCTGGTCTCGACCGGCGGACAATCCGGCGCGAGCAAGGCAGACCCGCACGACGTCGCCGTCGCCGAGCGATGGACCGCCGGCACGCTGCTGCTGTTCGGGTCCCTGTCGCTGTTCGCGGTGACGATCGCTGCGACCGAATTCGTGATCACCCCGAGCAAGCGTCTCGACCAGAACGCCGCGCTGGTCAAGCGCACGGTGGAGCTGGAAGCCCCGCCGATCTACAAGCGTCAGCTGGCCGGCGCCGACACGTGGAAGATGAGCGAGCGCACCTACCGAACCTGCGTGCCGACGCCTGAGTCAGTCAAAACCGGCTGGTGCGTCGTGACGCAGGTGCAGAACGACAAGCTTGTCGTGGTGAAGTACGGATCGGGAAAGTCGAACGCGGCGCAGGCTCTGGAGTGGCATCCGGAGCTGGCGGATCAGCGGCGCTGACGCGCTCAGACCTGCAAAAGCTGCGGGCTCTCGAGCCAGGCCTTGATCGCGCCAAGGAACTCAGCGGCCTCTGCGCCGTAGAGAATCCGGTGGTCACAGGTGAGAGTCATGTTCATGATCTGGCGGATCACCAGTGACATTCCGTCTTCGGCGATCACGGCGCGGCGGTTGATCGCGCCGACGGCGAGGATCGCGGCCTGAGGCGGGTTGAGGATCGCGGTGAAGCGGTCGACGCCGTACATGCCGAGGTTGCTGATGCTGAAGGTTCCGCCAGACATCTGCGAGGGCTGAATCGTGCGCGTACGCACGGCCTCTGAAAGCTGCTGCGTCTCGTGGGCGATCTGGGCGAGGCCCTTCTGGTCGACGTTGAACAGCGTGGGCACGGCGAGCAGTTCGACGGCGCTGACGACCATGCCGATGTTCACGTCGGAGTACTGCTCGAAGTGGCCGTCCTTGTAGGCGGCGTTGACGTTGGGGTACTGGCGCAGCGCCTGGGCCGAGGCCTTGATCACGAAGTCGTTGAACGATGGCACCGGGGTGACCATGCTGCGCAGCTGCTCGCGGTAGGCGACGGCGGTGGTCATGTCGACTTCGGTCTCGACGAAGAACTCTGGCGCGGTGGCCTTTGACTCGGCCATGCGGCGCGCGACGGTCTGCTGCGCGGTGGTCGGATCGACCGAGGTGGACTGACCCCGCGTGGCGGTGTCGGCGGGCTGTGCGGGCGGTTGCTGCATCGGCTGCTGGGGCATCGGCTGCTGCGGCGGATACTGCGGTGGCGGCGCCTGCGGCGGGTAGGGCTGCTGCGGCTGCTGGGGCTGCTGCGGCGGGATCGCCGGGAAGCCCCCGGTCATGCCCTGCACAAACGGCGGCGGGCCCGGGAAGGGCTGCTGCGGTTGCGGTTGCGGCTGTTGCGGGTAGGGCTGTTGCGGCGGCGGATAGCCCTGCTGCTGGCCGTACGCGGGCTGCTGAGGGTACGGCTGTTGGGGCGATGGCGCGGGCGGCGGCGGGAAGTTCGGGATCAGCGCAGGCTCCGGGGCAGGGGGAGCCTCGACCGGTGGCGGCTGGACCGGCGGCGGCGCAATCGGTGGGGGCTCGGGCGGAGCAAAGGTCGGCTCGGGTTCCTGGACTGCCGGCGGGACGATCTGGTCTTCCTCCGGTGGGAGCGGCAGGGGCGTCGATTCAGCCGGAATCGGAGCCGGAGCCGGAGCCTGCGTCGGCGTGCTCTGAGCCTCCTG
>JAEMRJ010000164.1 GCA_016463365.1 Thermoleophilaceae bacterium | reverse complement strand
GACATCTGGCCCGAGCTGATCCACTACGCCGCCTGCTATCCGTTGATCGCCCACAACGCCAACTTCGACATCGGCGTGCTGCGCGCAGAGCTCGCGCGGGCAAACCTTGCCAGCCCGACCATCCGCTACGGCTGCTCGATGCAGCTGGCGCGCAGCGCCTGGCCCAAGCGGCGCATGAAAGATCTTGAGGACGCGACCGTTGCCGAGCTTCGCGCGGCGCCAGAGAACCACAAGCTCAACACGCTCAGCGAGTTTCTGAATATCGAGCTTGACCACCACAACGCGCTGTCAGATGCCGATGCGTGCGGCCAGATAACGGTGCGCGCGGTTGAGCAGCTGGGGGCGAACACGCTTGCCGCGGCTTACGAGCTGCCGCGGCTGCGCTGGGGTGAGCTGCGCGCGGATCAGGCTCCCGCTGCGGCGTCGACGTAGAGCCAACGCCCCGCCGCAGGCTCGTCTAGATTTTCGGGTAGCGCCATGCTCCCTCGGCGGTGCTTTCTCGTCATCCACTTCAAGTTCTCATCGGAGGAACAACCCGTGAAGAAGAATGCTTTCGGTCGCGCGCGCAAGCGGCTGACCTACTCAAACATCATCGCAACGCTCGCCCTCTTCATTGCGCTCGGCGGCGTCAGCTACGCCGCTGCGACGCTTCCCAAAAACAGTGTCGCGACCAAATCGATCAAGCGCGGTGCCGTCACCAGCCCCAAAATCAAGAACAAGACGATCGTCGGCGCCGACCTCAAGAGCAACACGCTCACAGGCAAGCAGGTCAACGAAGCCAGTTTGGTGATTCCGTCGTCGGCGTTCGCTACATCGGCGGGAACCGCGAACGACACCTTCTATTTCGTCAAGACCGCTGTCTCTTCGTCGAGTAATGCCGATGAGGCCACCGCCCGCGCGGCCGCGACCGAGATCCCATTGATCTCGTACGGCGCCGTGTCTCTCTACGCGAAGTGCTTCACAAACACGACCGATCCGGCCACTCACTTCGAGATCATCGCGCGGACCACCGCAAACGGTTCGATCCTCTCAGGGGGCAGCGACCTTCAAATCGGCAATCCTAACTCGCTGAACACCAACACCGCCGAAGATCAGCGCCAAGTCAGTGACGACGAGACCGACAGTGCGCCCAATAACGCTGACGATGACTCCGACTCAGAAGTGATGCTGCTCGGACCGGACGGGAAGGGGTTGTACTTCGGCTTCCAGAGCAACGCCCGCATCGGCGTCTCAGCCGATCCGCCGGCGCTCCTGCCAAATGGGAGCACTTGCCTCTTTCAGGTGAACGGTCGCAAGGTCGGCTAGCCCGCTCCGCAAGCTCACTACGGCTGATTCAGCGGCGCGCTCAGAGTGATCTGGGCGCGCCGTCTACTTTTCAGGCCGGCGTTTTCGGTCGCGTTGCAGCTTGGCCAGCCTCGGCCTTCAGCTTCGCCGAGCGCTTGACCACCGGCCCGTACACCAAGCGATGCTGCCGCATCGCGAGCCGCGGCGAGAAGCGCTCTAGCCGCCAGCCGATCTTCGCGTAGAAGGGCGTGATCACGGTCGGCTTCTTCTTGGCGACGCCGTCGAGCAAGGTGCGCACTGCCTTGCGTGTCAGGTGCGGTTTGATCGGGATCATGCCGCGCAGATCGGGCACGTCCATCGTCCAGCGCAGCGTGTTGTTGGCGATCTCCTGGCCGATCCCGCTGGCGGCGCCGGTCACGATCTCCGACTTGCCGCGGAAGGTCTGCTCACCTGTCGTGAAAAGTCAGGTTCGCCGTGCAGGCCAACAGGTCAGTCGCCGCCGCCGCCCATGCTGTTGAGCGCGGGGCAGTCCGGGCGCTGCTCCCAGAGTTCCTGAAGCTCGCTGGCGTCAAGATCGGTGCGCTCTTCGGCCTGGCCGATCACAACTTCGATCCAGTCGAGCTCACAGTCGCACTGGATTGCAGACCAGTGTTGCTTTGCGCTGCGGCGAAGGTTGTGCAGCAGACGGGCGGAGTCGTCCGGGACCACCGATGCGATTTCGACGGTGTCGCCCTCGGCTTCGTTTGCGGCCTCTGGGATTTCGTCGTGTTCGACTACAAGATCAAGGATGTCGCGCATCGCGAGCATGCCCACCAGCTGACCCTTGTCCACAACGATCAGGTGACGGAACTGGCCGACCATCATCGTGTGTAGCGCGCGCTCGAGTGACCAGGAAGGCTTTGCGGCGACGGCGGTGCGGGTGTGGAAGTCGGCGACGGTCTTGCCCTCGGGCGAGACGCCGGCGGCGACCATCTTGACGACATCGAACTCGGTGAAGATGGAGGGCGAGTCGTCGCCCGTGTCCACGATCAGGGCGCGGCCGTGGTTTTCTCGGAAAATGTCCGAGGCGACGGTGATTGGCGTCTTGGCCAGCACAAGGTGCACGGCGCCCATCGCGTCAGCGACAGTCGAGCCCGTCAGAACAGTGGTGTTGATGCTTCCGGCTTCCATTTGAGTGTTCAGTATGACCGATCGGAGAACGTCGTGTGTTCCGATCGAGAACAAATCATGAAATCGGGACGTCGCGACGTGGATCTGATCCAGAGCGCCTAGGCCAAAACCACTGCCGCGCAAATTCACGGAACCCCCCGTGAACTCCGTCCCACGCTAAGGGTAGGCCAAATATACCGATCGGTACATAAATTTGGCCAGATGTATTGGCCCGATCACGGTACGAACAGACGTTCGTTTTACGCCGCCGCTGGCTATGGGATGCTGATCGAGCGGGATCTCCAATTCCTCACGTTTGACCGGTGACGGTGAAACGACGCCGAACGATCCGGTTCGGCGTGGGAAGAAGGGAGGTGGGCGTGGATGAGCACATCGCATATGCGTTGACACTCATTGTGCTCCTGCTGGTCGCCTCGCGTGACCCGTAGTCCGCAAAAAACAAAAACGGCCGGGGCTTTCGCTCCGGCCGCTATTCGTATGAGGTGGGCAAGACCCAAAATCACATACGCGTTGACTGGTGTCCATTTTAGCGCGGCGGCTAATTCACTGTCAGTTTCTTCGAGATCGTGATCCCGGAGAACTTTGAGGTGGAACTGGCCGAGGCAGTGAACCGATACCTGCCGCTTGCAACACGCAGCTTGACGGTGAAGCGGCCGTTCACGACCTTCACGCGATCGCGCGCCCGCCTGGTCCCCCGCAAGCCCAGGCGCTTTGCACTGAAGGTGATGCTTCCGTTGTAAGCCTTGGTGGTGGTGCCCTTGAGCTTCACGTAGCTGCCGGCTCGCGCGAGGCTGATCAGACGCATGTTGCTGGGCGCCAGGCGAGGCACGACCGGGTAGGCGGCGCCAGCAGTCACGGCGCGCCCGAGCGCATCGGTCGCCGTCACGCGAAGGGTCGCGAGGATGGTCTTGGTCCCGGTGTTCTTGTACTCAACGACGGCCCCGTTTTCGACGGTGCCGGTGCGGCCACCGGTGCTGTCTGAGAAGGTGAACTTTGCGGTGACAGGCGCGCCGGCGTTGGAGATGATCACCGGCACCTTGATCGTGCCGCGCACGCTTGCGTTGACCTCGCCGAAGGAGACGACCGGCGGCAGGGAGTCGAGCGTGGTTGAGACCTCGGTCCAGCCGGACTCGTTTGCGGCGGTGTCGGTCGCGCGCACCCTCAGGCGGATCACTTGGCCCTCGGCCGCGGTGAGGGTGATCGAGGTTTCGTTTGTGTCAATCAGCTGCGAGACCCAGCCGCCCTGGTCAACGGCTGCATCCACGTCGTAGTTTGCGATGGCGCTCTGCGAGTCGGTGGCCGACCAGGAGAAGGTTGGGGAGAGGGTGGGGCTGTAGG
>JAEMRJ010000163.1 GCA_016463365.1 Thermoleophilaceae bacterium | reverse complement strand
GGCAAAAAAAAGGCCCTCGCAGGGCTCGCGTCGATCCCAAGGGATCGGCCCTACGTGTAAGTCCCGTTATGTGGTCGAATTGATCGTCATACGTACGACTCGAACCACCCGAACAAGCAAACACAATGTCCCTGTTCGGCGGCAGACTCCGTGCTTCTGCGCAGGAAATCCCGCACGACGCGAAGTCGGCAGCGATGTTAGCACGGGAGAACGGGCATTGCTTTCCCGCTCGCGTGCTTGCAATTCAGTCTCGGGCGGCGTGTGTGTCGTACCACCCCGGCCAGGATTTCTTGGTCACCCGCGGGAGGTGACCGAGGATGATCCGACCGACTCGGAACTTTCTGACCGGTGAGGTCTCTCCGAACATCCTGTATTCGCGAAACACCGACCGATAGCGCTTCAGGGCCTGTTCGCGCGAAAGCCAAGGGCCGACGTCAGTTCCGAAGCCGCCCGACGCATCACGCTCGAAGCGATAACTGATCGGAGAGCCCCTGCGGTTGGTCGTGGTCACCTTCGTGCCGGGGATGCTCCCCTGTTGCACAACAGCGAACCTGCTGTATCCGAGTGCCCCGAGCGTGTCGAACTCGCCTTCGAGCGCATCAAAATCGAACTTCTCCGACTCGATCGACAGGTACTGCGGGCGAGCCTCGAAGTTCTTCAGCGCTCCCAGGCAGAGCGTGTCCGCCCCTTCGATGTCGATCTTCATGAAGTGAGGAATGCCGGTTTCGGCAAGCGTCTCCGCGAAATTGATCGCCGGGACGGCAATCTCTTCGAACTCGCCGACGAACTCGCGGCGCTGAACCCAGTCGGCGTCGGTGGTGCCCCACATGGTGAGGCTGGGGTGGCGGTAGAAGCGCACCGTGCCCCGCTCGGCGTCAGCGCTGGCGGGGTCGACGATTGCGCCGGCGACGATGCGCAGCGCGCCGGTCTCAAGTTCTGAGGCGAATCGATCACTGCAGTGCTCGACGAGGTCCGGGGCGGCTTCGAAGGCCACCACCTTGAATCCCCTCGCGAGGTAGTACGCGGTGTCTTCACCGCGGTGCATCCCCACGTCATAGACAAGGTCATCGCGCAGCGGGACATCGGTGTTCGGTTGCATTGCTCGAATTATGCGGGCGCTACGTGAAATTTCGTTGTCGGGTTGTGAAACTCACACCCGCAGCCAGTGCTCCGGGTAGAAGTGTCGGTTGTTCAGTCGATCGATCTGGAAACCGACCTCGGGCGCGACGATCAGCGCGCCGGGCCTGTCGGCCAGCCAGCCGCCCCACCAGGAGAAGGTGCTGTTGGCGACGATCACATCGTGGCAGGCACCCATCAACGTGAGATCCTCGAAAGGCCGGTTCTGGCCTGAGACCACGTGAGTCGGACCCGGGAGGTCAATCGAGCGCCGGCACCACTCGGGATCATCGGAGAAAACGAAGAACTCGGCGGCTGGTCGCTGCTCACGGATCAGCGCCGCCGCGCGGTGGTAGTAGTCAAGGTCCAGCGAACCGAAAGTCGCGGCCGAGCCGGCGTCGCTCACGTAGTCGCCCCGGCGCACATGGACGGCGACACTTTCGGGAACGGCGGCGAGCTGCTTGCGCCCGGCCCGCAGGTTCGCGGTCATTCGCGGGCGGAGCTCGCGGCGGATCCGGGCCTCGTGGTCCGCGAAGTAGCGGGGGCTCTGCCAGTAACCCGCAAGAAACGTCCCGGGCCGCGCAGAATCGAGGACGTCGGGATCGTCTGCGACGTCTGCCTCGCGCAGGACGGTCGCGCCGAAATGTGCTCTGGCGTATGCGTCCTCGGCCGCGTGGTCGGCCATGAACTTGAGATCCTTGGGCGCGCCGTCGACCACCTCGGCGCGGATGTGAAAGTCGCCCAGCGCATACGGACGGTCGGCTTCATGCCCGATGTACGAGAGGTCAAAGCGCAGCCGGGTGCCGGTGCGCTCGGCCACCGCGCGGCCCGTGGCGTACTGGAAGAGCTGGTTCCCCAGCCCGCTGATGACGCGCACCGTTGTCCAGCCGGTGCGCCGTCGAAGGCGCACCCCGCTCACATTTCTTCGGCGACCGTCGGTGCGAGGCGCTTCATCGAGCTGTAGCCGAAGATCGCCAACGCCACGACTATCCCCATCGGGATCGCAAGCATCCACCAGCTGCCGAGCACGTCGACCGCGCTTGGCGCCGTCGGGTCGATCGCGGCGTGACGCATCTGCTCGATGATCGTCGCCACGGGGTTGCACATCATGATCGTCGCGAGGGTTTCGCTGCGCTCGGTGACGTAGCTGATCGGGTAGATCACCGGAGACGCGTAGAAGAGCACCTGGGCGAGCACCTCCCAGATCGGCTGCACGTCGCGGAATCTCACGTAGTAGGCCGAGAGCGCCACCGAGACCGAAGCCGTCACGAGATAGAGCAGGAACAGCAGGGGGACGATCTGGAGCCAGCCGATCGTGGGCCGCACGCCGGCGGCCAGCGCGAAGACCAGCACGACCGCGTAGTTCAGGAAGAGCGTGAGGAAGATCGAGGTGACCGAAGCGAGCGGAATCGCCATGATCGGAAAGCTGATCTTGCGGATCAGGCCTTCTGCGCCGAGCACCGAGGTGATCGCGCCGACGCTGGCCTCTGAGAAGAATGAGAAGAGCACTATGCCCGAGAGCAGCACGACGCCGTAGTACGGCACGCCTTCGCCCAGCGGCACGACCTCGGTGAAGACGAAGAACAGGACGCCGAACATCGCCAGCGGCTTGACCAGCTGCCAGGCGTAGCCGAGCACCGAGCCGAAGAACTTCAGCTTGAAGTCGAGATAGGCGAGCATCCATGTGAGGGCGAAGAAGCGCTGCGCGGTGCCGCTGAGGGCGCGCGGACCCAGCACGCGGCTGGGCATGCGCGCTGCGAGATCCTTCAGCTCGTCGCCGCTGTAGGCGTGGACGGCCGGCGCGACGCGTGCGGGTGCCTCGGTGCTCACGCCGCCTCCTCGCCGAGCTCATTCAGCGCCATGTACCGCTGGCTGATCTCATCGGCGCTGCCGATCGCGACCACATCGCCGCGGTTGAGCAGGACAGCGCGGTCGCAGAAGTGCTTCACGGCGTCCATCCCGTGGGTGACGAAGACGATTGTCTTGCCCTCGTCGCGCATGCGGCCGAACTGCTCGAAGCACTTGTGCTGAAAAGCGGCGTCGCCGACAGCGAGCACCTCGTCGATCAGCATGATGTCGGCGTCGATCTGCAGCATCACGGAGAATGCCAGGCGCACATACATGCCGGACGAGTAGTTCTTGAGTTTGAGGTTCTCGAACTCCCAGAGCTCGGCGAAGTCCATCACCTGGTCGAAGCGCTCGCGCGCCTGCTCGACGTTCAGGCCGAGCAGCGTCGCGTTGAGCACGACGTTGTCAAATGCGGGCAGTTCAGGGTTGAAGCCGACTCCGAGCTCGATGAACGAACTGATCGAGCCGTCGTGGTAGATCGCGCCCGCATTGGGCGAATAGATGCCGGCGATGCACTTGAGCAAGGTGCTCTTGCCCGAGCCGTTGCGACCGACCAGACCGAAGAACTCACCCTTTTCAACGTGGAAGCTGACGTGCTTGAGGGCGTCGAACTCGTTGCGCTCTTTGCTGCGGATCGGATGCAGCGCGCGCTCTTTGAGCGTCTGCACCTTGTCAGCAGGCAGCGAGAACCGCTTCGAGACGTCGTCGATCAGCAGCGCCGGAAGCGGGGCCTCCGCCATCGCGGCTACCAGCGGTAGTGGCTGAAGGCGCGGTTTGCCTGCGCCATGCGGAAGATGTCTTCCTTCTTCTTGAACGCCGCGCCCTGGTCGGACTGCGCGTC
>JAEMRJ010000003.1 GCA_016463365.1 Thermoleophilaceae bacterium | reverse complement strand
CCGCTGCCGACGATCGCGACCTTCTTGCCCTTGTAGTCGTAGTCGTGGTTCCAGTCGTTGGTGTGGAACTGTTCTCCGGCGAAGCTCTCGCGACCTTTGAAGTCCGGAATCACGGGCGTGCTCAGCGGTCCGGTCGCGTTGATCACGAACTTGGCCTTGAAGTCGCCCGCGGCAGTTCGCAGCAGCCAGTGGTCGCCCTGCCAGTCGATCTCCTCGACCTGGGCGTTGAGAATCGTACGGTCGTCGATGCGGTACTTGCGCGCGACCATCTCGGTGTACTCGCAGAGCTCATCGCCCTCGGCGAACATCTGGCTCCAGGCGTACGGCTCATGGGAAATCGAGTAGAGCGGCGACTGCACGTCGACGGCCGCGCCGGGGTAGGTGTTCTGGCGCCAGGTGCCGCCCGAGAACGAACGTCGCTCGAGCAATAGGTAATCCTCGATCCCCCGCTTGGAGAGATTGATCGCGGCACATTGACCGCCGAAGCCGCTGCCGATGATCACGACCTTGTGCTCGCGCGCTGAGTTCTCGTGCATGCCCATGCCTTCCAGTTGTGTCGTCATGTGATGAGGACTATCATCAGATTAGACCACTTTACGTGTTGACTCAAGAACTGTCCTCCGTAGTTTGCGCCGATGATGAAGACACTCAAAAAATGCGGTCGCTCGTACGGCGGCGAATCCCAAGAGGTGCGCGATGCGCGTCGGCGCACCCAACTACTCGATGCCGGCCTGCAGATCTTCGGCACCGAGGGATTTCGCGCTGCCACGGTGCGCGGTGTGTGCGCGGAGGCGCATGTCGCCGATCGCAATTTCTACGAGAACTTCGCGTCGCTGGAAGACCTGCTGACAGCGGTGCATCGCAGGAGCGTCGAGGAACTGCTTGCGAACGTGGTCGCGGCGATCGGGGAATTCAGTACCGGGACCGACGTCGAGTCGGCGACCCGGCGTGGATTCAACGCATATTTCGAATTCGTCGAAGATCCGCTGCAGGCGCGCGTCGTCTGGCGTGAAATCCTCGGCGTGAGCCCGAGTGTGGATGCCGCCTATCTCGCCGACACCGCAATGTTCGGGGAATTGTTGATCAGCCTGCTTTCCCTTTGGCGTCCAAACTTTACGCGCGACGATGAGGCGGACGTGATTGTCACCACTGTGGTCGGGGGATTGAGCAATATGGCGATGGTCTGGTCGCTCAACGGTTATGAGCCTTCGCGCGAGGTCATGGTGCGCGCCGCTGGACGACTGTTGCTTTCGGTAGCCGCAGTGGTTGATGGCTAGACCGGGTCCGGCGGTTTTGAGATGAAGTTCCTGCGGCCGCAGGCCTGACACCGCCAGGCACCCATCGGCTGAACGCGACAGCCGGCCCGCACAAAATTGCTCGTGTGATCACGCGCGAACGCCTGCCCGGGGGGCCTGACCGCGATTGGCGAGCCCCAATCACAAGCTGACCAGCCCGGTCACAACCCTTTCACCGTGCCGTCTCCGCATGGCCACGGAAATTTCACTCCCTTGCGGCGCGATCAAACATACGCTCGCGGCGCTCAGAGAACAACTCAATTTTCGGGCGTGGCAGCCCACCAAATCGAAGGAGCTAGATCGATGAACCGAGCACGAAAACTGGCGCTGACCATCGGCGCATGCCTCGTACTGACCGCACTCGGCGCGATTCCCGCGCTGGCGGCTTCAGGATTCTTCACGTCCGTCAAGCCTTACGCCACACCGGTGACCAACGACTATGAGATCAAGCCGCTGATTTCTTCCGGCGACACGGTTCCCGAGACTTCAGACCCGTCAAAGCGTTACCAGTTCGTCGGCATCCCGGACGGCGTCGGAATCGCAAAGCTGCACGGCAAGCAGAACGTCTTCGTCAACCATGAGCTGCGTCGCACGCAGCAGACCGAGACGGTGCTCGGCGAGCCGCTCAACCGCGGTGCCGTGGTTTCGAAGCTCGTGATGGGCCGTGACGGATCGATCGTCAGCGGTGAGCGCGCCTACGACAAGGTGTTCAACGAGAACACCTACGTCGGTCCGGCCGCAGACACCACCAACACAACGCCGGCATTCGCACGCTTCTGCTCGGCGTTCATGGCCGACTGGAAGGTCGGATTCAGCGAACCGGTGTACCTTGCCGGCGAAGAGTCGGGCGGCACTGACACGTTTGACGGCAAGGGTGGCCTGAGCGTTGCGATCTACCGCAACGAAGCGCACGCGCTGCCAAAGCTCGGTCGCTTCCCGTGGGAGAACCAGGTCGTCGTTCCGTACACGGGACGCAAGACCGTCGTGATGGGACTTGAGGACGGACCATCGACTCCCGACTCGCAGCTCTACATGTACGTCGGCACGAAGGTTCCGGGTGCTTCATCGGTGCTTCGCCGCAACGGCCTGGACAACGGCAAGCTCTACGTCTACGTGGACGACACCCACACTGACGAGGGTGACTTCCAGAATGGTGCAACGGCCGGCACGTGGGTCGAGATCCCTAACGCCGAGAACCTCACCGACGTCCAGCTCGAGGCCGAGGCTGACGCCAAGGGCGCATTCGGATTCGTTCGCAGCGAGGACGGCGCGGCCAACCCGCTGGTCCCCGGTCAGTTCAACTTCGTGACGACCGGTTCGTCCTACCCGGCAGTCGGCAGTGAATACAACAAGCTCGGCCGCATCTACGGCCTGCAGCTGAACGTGCTCAACCCGACCGGCGCAGCGAAGCTGAAGGTTCTCGTCAACGCTGACGACGTGATCGCCGGTGGCGGAGACACGGCCATCAGCCCTGACAACGTCGGCATGAACGGCCGCTACCTGATGGTGCAGGAAGACGGCACCGGCGAATCGCGTCCGGTGATGGCGTCCAAGAACCGCGACGGCAGCATCTGGCGCTACGACACCTGGAACAACTTCAAGGCCGAGCGCGTCGCAGAGCTCGACCCCGCGGGTGCCGACGGCATCGCGGTCGGCCCGGGCGTCTGGGAGACCAGCGGCATCATCGACACAAACGTCGAGTTCGGCCCGAACACCTGGTTGTTCGATGTCCAGGCCCACGCACCGACCACCGCGCCGGGCAGCAACACGGTTGAAGACGGGCAGCTGTTGCAGATGGTTCCCAAGAACTAGTTGGGATCTTCCTCCGCGCAGATTGGCGCGGACTGATCAGTCGCATGAAGAAGGGGTCGCCGCAAGGCGGCCCCTTTTTTCTCGGCTGCAGCGGTCAGGGTAGGATCGAGCTTTCCTTCGTTCCCACCCGGGAAGGCCCCTGATCGAAAATTCAATCCCGACAGTTGGCAAGTCCGGCGAGCACGCCGGCGCATACTGGCCCCGTCCGTGGAGTTGTGAGGACGGCGGTCCGCGCCGACTCGGCGCCCCGACAGGTCAACCCGGCCCCGCACTCCAGCCCGGCGAAGGCCTGGAGCTTGCCGCAGCTCGCGACACGGCCGGGACCGTGATGCTGATTCGCCGCGAGCCCGGCGAGTTGTACGCGCTGCGCCACCAGATGCCCAGCCGCCCGCAGGGGCCGCCGGTCGAGGCCTGGGTCGACCAACTGGACCCGCTGACGCTTCAGACCATCGCCAGCTCGCGACGACTGCCCGGTGGTCCCTACTGGCCGGGCGGCCTTGCGGCGCACGCCTGCGGTGACCTGCACGTGGTGTTCGGCCAGTGGGCCCATCGACTGTCGTCATCGCTCGAACTGCTCGCGTCGCACCGCCTGCCGGTCGACCGACCGCACAACTCTTTCATCGTGCTCGACGGCGGCGAGCTGGTGATGAAAGATTGCGACGCTCCGGCTGGCCTCAAGCGCTCGCTGCTCTCGGCGCTGGACCCGATCACGTTGTTGCCCGTCGCGGAGCCGTTGCTGCTTCCAGAGCCGAGCATCGCCCGTCTTTCCAGCGACGGTCGGCGGATCATCGCCGTCGGCACGAGCGAGGTCTTTCGCATCACGCTTGACCGTGACGCCGGACGGTTCGTGCTTGAAGATGACTGGCGGCCGAAGTACGGGCCGGCCCCGGACCGCAGCTACGGCTGGGACCCCGTACTGAGCGATGACCACGTCTTCTGGATGGACAACGGCCGCAACGCGACTGACTTGACGATGCTCGACAGCGCCGCTTCTGCCGGCCCCGTCCGACTGTGGTGGGCGCGGCACGACGACGACCAGACCCGCAGCGTCGAAATCAGCGGACTGCCGTACGGCACTGAGTCAAATCCGCCCGGATGGGACCCGGTCGGTCGCGTCGTGGTCGCCTACGACGCCGGCAACGCCGTGTTGCGCGCGTGGCGGATGGACGGCGACGAGCTTTCGCCGCTCTGGCGCCGCGACAACTTCGCGCATGCGGGTCATCTGATCCTGTATCCCGAGACCCGCGAACTTGTCGTGCAGGACTGGCAAGGTCGGACGCCGCCGGCCTGGGGTCGACGCATGTTTCGATCGCAACTGGGCGCGGTGGCGCGACTGTCCGCCGCACGGAGCGCCTCACTGAAGGCTTTCGGCGGCGACCGCCTGGTGGTGCTGGACCTGGACAGCGGCGAGGAGAAGGGCTCGTGTGCCGTCCCGTCACCTTTCCAGGCCTACCTGTTCCCCGCTCCCGGATTTGGTCGTGACATCTACTACCAGTCGATGACCACAGTCGGGCGCGTCCAGGTCACCGGTGGCTGAGCATTCTATTTCCTGGCGACAACGTGAGTGACACCATGCGCGCCGTCGTGCTCGACGCGCCCGGACCACCGGAATCGCTCTCGATCCGAGACGTCCCGATCCCCGTACCAGAGCCCGGCTGGGTGTTGATCGAGGTCAAGGCGTTCGGACTCAACCGCTCCGAACTGCATACGCGGCTCGGCCTGGCCGAAGGTGTGATCTTCCCGCGCGTGCTTGGGATCGAAGCGACCGGCGTCGTGGTCACCGCGCCCGGGGGCGAGTTCTCCTCCGGAACCAAGGTCATGGCGATGGTCGGTGGCATGGGCCGGACATTCGACGGCGGCTACGCCCAGTACACGTCGGTACCGGCCAGCCAGGTCATCGCATTCAAGAGCGACCTCGACTGGGCGACGCTCGGTGCGGTGCCCGAGATGCTGCAGACCGCGTACGGGTCACTGACCGTCGGCCTGGACGCCCGACCCGGCCAGTCCATTCTGATCCGAGGCGGCACATCGTCGGTCGGTATGGCCACGGCGGTGCTGGCGAAACAGCGCGACATGACCGTTCTTTCAACCACCAGGAGTCTGGCCAAAAGCGAGGTGCTCCGCGAGATCGGGGTCGATCACGTGATCATCGATGACGGCCAGGTGGCCGATCAGGTCCGGGCGATCCTCGGGGGCGGCGTCGACACTGCGCTCGAGCTCGTCGGCACCCCGACTCTGCCCGACACGCTTGCTGCGACGCGCGTGCACGGCGTTGTCTGCTTCACCGGGATGCTGTCCAACGTGTGGACTGTCGAGGACTTCTACCCGATCGAGTACATCCCCTCCGGGGTCCGTCTGACTGCCTACGGGGGCGACGCCGGCGACCTTCCCGCCACCGTGCTCGACGAGTTCCTGGTCGCCGTGGCCGAAGGGCGCGCCACCGTGCCGATCGACCGCCGTTACGACTTCGATCAGATCCAGCAGGCACACGCCGACATGGAGGCCGGCACGGCCGCCGGCAAGCTTGTCGTCACGACCTGATTGGCGTGGCCAATCAGGTCGCAGGCATCAGGCTGGCGAGTCCGCGGCGCGGTCTCAGTGAGCGCGCAGATAGTCGGCTACCGCGCGACTCGCCTTCAGGAACTCCTCCTCACGATTGCCCTCCAGCGTGAGATCGTCGCTCAGTTTGACGATCACGGTGTTGTCGGTCGGCGAGACGTACGTCCACTGACCCTCGACTCCAATCGCCGCGAAGTCACCACGCGTGCCGTCACCGATCCACCACTGGTACCCGTAACCGAGCGTCGGTTCAACCACGCCGGGCTGCAGGTGGGCTTCGGTCGAGTGCGTGGAGTCATACACCCAGTTCGTCGGGACGATCTGGTTTGAGCCGCGTGCACCGTTGTTCTCCCAGACCAGTCCGAACCGGGCGTAGTCGCGGGCCGTGGCATAGAGGCAGCAGAAGCCGAAGTCGCTGCCGGCGCGATCCTTCAACAACCACCCGCTTGATCCCATCCCCGACGGACGCCAGATCTGCTCCTCGAGCAACTTCCGGACGGGCCTCCCGGTGGCAGCCTTCAGAACCATGCCGAGCACCTGGGTGTTGAGGCTGTTGTAGAGGAACCGTGTCCCGGGAGCGTCGCTGCGTGACCATTCGGGGCTGGCGGCAAACTTGTCGAGCGTACGGCCGAAGAGCCCGAACGAGCCGTTGTCAAGGATCGGATCCAGCACCAGATCGACGATGTCGGCGCCCAGAATGTCGGTGTACTCCTCATTCCAGTCAATTCCAGACGACATCTGAAGCACGTCCTTGATCGACACGCCGTTGTAACCGTTTGCGGCGAGCGCCGGCACGTACTTGGTCACGGGGTCGTTGACCGAGGTGATCTTGCCGTCGCGTACAGCAATTCCGACGAGCGTCGAGACGAATGACTTCATCATCGACCAGGACTGGTGCCTGGTGAACACATTGTTGATGTCGAAGTACACCTCGTGGGCGATCTTGCCGTTCTCGAGGACAAGAAATGCGTCGGTGCCGCTCTCCAGAAGCAGGCGCGAGATCGTCTTTGTCTGGCCGTTCCAGCTGTACGTGACGTTGCCGATCGGCTCGTGGTCGACTGGCAGCGAACGGACATTCCAGATGTTGTTGCTGATCGTTGATCCCGGAAGCGTGAACTCAAGCGCGAGCGGATCAAATGGCAGCAACGCCGGCGGAGTGTTTTCTTCGGCGCTCGCCGGCGCCGCGATGGCGAGGCTTGCGCAGGCAGAGGCCAGCAATGTCAGAAAGACTGAGCGAAATGAAGTCAAGGGTCCCCCCCGTTTGAAGCGGTCGTCGGCGATGGCGTGATGACGCCAATCTACCAAGAAACTGACTGAAAGTCAAGTTTCTATACGACGGGTCAAACTCAGAGGCCCAGGAACTCCGAGAAGCCGCCGAAAACCATCCGCGATGCGTCCATCACGTCGCCGGCTCCGGCCATCTCTTTGCCCATGCGGGGATCTGCCATCACCTTGGCCATCACCTTGTCGCGATGTGCACGCGACTTGTAGCGCGCCCAGCCGAGAACGATCGTCTCGTTGTTCTTGCGGCCGACGCCGCGCGGGAACGAAGTCTCTTTTCCGAAAGGCACATCTTCAGCGACCGCCTCGTGGTATTCCAGCGCGCCGTGCTCCATCCAGAGCTTCCCCATCTTGCGTGCGATCTTCTTGTAGTCGTCGATCTTGTTCTTGCGGACTGGAATTACAAATGCGTCCACGTAGCCGGCCATGCGTCGCCCCTTTTTTTTGCTCGGAAGTTCGAGCCAGCCTACAGGCGACGGGCGATGCACGCTCTGACGGTTCAGGCGGGCGCGTGCGTGGCCAGGCGTCGGGAGATGACCAGCTTCGCGCCGGCCACGCTCCTACCAGCCGACCCGGAAGATGCCGGCGATCGAGCCCTGGTAAAGCACGCTTCCGGGAACGATGGTGGGCGCCATCTGCAGAGTCTCGGCCAGATAGGTCGCCCCCAACGGGGTCGACTGGCTCACCGAGCCGTCGGCCGCATCGACACCGACCAGCGAGTAGCCGTCGACGTAGCCGGTGCCGGATGATGTCAGCGGAGTGGTGCGAGTGGTTGTGTAGATCAGGCCGCGTTTCACGTCGAGGCGCGGAACTGCGGCCGAACGTAGGCTCGTCTGCCAGCGGACAGCGCAGCCGCCCCCGTCCGTCAGATCGATGCGGGTCAGCCCGCCCGTGAACGGAGCGCTGGCCGGAATCGGATCCGGCTCACCGGCTGGCGAGGCCGGGTACGGATAGCCATAGGTGCTGGCGACAAAAACGCTGCGCCCGGAGCCGATCGGAGAGTTCTCAGTCCCGGATGGCCCGGGCGTGAGTACCGGAATTTCGCACGTGGGCGCCGGCGGGCTGCCGACAGCTGTTGTGCTGTCGAAGACGAGCAGGTGCTCGGCCGGGTCAGCGTTGTCCGTGATCGCCAGAAAGCGGCTGCCGTCCTGAGGGCCGAAGAAAGTCGGCGTGGCGCCACTGCCGTAGCTCAGCTGGCCGGGCTTGCGTGACGGCCCGCGGTCGTACGCGTAGCGCCAACGAATTCGCGGCATACCGTCGCCGTCCACGTCGAGCAGATACAGCGCGTGGTCAGAGACAACGGCAGTCCGCCCCGGCGCGGTCGCAATCGAGTTGGAAACCCGCTCACCCGGGCCGAGCGGGAGCGTCTTCACCTCGCCTGATGCGGGATCAAAGAAGCCAGAGATGCCCTGCGCAGTCGCGAACCAGACACGACCCTGCCAGTCGGGGGCGATGCCGACGACACCGCCGCAGGCAGCCGGGCAATGCGCCGAAAGCGCGGGTGCCAAAGGCGTGCGACTTTCGATCCAGAGCTTGCCGAACCCGAGAAAGTTCCGCGAATGCGCAATGCGAAGAAGGTCACCGTCGGAGTCGACCACCACGATCCGGTCGCGGTTGTCGATGTAGGGATAGACACCGCCAAACAGATTCTCGCCCGCCTCGAGCGTCAGCGACGCGACGGCCAGGCCGCTGCGTGGGTCGAGCTGGTAGACGGTCGGCTTACGCCCGATGATCGTCGTGCAGAGCGCGATCGGGATTCCGTCTGCGCCCTGAAGGACGGTCGGACACGCCGCGCCCAGAGCCGTGTACCTGACCGGGGCAAACTGACCGGGGCCGGCAGTCGGAGACGCATCAGATGCTGCTGCGTCGCCGTGCATCGTCGAAGCACCGCCGGCAGCGGCGAAGGGGTTGGCGGGCGCAAACGGACCGAATTCATCGGCCGAGGCAGCACCGGCCATCATGCAGCCGAATACCAGAAAGGCAGTGAGCGAAGCGAGTAGGCGAGTCATCGCGCCAAGGTAACACCTCGAATTGGGTAGCGCCAATAGAAACTCTGTGCGAATCAGGCCGGCCTGCAGCTGATCGTTCCCGAGTCATAGACGACGCCGTTCTTGTCGACCTGCTCAAAATCGGCCGAGCCGCGCCGCAACGTCAGGTGCGTCGCGGTGGCCACGCCGGTCGCCGACGCGGCGACCTTGTGGGGCTGCACCGGGTCCAGCGACCGCAGTCCGTGACCGCCGGCGCCGGTGACGAAGATGTTCACGCCGTCGATCGGGGCGAGCCTCCCGTAGATGTGATTGTGGCCGACGAGGTTGATCGCCGCACGGAAGCGAAACGCCTGCCACACAAGAGCCTGCGAGAGATTGTCGCCGTGAGACCCGTCGTGCGCGGTGAAGCGGCCCTTGTGGGCGATCACGACACGGCAGTCGCCTCGACGCTGGATCACCTGACCGGCCACCCACTTGGCCTCTTCGACCTGATTCAGCGCCTCGGAGTTGTATGCGATCACCTGCCAGCCGGAATCCTGGTCGACATAGGAACGACGGGCAGCCCTGGCCGGTCCCCAGCCACGCTGCGTCAACCAGTACGGGTAGTAGCCGAACAACGCCGCCGGGGCCTCATGGTTACCGATCACAGGGTCGGTGATCGGAGCCAGCGGACCGTAGACCGGGTGGTAGTTGTTCTGGAACTCCTGCCAGGTGCCGATGTCGTAGACGTCGCCGAGATAGAAGAAGCGGTCGGGCTGCTGGCGCTGGATGTACTGCGAGAGCTCGATCGACTGGGCACTGCCGTCGGCACCGTCTCCGAGCGCGTAAATCTCGGTCTCGGCCGCTGCCGAGGTCGCGACAACGAGGAGCGCTGCGACAGCCGAAAGCATTGCGATTGACGATCTGAGGTGGTTCATTCCGGGTCCTTGTCAAGTTGGAGAGTCGCGAATTGACTTCACACAAAGGTATTTCCGCGATCGAGCCGGCTCGTGAAGAGTCAGAAAACGAAATGTTTAAGTTCGGTGTTGGTTCGGGCAACAACAACCGAATCAGGCGAATTCTGGATTACGGTCTGTCGCGATGGATCCCTTGATCAAAAAGCTTCGTCCGACGGTTGTTCTGTTGCTTGCCGCGCTCGTGACCCTGACAAGCAGCGCCGCAGCGAGCGCGGCAACCTGGATCCCGGGTGACCTCCACGTCCACAGTTGCTACTCGCACGACGTCTGGTGCCCGGGCGACGACGAAACGCCGCTCGAAGAGTTCTACCTCGCGGGATTCAACGTGACCCAGCGCTTCGCGCAGGCCTCGGCAGCCGGGCTGCGTTTTCTGGCCGTGACCGACCATAACGGCGTGCGTGCGGCCACGGACCCGGGGTTCGGCAGGTTTGGCGTCACCGGTGTGCCCGGATACGAAGCGTCGTTTGACGGCCATGCGCAGATGCTCGGCGCAGACCACGTGTACCCGGCCGGCGCACGGGACGCAGCAGGGGTCAACGGCGCCGCCGACTCGCTGCGCGCAGCGGGAGGCCTGCTCCAGATCAACCACCCCGGCGATGGAGCATCTCGGCTGCCGCAGAGCTGCTCGGACTCAGAGGGCTACGGCTGGAAATACGGTTTTGACGTGCGCCCCGACACGATTGAGGTCATCAACCCGACCGCTTCGGTGTTGGTCGCAGAGCGCATGTGGGAGTGCTGGCTCGAGCGCGGCGAGCGGGTCGCCGCCACCGGCGGCAGCGACACCCACCTGGCGCTGACTTCGCCGGTTCAGTCTGTCGGCATGCCCACCACCTGGGTCCATGCAGACAACAATGATCAGGCGAGCATTCTCAGGGCGATGCGCGAAGGCCGCACCAGCGTTTCGCGGGACACGCCGGCGCTGGGCGGGTCGCCACTTGAGATCGAAGGAGACTCCGACGGCGATTTTCGCTTCGAGTCTCGCGTCGGTGACGCAGTGCGCCGCGGGCGGCTGCTGCGCGTCCGAGGAGGATCTTCCGCCACGGGAAGCAAGGCGTTCCTACGCGTCAGGGCCAACGGCAGGACCATTGTCGATTCACTTCCCTACGACAGCAGGATCGGCGCCTATTTCCGCGCCCCGAGTACTCCGGGATGGGTTCGCGCGACGATCTACGCCGTCCCGGCAGCCAACGCATTGCTCGGTGACTGCCGACCGGAACTGATCAAGACTCCGATTTCGCTCTGTCCTTACGACAGAACGATTGTCGCGCTCACGTCGCCAATTTACATTCGCTGACCGTCAGAGCAGGGGGTCGATGATTCCACGGTAGGCTCGCTCCATGGCTTCCGGCGTGCCCTCGATCCGCGACAACCCGCGCCCTGACCTGCGACGCAAACTGCTCGATTCTGCCGAGAAGATGTTCTCCGAGCAGGCTTACGAAGACGTGCGGGTTGACGACATCGCCGCCGACGCCGGCGTGGCCAAGGGGCTGGTCTACTACCACTTCGAGGGCAAGCGTGGCCTGTACGCCGCTGTTTTGCAGGCAACTGCTGAAGATCTGCTCGCGCGCACAAAGCCCGACATGAGCTTGCCGTTCTATGAGGGCACAGCAGCCGTGCTCGACTCGTTCATCTCGTGGGCGACAGAGGTCGAGGGTTTCTCCAAGACCGTTTCCAACGGACCTGGAGCCGACCCGGCGCTGAACGCGATCATCGATGACGCGCTGGGACAACTTGTTGACCGCATGCTCAGCGGCATGCGGGATGCGGCAACCGTGCTGAACATTGAGGACTCAGTCGACACTGAGGTGATGCGCCTCGCAGTCAAGGGCTGGGTGGCCTTTGTCTATGCCGTGACACTCGACTGGCTGGTCGATCAGAACGTTCCAGCAAACGCCTTGCGGGATCTGTATCTGCGCGCGCTGCTCGGGTCGATTGCCGCGGGCCGCGACACAAGCGCGAGCCTTTAGCGTCACAGGCGTACGAGGGCAAAAAGTACGGCGCCCGTGAAGGCGCCGTACTTCGCTGAAGCGGCCGGTCAGTTGAGAAATGCTCGGACCCCGTCGTAGGAGACAGCGGTCTTGTTCATTGCGCTGTGCTCGAGGCAACCCACGATCTTGTTGGTCGCTCCGACCAACGGTGTGGTCGCAACAGACGGCACGACGATCACGTCGCACGTGGAGGCCTGCGTGAGGTAACGCACGCTGCCAGGGGTTTCGTCGCCGAGGTTGAGCTTGACCTGGAACGGGCTGGCCGGGATCATCTGCGCGCATGGAATCGGATAGATCGGCACGCACACCGGCGCCCAGGTCGTGCCGTGGTTGGGCCCACCGATCGAGACCCACTCGTCAACCGAGGATGTGCCGCCCAGGTACTTGAGGTAGTAGCGACTTCCAAGCCCGCCCATCGAGTGGGTGATGATGTCGACCTTGCTCTTGCCCGTTGACGCCTTGAGCCCCTCGACCGCCGCTTGAACTTTGTTGGCGGTCGCGACATTTGAGTCATACGGGCCGTAGCTGACGCTCGCGAAGTCGTCGCTCGTGTACCCGTCGGCGATGAAACGACTGGTGAAGTAGTTCCAAGAAGCAGGAGTGCCGGTGAAGCCGTGGACGAAGACGATCGGGTCGTTGGCCGACGCCTGCGCGCCGGCCGGAAGTGCGAACGCGACAAGCGAAAGCGCCCCAGCCAGAGCGATGCCGAGAGTTTTCTTGATTTTCATTCATTTTCCCCAATGAGACAGCTGGCCGATGGCAGTTGCATTCCCCCGCAGCGAGTGGCCAGTCAGCTCGCCGCAGCCTCGCCAAATTACCAACATACTGACTGAAAGTCAAGTAATTACAAATGCAGTCAGTACAGCGACGCGAGCGCCGATTCGAGCTCGGCGCCGAAAACCGCCGGATCCTCGAGGTGCGGGTAGTGCCCCAGGGCTGGCAATGGGAACGCCGCCGCCCGCGGACTCAGCTCGCGCAAACCATTGAAAACGTCCGGGTTGGCGACCGGATCGCTCAGCCCCCACACAAAGGCCAGCCCGCCCTGCCAGTCACGCACGGCGCCGTGCCAGCGCTCGGCATAGCGCTCGCGCTGGTCCATGTAGCTGATCAGCTTGCGCCCCATCGTGCGACCGCCGTTGTTTGCGACCAACTCCCAGTGATCCTGCAGTTCTTCGCGCGAGGGCTTGTGGCCGTCACTGAAGACGGACGCGAGCTGCGCGCGAAACACGGGGCCGTTGTTGAGCGGAGCAAGCACCGCGCCCAACGGACCGCGCAAGACTCGCTGACCGAGGATCGGGGTGGCCAGGTGCAGCAACACACTTCCGTTGAACAGCACCACCCCCGCCAGGTCGAATGGGAGCTCGCCGGCGAGGTCCCGCGCCATCAGTTCGGTTGCCACCGAGGTGCCCATGTCGTGCGCAACAATCGTCACCGGCCTGTCAGCGAGATGACGCCCGATCAGCTCAGTGGCGAGATCGGCCTGCCAGGCGAGTGAATAGTCGTGGTCGCGCGGCTTGTCTGAGAGTCCGAATCCCAGAAAATCAAAAGTCATCCAGTCGCGACCTGAAAAGCGCTTGACCAGCTGGTTGAAATCGAAGCTGCTGGTGGGGAAGCCGTGAAGGAAGACGAGCGCGGGGCCGGCCCCGTCGTTGCAGCGCACAAAAACTCGACGCTCGCGAAAGCGCTCAAACTCGCCCTGCTCCTGCCACGCCGCCACGCGATCTGAATGCATGGCCGGAGAGTAACCGGGTGGGGCCCTGCGCGAGGATCCAGATAACGTGAGCTGACACGACTGGATCGCCTCTTTGCAGTTGCTGCCAACGACAAGAATCGGACGCATCTCGACCTGGCTGATCGCTGGCTGCGCCGCAGTTTTCTCGATCGCGGTGGCGATCGCGGTCTTCGCGGACGATGCATTCGACGATCCTTCGTTCGACGTCGTTCGACTGCTGTTCGGATCGGCCTTCCTCGTCACCGCAGCGGGCGCGCTTGTCACCGGCCTGGTGGCGACAGTTCGTGACCGGGAACGAGCAGTTGCCGTGTATCTGGCGATCGCCATCGGTCTGCTCGCCGTTGCGTTTGCGCTCGCTGATGTTCGGTTAGGCTGATCGCGATGAAGACGCGTGCTCTGAGAGACATGACCGTCTCCGAAATCGGCCTCGGTTGTATGGGAATGTCCGCTTTCTACGGAAGCACGGATGAGGGCGAGGCGATCGCCACGATCAACCGGGCGATCGAGCTCGGATGCACTTTCTTGGACACCGCCGAGATCTACGGCCCACATGTCAATGAAGAACTGCTCGGAAAGGTGCTCGCCGGTCGCCGTGACGAGGTGACGCTGGCGACAAAGTGGGGCGCGAGCGACGGTTCGCGTGAAAGCGCACTCAGATCCATCGAGGGTTCGCTTCAGCGCCTCGGCACCGATCACGTCGACATCTACTACCTCCATCGCGTAGATGCCGAGACGCCGATCGAGGAGAGTGTCGGCGCGATGGCCGAACTCGTGCAGGCGGGCAAAGTTCGCCGCATCGGGCTCAGCGAGGCAGGCCCCGGGACCCTGCGCCGCGCGCACCAGACCCACCCGATAACGGCGCTCCAGACCGAGTATTCGCTCTGGTCACGTGATGTCGAAGCCGAGCTCCTGCCGCTCTGCCGCGAACTCGGGATCGGCTTTGTGGCGTATTCCCCACTCGGACGAGGCTTTCTTTCGGGGCGGTTCGCTTCGGTCGATGACATTGAGAGCGACGACTTTCGCAAGGACAGCCCGCGCTTTCACGAAGAGAACTTTCGCCGCAATCAGGGCCTTGCCGACGCAGTTGCGGAGCTCGCCGCAGAAAAGAACTGCACCAGCGCTCAGCTTGCGCTGGCCTGGGTCCTCGCGCAGGGCAGCGACATCGTCCCGATCCCCGGCACCAAGCGCCGTAGTTACCTCGAAGAAAATCTCGGCGCCGTGGACGTTTTGCTCACTGACGACGACTTGCGACGCCTGGATGCGTTGCCAAAGCCGGCCGGCGATCGCTACGGCCCGTCCGGCATGGCTTCGCTGAACCGCTGAGCTCGCGGCTTATACTTGTTCACGCAAGCTTGGGATCGAGCGGAACCCGTTTTTCCCACCGACTCATCTAGTGTGAGCTGACCATGGCGCGAAAAGTCGACGACCAACTTTCCGAAGCTCTCGGCGCCACGACACCGGCCGGCCTTCGGGTGGTGAAGGTCGATGACATGGCCCACCTCGTGGAAGCAGTCAATCTTGCCGTTGAGCGACAGACGCACGCTCTCGAAGAAGCCGAAGATCAGGCTCTGACACACCTGCCCTGGCCGCTCCGCGGAACCGTGCGTCGGATCCTTGCGAGCGACCGATGAGCGCGGCCCTTGACACCAAGTCCGAAATCGTCAAGCTTGCGCGTCTGCTTGATCTCGACGAGGACGAGCTCGAGTATCTGAAGCCGGTCGCCCCCGCGACGCTGCGCGAGCTTCGCGCAAAGGTGACAGACGTCGTGTTCGGCGTCGGTGCCGGCGGCATTTCGCGGCTGGCCGCACACAGCGATCTGGTGCCGCCGCAATTGATCGCGGCAATCACCCGTGAAGCGGTCGGACCGTTTCTCACGGCGCGAGTTGCCGGCCTGGTCGAACCTCGCCTTGCAGTCAAGGTTGTCAAGCGGCTCTCACCAGAATTCCTCACAGAGGTCGCGATCGCGATGGATCCGCGCCGCGCGCACGACGTGATCGGCGCCATGCCGCCAGAAGTGGTGCTCGACGTCGCCAAGAACCTGGCCGACCGCGGCGAGTGGATTGTGATGGGATCGTTCGCCGGGCATCTCGATCCGGCAACTGCAAGCGCGACTTTTTCTGCGGTGACTGACGAGGGCCTGCTGAAGACGGCCTTCGTGATGGAGGACAAGTCTCAGCTCGGTCAGCAGCTCTCGATGGTCGATGACGAGCGACTTGACGGCATTCTCCTGGTCGCCGCCGAGGACGATCTGTGGCCAGAAGCACTGGACCTGCTGATCAATCTCCGCGGGCATCAACGCCAACGCGTGATCGACGCGGTCGTGCAGCAGGAGCCGCTCGTGATCGATTCATTGATCGAATCGCTTTACGAGCACGATCTCTGGCCCTCGGTCTTTGACGTCGTGGTCGAAGCCACTGACCACGCTGCCGTCGCCGACGCCGTGCTGCGCGCACGGGCGCCGGTGTTTCGCGCACTGATCGACGCGGTGAACGAGCATGCGATGTGGAAAACGCTGCGCCAGTTCCTCGATGACGACGTCGGCGCGCGGCGCAATCAGTTCTTCAAACGCGCGGGCAAGTTGAAACTGCTCGAAAAACTGGGGCCTGTCAGCGACATGATCGAAGTCGCCTGATCCTGCCGTCTCGGACGAATCTTTCCGTCGCTACGCTCTGCGCTCCACTGCCAGTGGAGTCAATTCACCCGGGGGGGATGTCATGGGGATTCTGGAATACGTCGGCTCCGCTTCGCGCGGCCACAACTCGCTGCGCGCCTTGCTGCTGTTCGCGATCGCCCTGCTTCTCGCGGTGGCCAGCGCTGCGCCGGCATCCGCCGCGTGCGCCCAGGCTGCACCCAGCGTGAACAGCTCGACCGGCAAAACTGAGATCAATCTCGGCAACTGCGTCGGAAGCGATCAGGCCTGGGCGGTCGAATACGACAGCTCCGTCTCGCAGGCCACGTTCTATCCCGACCTGAACGCCAACTACTGGGTCACCTCCGTGCCTTCGCTCAAAGGTCAAGGCGCCCACTGGGAGCTGCGTGGCTCGATGCCGGACGCGCGATTCGCATCGTTTCAGTCCTACAGCCTGACCGGCGAGACGATGGACGGTGTGTTCGACGAAGACTTCCCCGTCGACGCCGGCTCGACCAACTGGATCAGTGCGAGCGGGCAGTACCCGGGCGCGAGCGCCGTGCGCTACACCGTCCCGGTTGTGCAGACGTATGGCCAGCCTGAGGCCTCTTCCTCGCTGAACATCGACGGCGAAGTACTCGAGTCATCGCTCGGCGGCGTGGCAACGCTGGCATACCGGGTTTACCCCAACAGGCAGCCCAACGGCTCTGCGCCGACAGGCGGTCTGGCGGCGCAGCGCTGGACGGCGCGCGGACAGGTCGATCTTCCGGAACTGGTTTACGTGATCGACAATCCGTCACTCGCGACGTTCTCGGGCAGCGACGAAATAGTCGACGCGCGCCGGGCCGCAAGCATCGTCCCGGCAATCCTCAGCGGCGTGGAAGCAGTCGCGGACGCGCTCTCGCCGGTGCTCGCGGCGTATCCCGAGGCAACAGACAAGCTCTGGAACGATCCAGTCAACTGGGAAGCCAACGAAGGGCTCTCCACGAATCTGAAAAAGATGATCAGTCCAACACGTGCCCCGTTGGCAGCCCTGCTGTGGCAATCCGCTGTCGGGCGCCTGCCCAACTTCACGGCCTTTCCGAACGACGCGACCCGTTACTACGTCGGCGGGGTCAGTCCGGGACTCGGTCAGGTTCTGGTCACGCGGTTCAAGGCCCCGACCACCCCGGAGCCAGACGCGGGTGACGCGATGCTCGCCACCGGCGAGAGCGACAAACAGCTTCGCTACTGGTCGGCCTGCCTGAACAACACGCTCACCTTGTATGTCACGGGCTGCCTGAAGGACTCCCAGGTGAAGCTCGACCCGTCCGGTTACGCCACCTTGGTGTCGACGTCAACCAGCGCTGCTCCGAAGGGCATGAACGGCGCGCCGGCAGCAAACTGGCTGCGCCACGGTTCGCCCAACGAGCTGCTGCTGATCCGCCAGACGCTGGCGTCGCCGTCGTTCACGCAGTCGATCAACTTCTATGACGGTCCGGCCGATGACGCCGACGCGCTGCGCCAGCACTCGGGAGCGTTCGCGCCGGTGAGTACATACTGCTCTTTGAACAACTTCCGCTACAACGACTGCCGCTGGAAGTTCAGCACCTACCAGGAGTGGCTCTACGCACTGGTGGGGTCCAGCTCGTTCTCGCGAATCCACCCCCGATGACCGGTCACGTGCCAGCCGCGGTGAGCAACTGCGTCGCCGAGTCGAACGCCGGCGTGAAGATGCGCCTTCCGTTTGAGGACCGCGAGGACTTCGAGGACGCCCAGAGGGGCTTTGTCGGCACGCTCACAGACACCGTCATCGCCGGAACCGAGGGGCGCGTCGTCTGGGACGCTGCCGCATATGAGTTCCTTGACGGCGAGTGCCCGGACTCCGTCAACCCCAGCCTCTGGCGCCAGAGCCAACTGGCCGCGATTCACGGTCTGTTCGAGGTGACCAGAGGGATCTACCAGGTGCGCGGACTCGATCTCTCGAACATGACGATCGTCGAAGGTGACACCGGGGTGCTCGTGATCGATCCGCTGATCTCGGCGGAAACCGCCGCAGCTTCGCTCGCGCTCTACCGCGAGCATCGTGGCGACCGCCCGGTGACAGCGATGCTCTACACCCACAGCCACATCGATCACTTCGGCGGAGCGCGCGGCATCCTGACCGAAGCCGAAGCCCAGTCGGGCGAGATCCCGATCTACGCCCCGGAAGGATTTCTCGAGCACGCTGTCAGCGAGAACGTCTATGCCGGCGGTGCGATGACGCGACGCGCCACCTACATGTTCGGGGCGAAGCTGCCCAAGAATCCACACGGTCAGGTCGGTACCGGCCTGGGGCAGACGACTTCGCTCGGATCCGTGGGCCTGATCCCGCCCACTGTTTCGATCACGCACACCGGGCAGGAGGTGACCGTCGACGGAATCACGATGGTTTTCCAGATGACGCCCGGGACCGAGGCTCCGGCCGAGATGAACTTCTACTTCCCCGATCACAAAGCGCTCTGCATGGCCGAGAACGCCACCCACAACCTGCACAACGTGATCACGCTACGCGGCGCGCTGGTGCGCGATGCCCGCGTCTGGTCGACGTATCTGGACGAGTCGATCGAGCTCTATGCCAGCGGGGCGGACGTGATGTTCGCTCAGCATCACTGGCCGCGTTGGGGCAGCGAGCGAATCGTCGATTTTCTCTCCAAGCAGCGCGACATCTACGCCTACATCCACGACCAGACCCTGCGGCTGCTCAACAAGGGACTGGTGGGAAGCGAGATCGCCGAGCAGCTCGAGCTGCCGCCGAGTCTCGAGCGCGAGTGGCATCTGCGCGGCTACTACGGCTCACTCAGCCACAACGTGAAGGCTGTGTACCAGCGCTACCTCGGGTGGTTTGACGGCAATCCCGCGCATCTCTGGCCGCACCCTCCAGAGGAAGCGGCGAAGCGATACGTGAAGCTGGCCGGCGGCAGCGCGGCGTTGATCGCCAACGCTGAAGAGGCCTATGCGGCGGGCGATTTCCGTTGGGTCGTCGAGGTGGTGAACCACCTCGTCTTTGCGGAACCAGAGAATTCGGCGGCCAAAGAACTCCAGGCCCGCGCCTTGGAGCAGCTGGGGTTCGGCGCCGAGAACGGCTCCTGGCGCAACTTCTACCTCACCGGCGCGCTCGAGCTACGCGAAGGCGTCGCCGAAGCGCCCGCGCGGGTCGCTCCGCTGGACTTCGTACGCGGCCTCACCAACGAGCAGATGTTCGATGCGATGGCGATTCAGATCGACGGCCCGAAGGGCGGCGATCTGGAAGCCGCAGTGCGCTGGATCTTCACCGACTCCGGCGACGAGTATCTCCTGACTCTGAAAAACGGTGTGCTCACGCACCGCAAGAAGCGCGTGACCAGCGAAGTCGATGCAACGATCGAGATCGAGCGTATGGCGATGAATGAGATCGCCGCTCAGGTCGGCTCAGTGGAAAACCTGTTTGCATCCGGCCGGCTGAGCATCGTCGGTGACTCCGCAAAGCTGGCAACGATCTTCAGCCTGGTCGATCAGCCCGATCCCGGGTTTGCGATCGTGACTCCGTAGGCGCCGTACTGCTTCAGCTCGTCACTTCCGAGGGCGTCGCCTTGATGCTCGTGTCTGGTCCGGGACGGCCACCGCGGGCATCGAGGATTCGCTGGTAAGCGGAGTCTTCGAGCGCCAGGTACTTGTATCCGATGTTGAGCAGTCCGGTGCCTGGTCGGAGCATCACCAGATAGATGAACGCGGTGCTGGCGAGTGCGCCGAGGATCCAGCCCAGCTCGTTGATCATCAGGTGGCAGATGATCGCCACAGGGACACCGGAGAAAATGCCGATTGCGACGGCGGGAACGAGGATCATCCAGTGGATCGGCTTACGGCTGGGGGTGTATGCGCCGCCGATGCGGTACCCCGAGCTGACTGCGCTGAACAAGATCCAGGCCAGCACCGGGATCAGAATGAGCCCCATCGCCCAGAGCGTCAGCGCCACCGGAGAGGTCACCCACGAGATCGCCTGATCGATCGCCGGCTCACTGTTCCACTGCAAGAAGTCGGCCCGGTCCTCGGAAAAGAACCGGTGCCAGCCGAACGTGTCCCAGCCGTTCACGAGAATGAAGAAGAGCCCAAAGTAACCAAACCAGGCTTGCAGCATGCCGAGGTACTGCCTGCCGCTGACCACGAGCCGTTCGACGACCCAGAAGGCGAGAATCGCCTGCGTCACATTTGTTATCGCGAAGCTCACGATCAGCCAGGCGGGCATGTCGCGGTTTCCGGCCTGCATCGTCTCCCATTCGGGATAACCCCAGACGAGATATATGCCGCTGGGCCCGAACAGCAGGGCCGCGTAAAGAATGTTCAGCATCATGTAGCGGTTCTGCAGCAGGTCCATGAATGAACTGCCGCGGCCGCTGGCGACGGCCGGGGACTCGCCCGCGAGCTCAGCACGGAGCTGCTCGGCGCCACCGTTTCCAGGTCCCGGGTTGCCAGCCGCTGAAGCCAGATCAGCGCCCTTCGCCGCACCAGTCCGGAGGTCGTTGCGCACACGCAGCTGACGCGCAGCTGCCATTGCAAATCCCGCGCCAATCCCGTACGCCCAAAAAACGTCTACCTGAACCATGATCGTGCCCCCAGCGAGTCGAAATCTTCACTTGACTTTCGCGGAATGATACACCATTCCGCGACAATTCAGTAGAGATTTTCAGGCGGGCGCGGCGATCCCGTCGAACATCATTTTCTGGACCACTCTGGTCCAGCGCTCGCCTTCTTGCACCGGGTTCTGTGCCGCGTGCACGCGCCGCGCACCCTCGAAGATCATGCCGTTGACTGCGCAGGCCGTCGCGAACGTGTCCAGCTCGGGATCGAGAAATCCCTTCTTGACTCCGTTCAAGAGATACTGCTCGGTCGTCAGAGCGATCAGGTCGAACGCCCGACTCACCTGGTCGCGAAGTTCACTGTCCAGCTCTCCGGCGACGAAAAAAAGCACTTCTGCAATGTTCGGCTCGTCAATGAACAGGTTGAACAACGAAGTGCCGATTCTTCCAACCTGCTCGCGGTACTCGTCAACCGAACCGGTGGATGTCGACGGCTCCTCAGAGATGACCACGCCGAGGCGCATGATCGCGCGACCGACGACGTACTCCCCGATCGCGAGCTTGTTGTCGAAGTAGCGATAGATGGTGCCGTGTCCGACGCCCATCTCGGCGGCGATCTGGGCGATGCTGGCGTCGCGAAATCCATGTTCGGCGAACACCCGCACCGCCGCGAGGTAGATCTCTCCGCGGCGCTGCTCGGTCAGCTCAGCGGCGCTGAGACGGGTCTTCTTGGGTTCGGTTTTTCCGCTCGGCAAGGCGCTTAGTTTACTGCCGGGCACGAACGTTCGGCCGTAGCCAGATGTCAGCTGCTCAGGTTCGCGAACTCGCGCTCGAAGCCCGAGTCCATTGCTGTGACCTGGCAAGCCTCGGTGAGTGCCTCGCGAAGCTCGGGCAGGACAGCGCGGGCGGCAGCGTTGCGGCCCACGCCGCTGCTCTTGTCGACCAGCTGAACTGCTTCGTCGGGATCGGCTTCCAGGTCGTAGAGCTCGTGTTCAGGCGCAGCGCGTCCGCTCGGGTCCAGGTAGACGGCGTACTTCCATCGATCGCCGCGCACGCAGCGGATGCGGTTCGGGTGGGGCACAGTGTCCTGCTGGGCGGTCCCGGCCTGGTGGTCGTCGAACGTGAAAAGCGAATGCTCGCGGACAGCTGACTCCGGCGGTGCGCTCAGCACGCCGCTGAAATCGGTTGTGCCGCCGGCGGTCGGCGCCGCAGCGTGCTTGGCCAGAACGCCGCAAAGATTCTTACCGTCAATCGTGCCTTCGGCCGGGGCCCCGGCGAGCCCCAGCAGCGTCGGGACGACGTCGACCAGAGACACCGCCGCCGCGGACTCGCGGCCGCTCGGAAACAGCACAGGATTGGACACGATCAGTGGAACGCGGATCGTCTCTTCATAGGCATTGAACATTTTCTGGCGCAGCCCGCCGTGAGAGAGGCCCATCTCTCCGTGGTCGGAAAAGCGCGCGACAACCGTGCGCGATCGCAGAGAATTGGGATCGTCGGCGTCACCCAGTGCCTTCATCAGCCGTCCGATCTTCTCGTCGACCAGTCGGTGCAGATGTGCGTAGAAGCGCACATAGTCAAGCTTCTGTTGTCGCGAGTTCAGGCCACCGAGATATGCGGTCTGGCCCAACTTCGTGATGGCATGGGCGGTCGGTTTGTCGCGCAGGTTTTCGTCCACGGTCGCAGGAAGATCGATGTCGAGATCGGCGAACTGCTCGCGCAGGTATCCGCCTGCGCGATACGCCGACGGGAAGCCGATCACATCGTGCGGGTTGATCAGGGAAACGACCAGGCAGAAGGGCTCTGGCAGGTCCGCGTCCGCAAGGAAGCGCTCGGCCTGTTGCGTGTAGTCCTCATCCCAGCCCTCGCCCGAGAGCCCGGCGTTGCCGCCCCCGTAGCCCTCTGGGTCGACGTTTTCGCCAGCGTCCGGCGGAACCCAGCCGGGGAATCCGAACTCGCGCTCCACGCGTTCGGCGTCGGCAGCGCCCCATTCGCCGTCTCCGGCGAGCGGCATCGTCAGGTGCCACTTCCCCTTGTACCCGACCGAGTAGCCGGCCTCGAGCAGACGCGACCCGATGGTGGCGATCCCGGCCGGCAGCTCGGGTTCGTCGCCACCATTGCCGCCGAGCCGCAGGCCGCCGCGCGCGAGGGTTTTTGCAACGTGCCCGACCGGCGCTTCGCCGTGGCGGACAAGATTTGTGGCTTCACGCAGCGTGTTTCCGAAATTCTTCCGATGCGGGTGCAGGTCGCCCTCTGTAAGGGTGAGAGTGACGCCATGACGCGAGGGGTGCGTACCGGTCAGAAAGCTCGCCCTGCTCGGCGAGCACATCGATGTTGCCGTGCAGGCGTTGGTGAAATTCACGCCCGTCCGGCGAAGCTCGGCGTCTGCGGGGGTCAGCGCGTCGAGCCAGCCGGGCTCGTCCGGCCAGTGCATCGGCGCCCGCTGCTGGTCGGTGATGACCAGCAGCAGGTTGGGGCGGCGCGGTTTCTGACTGCCCTGGTCGTTCAACTCCATGTCCGGAGTTGGACTCAACAGGCCGGAGCTGCGTTCGACGATGCACCGGTCGGTTTGAAGAGGTCGGCGATCCTCACGAGCCCGCCGATCACTCCGACGTACGCGTCACCGTCCGGCGCGAGGGTCACTGGCGAGAAGTTGTTGTTGTACAACGATCCGGTTCCCGCAAGGCGACGGAACTTTGTTTCACCTGTGCAGAAGTCGATCGCAGTGAAATACCAGGCATTCAGCAGGTCGTTGCGAGCGGGCTTCGTGTAGGTGTAGATGAGCCCCGTGGCAGTTGAAACCTTCGGCACGGCTGACGGTGAAATCTCGTTGCTGGTCCAGTCCACCGAGCAGTCCCCGTTGTCTGCATCGACGGTGAGCTTGGTGATGCCCGGCCTGGTCGTCTTGCCCAGCAGCGTCGCGTCGAGGCCGTCATATCCGTAGTTGTTCTCGGCCACAAGCGAGTTGTCCACCGCGATCAACGACTGATCCGTCGCCGAGGCTCCGGCGGAAAACACCGGCTGGCTACAGATCTCACGGTCGCCCGCCGCGACGGCATCGCGCTTGAACACTGCAACGTTGATCGGATCTGCGTTGTCTGTGATCGCAACCAGTCCGTCGTTCATCAGCGTCGGAGTCGTTCCCGATCCAGCCTGCGTCTGACCCGGCTTCTGAGCGCCGGTGTTCGGATAGGCCTCGCGCCAGGCGACGGTCGGGGCGCCGTTGCCATCGGCATCAAACCGATAGAGCGCAGCGTCGGTCACGACAAACACTCCGCCGGTCTCATCGACCGCGAATGAATTTCCGATCCGCTCGCCGGTGTCGAAGACCTTGACCGCGCCGCTGGTCGGATTCACGTTCCCGACGGCGCCCTTCCGGGACACGAACCAGATTCGCCCGCTCCAGTCGGGCATGACCGCGACAATCTGATCGTCAGCTGCCACGAACGGGGCGAGGTCATAGTCAGCATCGCGCCGGAAGCTCGGGCCGAAGAGTGAAGTTCTGACGCTGAAGATCTGGATTCGCCGATCGCTGGTCGGCACGACCGCGCGATCCTGGTGATCAAGGAAGAAATATCCGCCACCCGAGAAATCCGTGAAGGAGCCGAACAGGCCGCCGTCGTTCTGGCGGGCCGGCAGAACATGACTGGCCAGCTCACGAAGGTTGTTCGGGTCCAGGAGCACCAGCTTAGGCGACGTCAGACCGACGCAGACTGAGACGATTCGTCCCTTCGCATCAAATGCGACCGACGCGCACTCGGCGGCCTGCAGAGTGCTGTTCACAGTCGTCCACGATCCCAGGGGGCCAGGAGTCGAGTAAGTGTCGGTCTGCCAAGCATCTCCATGGATGTTGCTCTTGCCGTTGGGAGCCATGAACGGATGCGTGGGCACATTGTTTGCTTTGAGCCGCTTGGCTGTCGCCGGGGAACCATCGAAGCCCGGAACAACGATTCCAAGATTGTCGCCCGGGATCGGCACCGGAACCAGAGCCGAGGCCGAGCCGGCCGGAATCGCTGTCAGCGCCACCACCGCGGCGATCAGCAGAAGTACTTGCTTCGCGTGTTTCACAGTTCCCCCATTAAAAATTGTGACATAATGAGAGTGAAATGCTATCAAACTCTCTCACCATCGCGCCTGTGCCTGAAAGCGATCCGATCGCCCAGAAGATCATCGACGCCACGCTTGAAGAGGTCGGAATCGTCGGCGCGCGGCGAGCCCGGCTGACGGACATCAGTAAGCGGGCCGGAGTGTCCCAGGCGACATTGTTCAGACGATTCGCCAACAAGGACGCGCTGTTCGAGGCCGTCGTTGTGAATGAGGTTCAGCAATTCGTCACCGCTCTTCAACTTGCGCTCGAGCCGTATGCGGAGTTCCCGGACCGAGTTGCGGAGGGATTCGCATTTTCATTCGACCATGTGCGTGGTCATGAGGCGCTTCGGCGTGTCTTCGAAACCGAACCGGACGAAGTTGTTCGCCGGCTCACCACCGGGGGCAGATACGCGATTGAGACATCGCGTGACCTGCTGACGCTGATGGTCCAGTCAAATGCCGCTCGCGACAGGCCGGAGCTCCGCGACGAAGCGTGGCTGCGGGTGCGCATGGAGATCGTCGTCCGGCTTTTCTGGTCCCTCCTGCTCACGCCTGAAGGCGCAATCGACACCAGTAGCAATGAAGCCACGAAAGAATTCGCCAGGGCGCACATACTGCCGTTGTTCTCCTGAGCTTCGCAATGTGACGCGATTCACATAGCTCGTATATGCCGGGCCGGTATGTTGGACTTCAATATGTTGTCAAACACCGCGTGCGTGATTCTTGGGCTGCTTCAGAAGCAGCCGATGAGCGGTTACGACATCAAAGGACATGTCGACATCTCGACGCGCTTCTTCTTTCCGTCGAGCTACAGCCAGATTTATCCCGAACTCAAGCGCCTTGAGGCCGAAAAGCTGGTGGCAGGTACCGAGCTTGCCAACGGACGTCGGCCAAGAACCGAATACGCCATCACACCCGCCGGCCAGGCGGCGTTCAACAGTTGGATCCAAGAACCGGGCGCAGGTCTTGAAATCCGTGATGAAGGACTTTTGAAGTTTTTCTTTGCCGGCGGCCTCGATCGCGATCTGCTGCTGGAGAAGCTCGCGGCGATACGCGCAGAACGCGCGATCCAGCTTCGGCAGATCAAAGCTGTCGGCGAGGACGTTCCGGAGATCGCCGACGAACTCCAACTCGCGACACTTGATTTCGGGGTCGGACTCTATGAGTACGTGATCGGCTGGTGCGATCAGTTCTCCGATCAGGTGAGTGATCGCCCAGCAACAGATTTTCCAATAGGTCGAGTCTCGGTGAAGTAGCTGCTGAGCGATGAGCTTGCGGGAAAGGATCTCCTGACCTTCGTGATGCGGCTGCTCGCCAGTCTCGCGACGACACGGCCTTGGCAGGTCCTCGCCACGATGGCTGTGGTGACCGCCGTGTCGTTCACTTTCAGCGCCGGGCTGACGGACCGACTCTCGGGCCAGGGGTTCGCTGCCTCGGACTCGGAATCGAGCAAAGCTCTGGATGACCTGGCTGACGTGACCGACGTCGATGTGCGCGGCGAGTTTGTCGCACTGGTGCAGTACGGCAGGCCGATCGATTCCACGGGTGGACGCAGACTGGTCGACAAGGTGGCCCGCAAATTCGACCGCGATGAAGACATCGCAGTCGTCAAGTCACCGTTCAGCGGTTCCCGGGTCGACAAGTCGCTGATTTCCGATGACGGCCGCTCAGCGATCGTGATCGCCAACCTCAAGCCCGAGGCACCCGAAGGCGCCGCGTTTGCGCGGCTTCGCGACCCGATCGACGCGATACCGAGAGTTCGGCTGGGCGGCGGCGAGGTCGTGATGCACACGGTTTCAGAGACCGTCGAGCAAGACCTCAAGCGCGCTGAACTGATCGCTTTTCCGCTGCTGTTTGTGATCGCACTGTTCGTGTTCCGCGGACTGATCGCCGCACTGCTGCCGTTGCTTGTGGGCGGGATCACGATCCCCTTGACCTTCGCGCTGATTCGCATGTTTGACGGGTTCACTGACCTTTCGGTTTTCGCGCTCAATCTCACCACTGGACTGGGGCTGGGGCTTGCGATTGACTACTCGCTGCTTCTGGTGACTCGCTTCCGCGAAGAAATCGCCGTCGGAGCCGAGACGGCCGAGGCGGTTCGGCGCACCGTTGGCACGGCTGGCAGGACAGTTGTGTTCAGCGCCGTCACGGTTGCGGCGGCACTCGGTTCAATGGCAATATTTCCTTTGAAGTTTCTTTACTCAATGGGAATCGGCGGTGCGACGGTCGCGCTGGTGTCAGCAACGGTCGCTCTGACTGTCGTGCCAGCCCTGCTGATGCTGCTCGGCCCGCGAATCGACCGTTTCGGCATTCCGCGCCGATCCGCCGAGCACTCGATGGCGCAGTGGCACCGGCTCGCGGAGTGGGTGATGAAACGACCGGCGCTGGTCGCTGTTTCAACGTTCACGCTGCTCGCCGTCCTGACGCTGCCGGCGGCAGCGATCAAATTCACTTCGGTCGATTCGACCGTCCTCGGGCGCGATGTCGCACCGCGCGTCGTGCAGGAGACTGTCGATTCAGGCTTCCCGCGGAATGACGCCAATGCGCGGCTCTGGGTTCTGCTGCAGTCGAAGAATTTCGATGCCGTGGCCGTGGGGCGTGAGGCACGCAGAGTGCGTCGCAGCGCCAATTCCCTGCGCGATGACTCCGCACGACTCGAGCGCCGATCGGTGCGGCTGCAGTCAGGTGCGTTTGCCGGTTCGCCGGCTCAGATGCAGGCCGAAGCGGCACGCATTCAGCGCGAATCCACTTCCCTTGAACGTCGCTCCACGCGACTTGATTCGCGCCGTCGCAGGCTCGAGCGCCGAGCTGACCGGCTGGAACGGTTCACCGATCGCATCGATGCGTACGCCAAGCAGGTGAAGGCGGTTCCCGGGGTCGAGGCGATCGGTGAAACCACTGCAATGGGCAAAGGCACCTGGCGATTTGAGGTCTACTCCAAGGACAAGCTCTACTCACCCGCCACTCAGCAGGCGGTCATCGATATCCGTGCGCTCGACTCGCCGACCGCGCGCCAGGTCGGCGGCACATCTGCGGCATTTGTGGATCAACGGCAGTCAATCCTCGAGCGCACACCGCACGCCCTCGCGCTGATCGGTGCGGTCACGTTCATCGCGCTGTTCATGATGACGGGATCGGTGATCCTGCCGATCAAGACGTTCCTGATGAATCTGGTCACCCTGGGCGCGACCTTCGGCGTTCTGGTCTGGATCTTCCAGGAGGGGCATCTGGAGGGCCTGCTGCGCTACGAGAGCCAGGGGGCGATGGAGATGACCCAGCCGGTGCTGCTGTTCGCCCTCGCGTTCGGTCTGGCGACCGATTACGGGGTGTTTCTGCTCAGTCGCATCAAGGAGCTGCATGACGACGGAGAGAACGACCACGATGCCGTGGCCAACGGTGTCGCGCGGACTGGTCGCGTGATCAGCTCAGCAGCACTGTTGTTCTGCGTCGCAATCATCTGCTTCAGCACCTCGGGAATCGTGTTCATCAAGGAGCTGGGTATCGGCGCGGCTCTGGCGGTAGCGATCGACGCATCGATCGTGCGAGTCATGTTGGTTCCGGCGCTGATGACCCTGTTGGGCAGGTGGAACTGGTGGGCCCCGGGACCCATGCGACGCTTCCACGATCGCTTCGGAATAAGCGAGGGGGCCAGCGCCGGGTCGCCGGTGCGAGTCGCGCCAGCCGATGTCCCCGTCGCACCGCCCGTCGCGGCAGCCGTCGCCGCACCGCTCAAGCCGCTGGGCGGCGACACGTCTCAACCCTTCGCATGGGGCGCTGACGAACCGGCGGCCAACGAGCTGACGTTCCTTGACCCCGGTCAGGACGACAACCGGCCGGGCCTCACGATCGGAATTGTCTGGCAGTGTCGTCGCAAGCGGTCGTGGCACGTCACCTTCGCCGCTGGTCGCAACCACGCCGCAAAGCAATAGCCGAGCCGGTTCAGGAGTCGCAAGCGCAATACGAGGAGTTGCCCTCAGCGATTTCGCTCCGCGCGCTCGGCCGCCTTGATCCGGCGGCTGAGCGAACGGCTTCGCTGCTTTCGCTCGGCGGCAGCGGCCTTGCGGTCGGCCAGCGACTCCTGTTCTGCAAGCAGCTTCTGCCACGCGGCGAGTCGTTCGGGCTCGACGGCGTCGCGGACGGCGCACCCGGGCTCGGTCTCATGCCTGCAGTCTGCAAATCGGCATTGCGCTGCAAGATTTTCAATGTCGAGGAAGACATCCTCGGCGCCCTCCCACAGCCCGATCGCCCGCAGCCCTGGTGTGTCAATGATCAGTGCCCCGTCAGGCAGGGCGATCAGCTCACGCGTGACGGTGGCGTGCCGGCCGCGGCTGTCTCCGGCCCGCACCGGTCGCGTGGCCTGACGCTCGACCCCGAGCAGCGTGTTGACGAGCGTCGACTTTCCGGCGCCCGACCCGCCGAACAGCGCCGCCGTCCGGCCCGGCCTGAGCAGCGACCGAAGTTCGTCAAGGCCGGCGCCTGACCGCGCACTGACGGCGAGCGCAGCGGTGAGCGGAAGTTCGCCGGCAAACCGCTCGGCGGTTGCTTGTCCATCGGGATCGAGGTCGGACTTGGTGAAAACCAGAACAACCGGTACGGAGGCAGACACGGCAAGCGCAACCAGCCGCTCCACCCGTCGCTCGTTGGGCTCCGGCAGCGGCTCGACCACCAGGGCGAGGTCCACGTTCGCAGCGAGGACCTGCGCCTGAGTCGCCTCGCCGGCCGACTGACGCACGAGCGCGCCATGTCGCTTCAGAACTGCTGCAACCGCGCCTGCCGGATCGACCGCGACCCAGTCCCCCACGGCCGGTGGTTCTTCGCGCAAAAGGCCGCGCGCCGGCAGCAGCAGCGGCTCTGTGGTGGACGTGTCGGTGTCCGCCATCGCGATCAGCCAGAACCCGCGGTGTTGCGCGACCACGCGGCCACCAAGCAGCCCGGGTTCGCCGAGCTCAGCCAACTCGGCCTCGAGTCCGGCACGCGGCCCGAATTCAAATTCCTCGATCTGCACAGCTGCAGTCTTCCAGAGTCGGTCCCGGTCGAGCTGCCGCGTTGGTGCGATCAGCCCTGCTCTTCGCCGTAGCTCTCCTGCCGATCGTTGCGATCGGCGATGATTCCGGCAACGATCAGCGCACATGCGGCGGCGACAATACCGGTTACCACAAGCCCGACAATGAAGATTCCCAGCAGACTCATGACTGCCTCCTCGCCGGCGCGATGAATGTGCCGAGGCTGAGAATCGAAGGCACCCACAGTCCTACGAAGATTCCCTGCATCTCGTCGCTGAGGAAGAACAACGAAACGGAGAAGGCGAATGACAAGAATGCGGCTACAAGGATCAGCACGCGAGCCTTCTGATAGGCGGATTCACTGTTGTTCATTGCGGTCTTCTCTTTCTATTCGTGACTGTTCGTTCAACGTGTTTACGAGCTGAGCGACGTTCACAGTTGGATTTCTTGACAGTTAAGAAGAATTTGCAGAAATCGCTAAAGGTTCTGGTCCGGTTTGCCGATAATCACCCATACGTTCGAAACCGCCGCGAGGCGGGATCGGGCGTTTTTTTGTGCGCCCATGCCTGGCGACGCTCACGGGCTTGTCCAGCCGGGGGGTCAAGGCACCGGCTGATCGGCCGATAGCCGTGGGAAGTCACTCGAACAAGCAAAGGTTTCAGATGCCCTCGCCCCAAGTCCGAAAAGCCAACAAGCGAATCAACTTCTCGATCGTCCTGACCGCCTTCATGCTCATAGGCGCGTTCGCTGCCACCAGCGCCCAGGCGAAGATCTACGTCGGCGGAGACAGCCAGTACATCCAGTCGGCCCCGTTGGGTGGCGGTAAGGCGAAAAACGTCTTCAACATGGGCCAGAACAACCTCGGCAGCCTTGCGGCCGGCGGTGGTTACCTCTTCTTCGCCTACAACTCCGGGCTGACCAACATCGGTCCGATCAATCGCCAGAAGCTCGGCGGCAAGGGCTTCCGGAAGGACCTCGTCCGCGGCGCGGACGAAGTGAACGCCCTGGCTTCGAGCGGGAAATACATCTACTTCGGTCAGGGCACGTCGATCGGCGTGGCGCGGCTTGACGGCTCGGGAGCGAAACTGAACTTCATTCCCAATGTCGGCACAGTTCTGTCCATCGCAGCGGACAAGAATTACGTCTACTGGGCCAACTCGGACCAGACGGCGATCGGTCGCGCTGAGATCGACGGTTCTTCGCCGAACCCCAACTTCATCAGCGGGATTTCTGGTGGAGTGTCGGACGTCACCGTCAGCAAGTACTCGATCTTCTGGAGCAACGCCGGCGGGACCGCGATCGGCCGTGCCAGCATCGGCGGCTCCGGCGTGAACCCGAACTTCATCACCGGGATGGCGCAGGTTGGCGACGTTGAAGTCCATGGTGGCTTTGTGTACTGGACGGATGCCGGTGGCCAGGTTGGACCGTGCGACGGTCCGGGCTGCATTCCGACCGGTCCAGGCAGCACCGCCGGCTCAATTGACCGGGCGAAGCTGAACGGCACGGGCATGAAGCGAATCGTCAAGCGACTCAACAACCCGGACTCGCTCGCAGTGCTCGCAGACTGAACCGGCCAGCTTTGTCGATTTCCACACTTACGTCCGATTCCGCACTAAAGCGGGATCGGACGTTTTTTTGTGGGCGAAAGCCATACTCCCCCGGCGATGAACAAGCCGATCCGCCGTCCGCCGGAGAAACCCAACTCGACTTTTTCCAAGATCGCCAAGCGGGCTGCGGTCGCGATTCTGGTGCTGGCCATCGTCTACTGGCTACGCCCTGTCTTCTATCCGTTCGCGATCCGGTTCTACGTCGAACCGCTCGTCTGGGTGCTCCCGCTGCTGATCTTCCTGGTCGGCGTCGCAGTGAGTGTCCGCAACCATCGCCGCGGGCCCAAAGTTGACCCGCTCGGCTTCCCACCCCCCAAGCTCTCAGAGAAACTCGCGCAGTCCGAGAATCTGAACGACGTTGTTCGCGCGGTCGGCGGAACGTCAAGCCCGATCCTGATCGCAAGCGCCCTCGCGTTCATGACTTTCCTGGTGATGGGAATACTCAGCGGACCGCTGGTCGCCAAGGAGATCTACGCAAACACCACATACACAACGATCAGGACCCTGCCTCCAAGCGGATCCGTCCGCATCACGCCAAAGGAAGTTGCCGAGCGCGTCGCCGGTTCGGGATTCAACTCGGCGACCGAGACGCTCACCGACTTTCACCTGATCCGCCGCAACGACGCTCTTGCCTGGACTGCGCTGCGCACGCCGGACGGCGCTTTCCGGGCACTGACCCAGAACACCGTCGGAACGCTCGAGCTGAATGCTTCTTCGTCGTCGCGTGACACCACGCAGGCCGACGGCACGTTCGAGACAGCGCCGGGGATGCTGATCACCGACAACCTGACCTGGCGCCTGCGCAAGGCCAACTACTTCGCCGAACTCGACGACGCGATCGCGCTGACGGACTCGGCAGGCAAGCCGTTGATTGCCGTGTCATACATCAAGTACAAGGGATTTCTGGTGCGCCGACCGGTGTTCGGCGGCGTGTTCATCGTGCATCCGGACGGGAAGATCGAGGATCTCTCGCCAGAAGAAGCCGCCAGGCGCAAGGAGCTCGTGGCTGCCGGCCGCATCTACCCGGAGAAGCTCGCGCGGCGTGAACAGGACGCGTACGCCTACAAGGGAGGCCTGCTCAACAAATGGTTCATCCACGAGGAACAGACGCAGATCTCAAGCACTGAGAGCAACCCGCAGCCCTACCTGCTCGACTTCGGCAAGCTCGGCTTGAAGTACGTCACGGCCGCCGAGCCGTACGGTCGGGCATTCGCAGTGAACGCAATCTTTCTGACTGACTCTGTGACCGGCGAGACGCAGATCTGGCGCCCGCCCAACAAGGCGGATCTGACCGGAAACCGGCGCGTACTCGAGACTGTGCGTTCGCTGTCGATCCCCGGCATCGAGTTCGCAGAAACTTCAACCAACGCGCCCAACGACCGCGGCGGCTTCCGTGTGGTCGAGCCCCGGCCGATGGTCGTCAGGGGTCGCCTGGTGTTCATGACCTCGATCGTCCCCGACAATGCCAACAACGTTTCCAAAACGGTGTTCATCGACGCCGCGACCAATCGCACCGCCGCGATCTTCAACAACGATTCAGACGACCGCGTCGACCAGAAGATTGCCGCCTACATCAACGGCGGTGCGCCTTCGGGTACGGTCAACCCCGAACGGGGCAGTGGCGACCAGAGCGGTGCCACCGGAGCAACCGGCGATCAGGGTCCGACCGCTCAGAGTGACGGCTCCGCACGCGAGCGCGTGGATGAACTGCTCGAGCGCCAGCGCGAGCTGATCGACGAGCTTGAACAACTGCGCGACCAGCTACCGGAGTGATGAGCAACGACAACCAGAATCGCAGCCTCTGGGCCTGGGGCAACGTCGCAGATGAGCCACCGGCCGAGGAACTGGCAGCAGCAGCAGCGCACCTCGGGGGGTTTCTCAAGCTCGAACTTGACGGGACCGCAGAGGCTCCGGCCGTCTTCGACGACAGCCGCGTCGAAGCGCCCCGCGTTCAGCCGCCGACGGCGCTTTCGGAATTTGCCACGACTTCTCCGCGCGATCGCGCCGAGCGCGCGTGGGGGCGTTCCTACCAGGACGTCGTGCGCGCGTTGCGAGGGGACTTCCGCTACGCGCCGGATGTCGTCGCCAGGCCACGCGATGAAGATGAGATTCAGCGCGTGCTCGAATGGGCGGCGGGGGCAAACCTCGCGGTGATTCCGTACGGCGGCGGCACATCTGTCGTCGGCGGAGTGCGCCCCGAGGTCCCAGCAAGCTACGACGGCACCGTCACGCTCGACACCACGGCGCTGAGCAGCCTGCTCGAGTTCGACGACGTGAGTCAGGCTGCACGAATTCAAGCCGGGGCCACAGGCCCGCAACTCGAGAGCCAGCTGGAAGCACACGGCATGACCATGCGCTTCTATCCGCAGTCGTTTCAGCTCACGACGCTCGGCGGCTGGATTGTCACGCGCGCCGGTGGCCACTTCGCCACGGTGGAGACGCACATCGACGACCTCGTCGAGTCAATCCGCGCTGTCAGCCCGCGCGGCGAGTGGGAGAGCTTTCGCCTGCCGGCCTCCGGTGCCGGCGTTTCGCCGGATCGCATGCTGCTCGGCTCAGAAGGCACGCTCGGCATCGTCACCGAAGCCTGGGTACGAGTGCGGCCGCGACCGACAGCCCGCGAGCAGGGCTCGCTCCTGTTCGACTCATTCACAGACGGCGCCGAAGCTGTCCGCGCGATAGCCCAGTCAGGCCTGCGGCCGAGCAACTGCCGACTGATCGAGGACGAAGAAGCGCGCTTCACGATGGCCGGCGACGGTAGCGGGCATCTGTTGGTGCTCGGCTTTGAGTCGGCTGGTGCCGCACTCGTCGACCGCTTCGACCAGTGCGTGGCGATCGCCGAGCAGTGCGGCGGCCGCCGGCTGCCCGAGTCGGGGGGCGGCGAGGGGGCGGCCAACTGGCGTGAGACTTTCATGCGCGCCCCGCGCATCCGGGACACGCTGATCGCCTGCGGCGTGATGGTCGAAACCTTCGAGACGGTCACAACCTGGGATCGCTTCGCAGCCCTCCGTGAAGCGGTTGTCGGCGCAGCCGAACGCGCGGCGGGAGCCCCGGTCAAGGTGACCTGTCGCTTCACCCACGTGTATCCCGATGGACCGGCCCCGTACTTCACCGTGATGACCGCCGCTCGCCGCGGCGAAGAGGTTGCGCAGTGGCAGACGATCAAGAATGCTGTCTCAGATGTGCTGAACGAGCATGGCGCGTCGATCACGCACCACCACGCCGTCGGTCGCGATCACCGGCCGTGGTATGACCGGCAGCGCCCCGAGCTCTTTGCCGCCGCCCTACGAGGCGCGAAGGAAGCGCTCGACCCCACCGGAATGCTCAACCCGGGCTGCCTGATCGATTGAGCTGGCAGCCGCCATCGCAGAGGTGACCGCGTCTTCGTGCAGCCCGAAGCCGAAGTGGCTGCCGCAGTGGTAACAGTTGCGTTCTCCGTTCAGTTCTGGCAGGCGCGGCTGAACCGCGAACGCTGCGGAATCGAAAATCGGCGTACGAAAGACCGTGTCAAACACGATCAGTTCCGGACGGATCGGGAAGTTGGGGTGTTGCGATCCGATCAGATCGCAGTCGTCGGGCATGTCAGCCAGGAACCGCATCACACCGTTCACCGATGTCTCGAGTCCGCCGCCCTCTCGCCGGTACAGGAACGTGAACGCCTGCATCAACTCGTCTGGCGGAAAGTACGCGTGATCGCGATGGACCACGAGGCGACCGTCCTTGTAGCGCCAGGGCGAGAGCAGCTCCAGTTCGAGCTCTGTCGGGTCTTCGAGCAGGGCAAGTGTGCGGTCGGCGTTGCACGCGAACACGACCCGGTCGAAGCCCTGCCGCGTTCCGTCCTCAAACGTCAGGACGACGCCGTCATCATGACGCGCCACTGAACGAATCTTCGCGTTCAGCACCACGCGTTCGCCGAGCGCACGCTGAAGCGCCGCGATGTACGCCTGCGTCCCGCCGTGGACTGTACGGACCGACCAGAAAGCGCGCGGCGATATGACGTCGCTGTGTACTGCGAGCTTGCCGAAAAAGAACTCCGCCGGCGCATCAAGCACTTCGTCACCGCTCATCGAGGACATCAGGCAGAGCGCGCAGAGCAGAATCGTCTCGGCGTCTGAGCCTGCGGCAACATTGGGCAGCAGGCGGAGTCCTTCGCGCATCGACAGGCCTTCAAAGCCCGAGGCAGCCTGAATACGTCGCGCCTTCGCAAGACTGCGCGAGAGTTGCCAGAGCATGCGCACACGCGACGGCCGCAAGAGGTCGAAGTTCTGCGCCCAGAGTCCGCGTGGCGTCGGACTGAGATACACCCCTTCTCCGCTGTCGAGGTCCTCCACGCTGAGAAATCCCGATCCGGAGCGGCGAGTTCTGACGCCGAGTTGATCCAGCAGTTGGTAGAAATTCTTGTACCCGGAGCGGCCGAACGCGGCCACGGCGATGTCGGCATGCAGCCCGTCCGGCAGATTCAGCGTGAAGGCGTTTCCGCCCGCGCGAGCCTGCCGTTCAAACAGCGTCACGTCGTGCTTTTCACGCATGAAGTAGGCGGCGCAGAGTCCCGCCATCCCGCCACCGATCACTGCTACCCGATCAGACATATCAACCTACCTTGACTCGGCTTCAGCGATTTCGACAGCGGCCTCGAGCAGACTCAGGAGATCGTCGTCGAGCGCCTCTTCGATCAGCGGGAACAGCTCCCGCTCCTCGAAGCGGACGTGATCGTGCAGCAGGTCCCCCAGTGCGTGGACTTCGTCGAGTGTGACCTCCTCGGCGGCAAAGCGGACGACCGCAGAGCGAAGCTCCAGGTGCTCTTCGTTCATGCGGGCCACCCCCGCCTTGTCCACGTCGGCGTGCGCCGCCCAGAACGGGATCAGGACCTCGTCCTCGATGCGGAAGTGGCGTTGACCATCTTCTTTCCAGAAGGTGAGATAGATCTCGCTCCCCTGCTTTGCATCCTCGGCCTCGCGCAGATTCTTGGCGGCCATCAGCGCGACGAGGTGCTCGCGCGAGAGCGGTCTGAGTGCAACTTCACGTTTCATCGTGTTTGTGTCCGATCAGTTGAGGTCTCAACATGTGTCAAAGATCGATTCAGGCGGCCTTCCGTGGCATACGTTGAGCCGACGTCTGAGCATCATCATCCAGACCTATATCGACTTTCTCAACGCGCTCGCAGCACGCCGCACGAAGCCGCGGTCGGGGTCATCCTCGCGATAGGCCAGAAGAAAGTCGACTTGCGCCTGAACCTCAGACCTGACGTGGTCGCGGCACTCGTCGCGGGCTGCCGCTTCTTCGTGCAGACCCGCCCAGGTGCTGGTGTCAATCGGAGTTCCGAAACGGAAGTAGAGACGCTCCGGGCTCGGCAACATCGCCGGACCGGATCCGCGGAGCATCGCCGTTGCAAAGTCCTCACGCCCGACCTTGCGGGCGACTTGTCGGACCGGCCATCCGAGCGCATCGTCCACGTCGAGCACGACTTTGAAGGAGTCCTCCGCGCCGACTGCGCCGAACGGAACAATCGGGCAACTGGCCTGGATCGCCATCCTTGCAAAACCGGTGCGCTCGCCCCAGAGCAACTCGTATTTCTGGTCCTTGCGCTTGAAGACCTCGCGCGCCCCGCCGGGAAAGACAACGACTGCTTCGCCGGCGGCGAGCAGCTCGGCGCAGTTCTCGCGCGTGCCGCAGACTGCACCCAGGCGAGTGAGCAGCTCGCCCCAGCCCGGCACCGCGAAGTGAAAGCGGTCGCCGAGCGGACGGAGCGTCACGCCGCGTTGCCGCTCGAGTTCGCGCACCATCGACGGCACGTCCTGCACGCCCAGAAGCGTGTGATTGCCCACAAGCATCACCGGACCGCTCCGGGGGACATTTTCGGCGTCGAGCAACACCGGCTGCGTGACGCTGTTGGCTGCGTCGAGCACCTGATTCAGCAATGAGCGCGCACGGGAACGAGGCAAGCTCAGATCAACCGCAGTCATGGTTCCACCATAACATCGAATAATGTCAAACTGAACTGTGTTCATGTTGGGGCGCCGTCACAACACTGCGACCGATGATTGTCAGGCGGTGACATACCGCGGCCGTTTCATGGGCCTAGTTTGGTCCTGAGGATCACTGCAGACCGGGAGAGAAAAATGGCACGTACCCCGCAGGTACTCGCGATCGACGCGGGCGGCACGATGACCGACACCTTCATCGTCGATGAGAGCGGTGGCTTTGTCGTCGGCAAAGCTCAGACCACCCCCGAGGATGAGTCAGTCGGATTCATGAAATCTTCGGCGGACGCGCTCGGCCAGTGGCAGATGAGCGTTGCCGAAGGATTCCCGCAGATCCGCTCTGGAGTGTTCAGCGGCACCGCGATGCTCAACCGGCTGCTGTCGCGTCAGGGAATCGATGTCGGAGTGATCGTCACCGCGGGCCAGGAGGACTGCTTGAAGATCGAGCGCGGAATCCAGACCTACCTCGGATTCAGCTACGGCGACCGCCTCCACGTCTCGACCCATCACCACAACCAGCCGCTCGTGCCGCGCAGGCGCATTCACGGGGTACGCGGCCGCATCGACCTGTTCGGTGTGGAGGCGCTGCCGCTGCGCGAACAAGACGTGCGCGATGCCGTTGACGCGCTGCTCGCCGAGGGCGTCAGAGCGATCGTCGTCTCACTGCTTTTCAGCTACCGCAACCAGGCGCACGAAGAGCGCGTAGGCGGGATCTTGCGCGAGGCGGTCGCGGCGGCCGGCGTTGACGTGCCCGTGATGCTCTCCAGCGAGCTCTACCCCACGCGGCGCGACCTGCCGCGCCTCAACAGCACGGTGATCGAGGCCTACGCGGCCGAGCCCTCACGGGCGACGCTGCGCAACGTCAGCGACAAAACTCGCGAGGGCGGCGCCGGTTTCGAGCTGCGAGTGATGGCATCGCATGGCGGGACGATTTCGATCGACGCAAAAGAGCTGGGCACAACACTGATCAGCGGGCCGATCGGCGGAGTCGTGGGTGCCCAGTGGCTCGCCGAACGCAGCGGCATCGAGAACGTCCTCTGCACCGACATCGGTGGCACCAGCTTTGACATCGCACTGATCACGGACGGACGGTTCGAGGTCACGCCGACGCCCGACATGGCGCGGTTCGTGCTCAACATGCCGCTCGTGAAGATCGATTCGCTCGGCGCCGGCTGCGGCAGCTACGTGCGCGTCGATCCAGCCTCACGGCGGCCGGAACTGGGCCCTGACAGCGCTGGCGCCGCGGTCGGCGTCTGCAATCCCGAAAGCGGCGTCGAGACGGTCTCGGTCACCGACCTGAACCTGCTGCTCGGGCGGCTCAATCCCGACTACTTCCTCGGCGGCGAAGTGCCGCTTGACGTCGAGCGCGCTCGTCACGCGGTTGAGAAACAGATCGCCGCACCGATGGGCCTGAGCGTCGACGATGCAGCCGCAGGGATCGTCGACCTGTTTGAGACAAAGCTGCGCAACGAGGCCGTCGGCCGGGTCCTTGGCAAGGGGTACTCACCGGCCGAGTACACGTTGCTCTGTTACGGCGGGGGCGGCCCGCTCCACGTCGCCGGATACACCAGCGGTGTCCCGTTCGAGCAGGTGTTGATCCCGGCGTGGGCGGCCGGATTCAGCGCTTTCGGCTGCGCCTGCGCCGACTTTGAGTACCGCTATGACCGCACGGTCGACCTGCCGGTGCTGCCGAGTATGCCGCCCGAGGGCGTGGTCGGCATCGGCGCGATGCTCAGCCAGGCATGGCGTGCGCTCGAGGACCGCGTCGCCGTCGAGTTCGAGAAGAGCGGATACGCGCTCGGCGACATCCGCTTCGTGCACTCGGTGCGCATGCAGTACTTCGGGCAGCTCAACGACATCGAAATCGACTCGCCGCACGCCAGCATCGAGACTGCCGATCAGATGAACGAGCTGATCACGCGCTTCGAGGACAGCTACGGAACGCTTTATGCGGCTTCGGCGAAGTCCCCCGAACTCGGCTACCTGGTGACGCAGGCGATCGTGCGCGGCGCAGTGGAAGTCGAGAAGCCCAGGCTGCCCAGGCGCGAGCTGCAGAGCGGCTCGCCGCCGGTCAAGCACAGCCGTTCTGTCAACTGGGGAAAGGCACTGGGCACAACTGCGACCGATGTCTACGAGATGGAAGACGTCGTCAACGGCCACAGCATCGAGGGTCCGGCCGTGATCGAGGCTCCTTCAACGACCTTCGCCATCCCGCCCGACCGACGGGCGTGGATCGACACCAACGACATTTTCCACCTCGAGAACAAGGAGGCCTAGGGCGATGATGACCACGACCACACTCAACATGGCGTCGCAGAACGGCAAGCCGGCAATCGGCGCCGACGGCCTCAAGCTGGCCGAAATGCTCGCCCGCAACGATGAGCTCTTCAGCAAGACCGGTTATTACGCCGGGCTCGCGTCGCTCGACCTCAAAGAGGCCGACCCGATCGGCTTTGAGAAGCTCTTCAGCCGCGTGCGCGGCGGCCTCGTCTCTGCACGCGAGACCGCGCTCAACATCAGCGCCTCCCCAATCGTGCGCGAACTCGGCGAGCTGTGTTTCGCGCTCTACACACCGGAGGGCGATTCGGTCGCTCTCTCGACCGGAATCATCGTCCACGTGCACACGATGAGCGAAGCGCTCAAGTACATGGTGCGCAATGGCTGGGAAGACAACCCCGGGATCAAGCCCGGTGACATCTTCGCCAACAACGATCCGGTGATCGGGGACGTGCATCCCGCCGACGTGCAGACCTTTGTGCCGATTTTCCACGAGGGCGAGCTGATCGCCTGGGCCGGTGGCGTCACGCACGTGCTCGACATCGGTGCCAGCACACCCGGGGGCGTGCCGGTCGGGCCGACGCAGATCTACGAGGACGGCATCGACCTGCACGGCGACAAGATCGGCGAGAACGATCAGCTGAGCAGCGCCCACATGACGCGCTGCCGCACGATGAGCAGGGCGCCGATGTACTACGTGCTCGACGAACGCACGCGCCTGGCCGGCTGTCACATGATCCGCGACAGCGTCGAGCGGCTGATCGCTGACGAAGGCGCTGACCGGGTCAAGCAGTTCATGCGCGAGGTGATCGAGGACACGCGCCGCTCGTTCAAGTCCACGGTGCGCCGCGTGACGGTTCCCGGTCGTTACCGCGCGCCCGGCTTCTACGACACCCAGTTCGCCGACAAGGACAGCCTGCCCGAGATCGCGCGCCGTGACTTCATCGTCCACGGCTGTTACGAGATGAGCTTCTGCGAGGACGGCGTGATGGACGTCAACCTCGAGGGCTCATCGGCCTGGGGCTGGCACTCGATGAACGCCACCCCCGCCGGCGTGCAGGGCATGACCTGGCTGGTGCTCACGCAGGGCTTGATCTGCAACGACAAGATCAACGACGGCGGGTATCTGGCCACCCGCAGCCATGTCCCCGAGGGAACCTGGGCCAACAAGGGGGCCGCCCCATGTAGTTCGAGCGTGCCCTGGCCCCCGCTGTTCACAACCTTCAACGGATACAACCGCGGCCTTTCTCGCGCGCTCCAGAGCCGCGGCTTCATCGAGGAGGTGCAGGGCACCTACCAGGTGCCGACGGCCTTCCAGGGCGGCGGCATCAACCAGTTCGGCGAAACCAGCGGCTTCATGAACTTCGAATTCGCTGGCGGCGGTATGGGTGCCAAATACGTGCTCGACGGCCTCGACTACGCGGCGTCGCCGTTCAATCCGGAAGGCGACCACGGCGATTGCGAGATGTGGGAGATCCTCTCACCGATGCTCTATCTGGGCCGCGGCGTGAAGGCCTCCAGCGCGGGTCCCGGGAGACATCGCGGCGGCTCCGGATTTGAGAGCCTGTTCATGACTTGGAACACCCCCTTCTTCCAGGTTCAGCAGCTCGGCTCGGCGAAGATCTTCGTCTCGCCCGGGATCTTTGGCGGCTACCCGGCCGCCACCAGCTACGTCCACTCGGTCAAGGGCGGCGACCTGATCGAGCGTGCGGCCCGCGGCGAGGCCTACCCGCTGATGGACGGCTCCTATGACGCGCCGGCTCTGCTTGAGCTGGCCGGGGAGCGCGTCTACAAACAGGACGCGCTCCGCACGCTTGAATCGGCGGCGGTCGGGGATCTCTTCCAGCTCGTGTACAAGGGCGGCGGAGGCCTCGGAGACCCGTTGCTGCGGCCGGTCGAAGCCGTGCAGGAAGACGTTGAAGAGGGTCACCTGCTTTCCGACTACGCCGAGAGCGCCTATGCGGTCAGCGATCGCGACGCAGCTCGCGCGCGCAGGCTCGAGTCCGCCATGCCGACTGCGGAATGGTGGGCTGCCGAGCGCGAGAAGGTTCTGGCCGGCAGCTACTCGCTGCCGGTGCTGACGATGTACGCCGAATCGATGCGTCTGTCGCCGACCTGGTCCGCCGAGTTCCGTGGTTTCTGGGACCTCCCCGAGGACTTTGAGTTCCCGGTTGTCGCCCCGACGCTGATGGTTCAGCAGTCACAGACGGGCAAGATCACGCCGGAAGAATCCGTCGCCGCCTTCCTGGCGGCCAGCGACGTGTTCGGCCCGGAAGGCGGGGAGCAGCCGCTCGGCGGCGAGGTCGTCAGTGAGGAGGTGCTCGGCGACATGCTCGATGAGAAGCTCACGCGCCGCTCAGTGCGTGACATCCAGTCCGGTTTCAAGGACGACAAGCGGTTTGACACGTGGCTCACGGTGTTGCAGGGGCGCGTCGACTACGACGATCCGATCGTGCTGCCGCTCGGCGAAGGACTGAACATCGTCAAGCGGCTGGGTGACGGCGAGTACAGGATTCGCACGGACGCCGGCGCCGACCTCTGTCGCTGGGACGAGAACTGGAAGATGCATGCGGTGATCAATGTCCGCGACAGCGAGCAGTCGCTGCGCGAGATCTACCCGACACTCGGCCACGCTGACCCCGAATGGATGGAGCTGCGCGAGTTCTTCTGCCCCGTCTCAGGCCAGCTGCTCGAAGTCGAGGCGCTGCCGCCGGGTTACCCCGTCGTGCACGACTTCCTACCCGATCTCAAGGGCTTCTACGAGGGTTGGCTGGGGCGCCCATTGCCGTAGCCCAGGTTCACGGCCAGTTCGAGCGCACAGAGCAGTTCGGCATGCCCTTCGAAGACCGGGTGGTCGAGCAACTCCTCGGCGCGGTGGATTCTGTAGGTGATGGTGTTCTGATGCACAAACAGTTGTTTGGCAGCGCGGCCACTGCTGCCGTTGCAGCGAAGGAAGGCGAGCACGGTCTCGCGAAGCCGCGCCGTCGCGTCGTCATCGCGGGCCAACGCGCCCAGATGGCGATCTACAAAGCGGCGCGCGCGCTCTTCGTCGGCGATGAGCAGAGCGACGAGTTCGACCTGCGTGTAAAGCGTGACGGGAGGGCGATCAATCTTCGAGGCCGCTGCGATTCGCGCCGCCTGCGTGGCCTCCTCGCGCGCCGCTCGAAAGCCCTCGATCCCCCGCTCCCCACCACCGGCGGCGAGCCGGATACCAGTCGGCGGTTGACTGGTTGCGAGACGGTCAAACACGGCCTCGTCGGGCCAGTCCTCGAAGCCGCACCAGGCGTCGAGCGCCGTCGCCCCGGAATGCAGAATCAGCGGGTTACGCGCACCGAGAAGCTCTGCCGCCTCGCGCGCAGCGCGCTCGAGACCGTTTACCTCCTCGCCCACTGACCACGCGCGAAGCGCAACATGCCGCTGGCGAAGTTCGTAGCCGAGGCGCTGCGACGCGATTTCAAGATCAACGTTTCCGCCCGCCAGAAGCTCGCGTACGGTCGCCGCTCGGATCTGATCGGCGGTTCGGACGCGCTGGGACTGCTCGGCAGCAAATTCTTCGACCAGCGCCGCCGAGACAAGATCGATGTAGGAGAACATCCAACGTGAGCTGTATTCGACTGCCCGCGCGAGCTCTGCCATGTCGTCAACTTCGGCGCGAAGCAGATCCGCCCAGGTCTCCCAGATCCACGCATGGCCGAGCCGGTACGTGCGAAGCAGCACCGGAACGGTTATTCCGCGGCTGACGAATGTACGCACGTAGTCGCGCGCCTCCGGAGTCACCGCGAACTCCTCGGCCGGTCGGCCCGAGAGCATCAGCCGGTAGCTCTGGGCGATGTTCGACTCGCAGCTGGCGCGCGTCTCCCGGAGCAACTCTTCATCCATTCCGCCGAGTTCGGAGATCTCGCGGTGAAGGTGTTGGGCCATGTCTGAGGCAAGTTGCCCACTCCGCTCGACGAACTCGAGTGAAGCGGTTCGCACCACCTCGGGCATTTCTCCCTCGGCTGCAACGGCATCGCTGGTTGAAGAGGTTTCGGTCATCAGCGGGACATTCGATTCCTACCGGGGCCCTCTCAACGTACTGCGAAATCGCAACTTCCGTTCGACTTCGCCCTTCTGGTTCCGCGTGCCGATCAGAGTCCGTTCAGCGGGGTCCGAGGAGTCGTTCAGGCGCTCGCGAGCGCCAGTGCCGGCTCTTCGGCCCGCGGTGACAACGACTCGAGACTTGACTCGATGCTGCGGCAGATCACGTCGACGTCGGGCACGGAATCGTGGTCGGCGGTGACGCCGAAATAGACGCCGCCGTTGTAGGAGAAGATCGCGGTGGCGATTCGCACGTCCTTGAGAAGCATCACGAACGGATGGAGGGACTTCATTTCGCGGCCGAGGCAGTAGAGCGGTGCCTGAGGACCAGGAACGTTTGTCGTGACCGTGTTCACGAATCTCTGGGTGTCCGCGACGCGCATCAGTGCGCGCTCGCCGAGTGCGAACAGCGACGGCTGAACATAGTCAGCGAGCTCCAGCATCGCTTCGGCGGACGCGGCCCCGTTGCTCGCTTTGAGGTGGTCCATCTGACGGCAGATGTCCTCGAGGCGCTCCTGGGGGTCGTCGATCGCCACCGGCAGATCGACGAAGACTGCAGAAACGTGGTTCGCCCAACCACCCTCGTGGTCTGCCGTGCGCACCGAGACCGGGACCATCGTACGTGTGTTGCATGAGTCGAGTTCATCGCCGCGTTGCAACAAGAATTCGCGCAGACCCTCCGTCACCGCCGCCAGCACCACGTCGTTGACGGTGCCGCACCGAGCTTCGCGGACCGCTTTGATCGAACTGAGGTCAAGTTCTGCCGTGGCCCAGCGTCGCGCCGGTCCGATCGGGCCGTTGAGTGGCGAGTCGTTCCGGCTCAGCAGCGACCTGCCGACCGGGATCACCGCGCGCGCCGCCGCCCGTCCGAACTCCGTGGCCTTGTGCGGCTTGCGCACAACCCGGGCGATATCGCGCAGCGGCTTCAACGGCCCGCGTGGGGCAACCAGCGCATCAGCCATTGCGACGGTGGTGCCGGGAGCGGACCTTGGTGTCCACTCCCGGCCTGCACACGGTGTCGGCTCGCGCTCGCAACTGAGCAGCAGCGCGAGCATGTCGGTCGCCGCTATGCCGTCGACCATCGCATGGTGCACCGTCCAGATCAACGCCCACTCCCCCCGGGGCAGGCCGTCGACCACGCGAATCTGCCAAAGCGGCCGCGAACGGTCGAGGTGTTGCGCCATCGCTTCGGCAGCCAGTGCCTGCACACGTTCACGTGTCACCGGAACCTCCGACTTCTCGGCGATCAGGTGGCAGGTGATGTCGAAGTCTTCGTCATCGACCCAGACCGGCCGCCCGAAGCGGAGCGGCAGGAACTTGAGCCGCTGGCGATAACGCGGGACATGCGTGAGTGCAGATTCGATCTGCTGTGCCATCTCGGAGTAGGACGGAGCCGGCCCCTCGAAAATGCTCATGCCACCGATGTTCGCCTGAACCTCATCGTTCTCGATATCGAGGAACAGAGAGTCGATTGCATGCAGCTGATCCATCATTCAAGTATGCAGAATACTTGTGCGGCTAAGTGTGACTATCCGCACACACTGCGAAATGATCTATTCCGCACTGCGATTGAGCTCGATCATCCGCGTCGCGAGCTCAAGATCTTCCGGCGTGTCGACGTCGAACAGCAGCCGCGCCGGCGTCCCGAAGCGAGCAAGTTCAGCTTCGCTGATCGCACGGAGGCCCGCGCACTCGACTGCGCTGCGGGCAGATCCGCCGGCGTCCAGCGCGGCGCGTAGTTCCGGAAGAGCGCCGGGCGTGTAGCGACCAATCAGAGAATCGACAACTTCGCCGCGCCGCGGAACAGCCACGTTCGCCTCGTCGAGACCGGCGATCCAGGCCAGCAGAGCACTGGTGACAAACGGCATGTCGCAGGCACAGAACACGGCAGGGCTGTCCAGCAACTCCAACGCCGTGGCGATTCCGAGCAGCGGATGCAGCGGGGCGTCCGGCTCGCGAATCACGTTCGGGCGGGGCCAGTCGCGACCGTCGCTCAGGCACTGCGCCGGGAGTTCACTTCCGCGTTTCGCGACGATCGTCACAGCCAGGCCGGCATCGCGCATCGCGGTCAGCGGATAATCAATCAACGGTCGTCCGCCGAGCTCTGCCGATGGTTTCGCGAAGCCAAGACGGCTGCCCGCGCCGCCTGCCAGCAGTACCCCGTGACCGGTCACCGCGGACCCGCTCATCAGCTGGCCGGAGTCACAGGTTCTGCCGATCGATGCTCGACCATGAGGCGCAGGACCCAGCGGGCCGACAACAACAACAGACCAAAGGCGAACCCGATCGCGAGATTCCCGTAGAACAAAGTCACTGCCCCCACCGATGCGGCAATCGCCCGGTCGGCAACGCCGTCGAGCGTTGCGGCCAGTTGGGCGTGCTGGAACGCCACGAAGATCAGCATCGCTGCCATCGCGCCGGGCGGGAAAATGTGCAGCAGCGCAGGCAGGCTTGAGCCGAACGCGACAGCCAGCACGAGCAGTCCGGTGCCGACCATGATCGTTGCGCCGGGCGTGCGCGCTCCGAGCTTGTAGTGGGCCGTCGCGCCGCCTGCGCCATGACAGATCGGCAGCCCGCCGATGGCGCCGGAGAGGGTGTTCCAGACTCCCATCGACCCGGCCAGGCGATCGGGCGTGACGCGTTCGGCGGTCGCTCCGAAATAGTTTCGCTCGGCGTCCGCCGTCGCGACGATCGAGTTGCCGAAGCTGAGCGGCAGCTGGACGATCACGAGCGCAGTCAGCGCCGCTGCAAAGTCGGCACCCTGCGGCAGACCGAGCGCCAGAGCCTCGGGGCCGAGTTCGATCGCCGGCAGGCCCCCGTCCACCGCGAGGCCGATCGCAGCGCCCGCACCGAGCACCAGAAGCGCTCCGGGAAAGCGACGATTTTCGCTGAACAGCATCAGCAGGGCGAACCCTGCGACAGCGATGGCGAAGCTGACCCGGGCGTCGATCGGCGGAAGTCCGTCCCAGTTTCCCTTCGCGGCCATGTCGATCGCTGCCTTTGCCAGAAGCAGCGCCACGCTCGCCTGAATGCCGCGCACCAGCACGAGCGGAAACACCTTCGTCAGCCGGCCGGCCAAGCCGGTCGCAGACAACAGCGCCATGATCGCCGCCATCAGCAGGGCCCCGGCGGCGATCACCTCCGCGCTCAGCTTCAGCGCGATCGCTGCTGCGGCAAAGGCTTTGAGCGGCTGAACTGGAAGTGGCACGCGGAAGTACAGCGCCGTGCACAGATAGGCGGCACCGGCCGAAGCGAAAACAGCCGTCGCATTCAGGCCGTTGATCGTGATCAGCGCAATCGCGATCGGTGCGAACAGGCCGATGTCGCCCAGTCCACCACCGAGTTCGCGACGGCTGAACTCGATCTCGGTGCCGCGAAAGCTGGTTCGCACTGCTGCTCAGCCGCCGATCTGCGACATCGTTCGCGCGGGCTGGCGAAAGCCGGGCTCGCCGATCGCGTGCTTGAGCTCTTTCTGCCACACGGCGTCGCGAATTGCGATGACCAGCTCGGCGTCATCAGCGCCGGCGCGCATCAGCTCGCGCAGGTCGGTCTCGTGCAAGCTGAAGAGACACGTACGCAGTTTGCCGTCCGCAGTCAGCCGAATGCGGTTGCAATCGCCGCAGAAGGGCTCGCTCACGGGGTTTATGAAGCCGACCCGTCCGCGTCCGTCGGCGAAGTCGTAATCACGCGCGGTCGCATGTTCGGCGCGGGGTCGCTCGACCAGCGGATATTCCGCGTTGATCATCTCGCGAATTTCGGCACCGGTCAGGAGGTTTGCAAGCTCCCAGGCCCGGTCTGCCCCGAGCGGCATGCACTCGATGAATCGCACCTGGTACTGCCGCTCGCGCGCAAGCTCGGCAAATCCGAGGACGTCCTGCTCGGTGAAGTCGCGCAGAGCGACTGCGTTCACCTTGATTGCCCCGATCGAATCAAAATCCTCGAGCGCGCGTAGTCCGTCGATCGTACGGTCGAAGGCGTCGCGACGCGTGACGGCCTCGAAGCGCTCGCGGGTGAGCGCGTCGAGACTGACATTGAAGCGGGTGATCCCGGCCTCGATGAGCTCGGCGGCATCGCGTCGGAGGAAGTATCCGTTGGTCGTGATCGAGAGATCCTCGATGCCGTCGATCGCCCCGAGCATCCCGGCCAGCTTCGGCAACTCGCGGCGCACGAGCGGCTCGCCGCCGGTGAGCCGCACATCGGTCACGCCGAGGCCGACAAAAACCGCCACCAGCCGCTCGATCTCTTCAAACGAAAGGATTGCTTCGCGCGGCATCCACTCGACGCCCTCAGCGGGCATGCAGTAGTGACAGCGCAAGTTGCACAGGTCGGTGACCGAGACGCGCAGGTCAGTGATCGCACGGCCGTGACCGTCGATCAACTGGCCGGCGCCGCCCGACGCGGATTCGATGCCGGGGGCCGACGTTGTGGTTGAAGCGGGATTCATGTCGCCACCTTCCCGACCGGCGTGCCGGCCACCCATTCGGTCGTCTCGACGCCGTCCGCTGACGTCACTTCGCGCTTCCAGACCGGCAGTTCAGATTTGATCCGGTCGATCGCGTCGCGCGCACCTGCAAAGGCCGCAGGGCGGTGCCCGGCGCTGGCGGCCACGATCACGCTCGCCTCGCTCAAGGGCACAGCGCCGGTGCGGTGCTCAGCGGCGATCGCGATCAGGTCGTGTTCGGCGGCAACTGCGGCGAGTATCGCAGCGAGCCGTTCGGCGGCCATCTCTGCGAACGCCTCGTATTCGAGCCTGAGCACGTCGCGGGTCATCCCCTGAAAGGTCACGATCGCACCGGCCCGAGGGTGCGTGACGAAGCTCATCAGGCGATCTGCGGAAAGCGGCTCAACGGTCATCGCGGCATGAATCTGCGGCAGATCTGCTTCGGGGGCGCCACCGCTGACCGGCGGAATCACCGCCAGCTCGTCGCCATCGACGAGTACAGAGTCCAGGTTCGCGTACTCGCGGTTCACCGCGAGCGCCACGGGCATGCGATCGAGCAGCTCTGAAATGCCAGCGGCGACTCCTGCCGCTGTGAGCGCTTCGCGCGCAGAGGTGCCGGCGGCGAGTTCGAGTTCGAGCTCTCCCTTTCCTGCCTGCTCCTTCAGCATCGCGAACAACCGCACCGTGATATTCATTGCCAGATCATACGCGATACTCAACCGGACAAGTATATGGTTATGACATGAACATCGAATCACCCGAAAGCCCCGGCCGCGAGCGCGGAATGCGCATCGTGACGATCACAATCTCGACCAGCAAATCGGCTGGCGAAGGTAATGACGAAGGCACCCCTGCGCTCGCCGCCTTTGTCGGGAGCCTCGGCGCGCGACTAGTCACCAGCGAGCTGATCCCGGACCATCAGGAGCTGATCGCCGATCGTCTGCGCCACTGGGCCGATTCTGGCGAGGTTGACGCAATTTTCACCTCCGGTGGCACCGGGCTGGCGATGTCGGATGTCACACCAGAGGCGACGACCAGCGTGATCGACCGCGCAGCGCCCGGAATCGCCGAGGCGATGCGCCTGGCGTCAAAGCCTCACACGAAGTACTGGATGATGTCCCGCGGCGTCGCCGGACTGCGTGGCAGCACTCTGATCGTCAATTTTCCCGGGAATCCCCGTGCGATCGCGGAAGCCGGCGAGCCGCTGCTCGACACGCTTGAGCACGCCATGGCGCTGCTTCTGATCGAGGGTGGCGGACACTGAGCGGCGCCCTGCAGTTGGACGAGGCGATCGCGCTGATCACGGACCGCGCGGAAGTCCTGCCCGCCACGACTGTCGCGCTCGCCGACGCGGCGGGCCGCGTGCTCGCCGAAGACGTCGTCAGCGCGCTCGATCTGCCGCCCTTCGCGAACTCCGCCATGGACGGGTTCGCGCTGCGCTCGGTCGACACAGTCGACGCCGGCTCGGATTCCCCCGCGCGCCTGCGACTGACCGGCGAATCACGCGCCGGCGCTCCGGCGCAGCTCCAGCTGCTCTCCGGCTGCGCGATGCGGATCTCGACCGGCGCGGCAATGCCAGAAGGCGCTGACGCCGTGATCCGCGTCGAGCATGCAGTTCTTGAAGAAGACGAACTGCTTGCTTCTGCTCCGATCGCCGCAGCTCAGGACGTCAGGCCTGCCGGCGACGACATCGCCCGCGGGCAGACCGTGCTCCGCGCCGGCGAGCTGATCGGTGCCGGCGAGCTGGCGATGCTTTCGTCGATCGGCGAAGACAGGGTCTCCGTGCGGGCGCGCCCGCGGGTTGCGGTGATCGCGACCGGCGATGAGCTCGTCGTACCGGGACAACCGCTGGCCCACGGCCAGATCTACGACTCAAATTCCCTGATGCTCGCCGAGCTCGTGCGCGCCGCCGGCGCCGAGCTGGTTTCGCTGAGCACGCGCGTGGCCGACGAGCGACCTGCGGTCGACGCGGCACTTGGGCTGGGCCTGAAAGACTGCGATGTGCTGATCGTCTGCGGCGGCGTTTCGATGGGTGAACACGATCACGTGAAGGCCGCGTTGGCCGGTGCCGGCGTTGAGCAGGTCTTCTGGCAGGTCGCACTTCGCCCTGGCCATCCAACATGGTTCGGAGCGCTCAGGCGTGCGGACGGAAGCGAAACGCTCGTCCTTGGCCTGCCCGGCAATCCGGTCTCTGCGTATGTCACCTTTCAGCTCTTTGCCACTGCAGCCCTTTCGTGCCTGTCCGGAGCAGACCGCCGGCCGCTGATGCTCACGGCGCGCTTTCGCGGACAGAGCGTGCGCAAGAAGCTCGGCTTCACGCAGGCGCTGCGCTGCCGCCTGTTCGACGATGGTGGCGACCTGGTCGCCGAGCTGACCGCGCCCAACCAACGTTCGCACGCGGTTTCTTCGACCGTCGGAACGGATGCACTGGCGCTGCTGGGGCAGGACCTGACCGAGCTGTCTTCCGGAGACAGCGTGCGCGTTCAGCTGCTGCGAAGCTGATCGACGGCGCCGCGCGAAGTCGCGAACACGGCGTTCTAACATGCCGTGGGCGGTTTACCTAACCGCACAAGTAAATGGCGATGGATTTCGAACAGGCGAACGAGGTTGTACGTGCATTGCGACGGCTGGCGATGGCCCAGCGCGGACGCAAGGTCGATCTCCTGCGCAAACACGGCCTCCAGCCCGGTCAGGACGTTGTACTGCTCGAGCTTGCAGAGCTCGGCCAGGCCAGCCAGAAGGAGCTCGCTGAGGCAGTGGAGGTCGACGAGCCCTCTGTCGGTCGCAGTATTGCCCGGCTGGAGACAAAAAACCTGCTCAAGCGCAGCGTGGACCCGGGCGACTCACGCCGGCGCGTCGTCGAACTGACGACGCAGGGGCGCAAGTTGATCCCGCAGCTCAAACGCATCTACATCCAAATTGCAAACGAGACCGTTGGCGACGCGGACGGAGACTTTCACAAGAAGCTGCTCACGACCGTGCGCGAAACAACCGACCGCTTCGAGTAAGGCGGTTCGGCCGGCCCGTTCCCCAACAGGCCGGCCCCCGCCACTATTGCGCGACTGAATCGCGCCTGCGGAAGATGATGTGCGGCCTGGTGAGAAATCCCACCGGGACGCTCCAGGCGTGCACCAGCCGCGTGAACGGCCAGATTGCGAACAGCAGCATCGCCGACGCTGCGTGCAGCTTGAATGACCACGGTGCCTCGGCCATCAGCGCCGGATCGGGCTGCAGCATGAGGATCCCGCGAAACCACGGAGACACCGACTCGCGGTAGTCGTAGGCCTCGCCGAGCAGCTGCACGCCGAACGTGTTGATCATTCCGGTGCAGACGACGAGCAGCAGCACGGCAACGGTCAGATAGTCGCGCGGTATCGATGCCGCGCGTACGCGCTCGTTGCCGACGCGTCGCACGGCAAGGATCAGCAGTCCAGAGGTCATCGCAATGCCCGCCAGGCTGCCCATCACGACCGCGACGGTGTGGTACATGTCCTCATTGATTCCGACTGCCTCGGTCACGCTTTTCGGCACGAGAATTCCGCCGATGTGACCTCCGAGCACGGCAAGCATGCCCAGATGGAAGAGCAATATTCCGACGGCCAACCACTTGCGTTCCAGCAGCTGGGACGAGCGTGTCGTCCACGAGTACTGAGCTGTCTTGTAGCGCCAGAGGTGGCCGACCACGAAGATCGCAATCACGGCGTAGGGGATCGCTCCCCAGACCAGGAGATTCATTGTGTCATTCATCGCCGACCTCCAGTCGGTGTGAACTGCTCGGGGGTCGGCAGGAAACTGGACGGCATTTCATTGTCAGGACCGAAAGGCTCCAGCCCGACTTCTTCATCGGGTGGCCCCTCGGCGAGCAGGCGCTCGACGGCCTCAAGCACGTTGCTGCCGATTCTCGGCAACGTCGCCGAAATGAGGTCGAGCAACGCAGCCTGTGGGTGGCCGTCATCGTGCAGGGCTTTGCGAACCAGCTCGATCGCTGCGCGCCATTTCTCCAGCAGGTCGGCCCCGACCGGATCCGGCGCAAGCGCTGCGAACTCGAGCATCAGTGGCAACCAGTCGGGAAGTTCGTCCTCCGTCGGAGACATACCCTGCTCCTGGAAGCCGCGCTTCAGCTTGAGCAGAACGAGTCCGCGCTGGCGGCGGTCGCCGTACTGGTGCCAGCTCAAGTACAGCGAGCTGTGCCGGCCCATGTCGAAAACCTCGACATATTCGGTCTGAAGCTCGATCAGGTCCCGATCCAGCCAGCCGTCGATCAATCGCACCACACGGTCGCCCTCCGGCAGACGCGCAGCGACGGTCGCTTCGCGTATCGCCGGAAGCGCCGCCGCAAGCTCGGCATCGGGGTAGCGCAGCAGCGCCGATGTGATGCTCCATGCGGTCACGCGGTTTTCGTGCGCGGTTATGCGCTTGCGTTTCATGCTTTGACCTCGGCTTCCGGGTCCACGCCCACGCCGCCGGGATTGACCATCTGAACTGGAAGCATCGGAAGCTCTGATCCGCTCGGCGATGAGGCGCCGCCAGGGCCGTCTTTCGAGAACTCCTCGGGGTTGGAGAAATCGATCGGGAAGCCGGTGCCCCCCTGCGCCTTGAACGGGTCGCGCCCGACCTCGCCGCGGCGCGCGGGGATCACAAAGCGATCTTTGGCCTTGGCGATGGCGAGAATCTCGAACAGCCGCTGGATCTGCGCGCCGTCCAGGTCACCGGTGTCGATTTCGCGACGTTCGTCGTCCTCCATCATCGAGTGTTCGCGCATGTACATGCGCATCGCGGCGAGGCGCCTGAGGATCACGCGGATCCGCTCGGTGTCGCCGGCTGTGAAGAGGTTGGCGAGGTACTCGATCGGGATCCGCATCGACTCGATCGCCGGGAAGACATCGTCCGGGTCGGCCTCTGCGCCGTCGCCCTCGAAGATCGAGGTCAGCGGCGAGAGCGGCGGCACGTACCAGACCATCGGAATCGTACGGAACTCGGGGTGCAGCGGCACGGCCACGCCGAAGCGCTTGATCAGCGCGTAGGTCGGAGACTGGCGCGCGGCTTCGATCCAGTCGGGCGGGACCCCGTCGGCCAACGCTGCCGCTTGGATCTCCGGGTCGTCCGGGTCGAGGATCATCGACAGCTGAGCGTCGATCAGCTCCTTCTCGTCGGCGGTTCCGGCGACCTCTTCGATCCGGTCGGCGTCATAGAGCAGTACGCCCATGTAGCGGATGCGCCCGACGCAGGTCTCTGCGCAGACGGTCGGCTGGCCAGCTTCGATGCGCGGAAAGCACATCGTGCATTTTTCGGCTTTGCCGCTTGACCAGTTGAAGAAGACTTTCTTGTACGGGCAACCGGACACGCACATACGCCAACCGCGGCAGCTGTCCTGATCGATCAGGACAATTCCGTCCTCTTCGCGCTTGTAGATCGACCCCGAGGGGCACGACGCCATGCACGTGGTGTTGATGCAGTGGTTGCAGATTCGCGGCAGGTACATCATGAAGACCTGCTCGTAGTCGGCGCGCAGCTTGTCTTCCAGCTCGCCGCGGATGTTCGGGTCGTTCATCGCCCGCTCGTTACCGCCGGCGAGGTCGTCCTCCCAGTTGGGTCCGTACTCGACGGCCATGTTCTTGCCGGTGATGCGCGACTTCGGCCGGGCCACCGGTTGGTGCTTCTGCGCGGGCGCGTTCTGCAGCGTCTCGTAGTCGTAGGTCCACGGCTCGTAGTAGTCGTCGATCGTCGGCAGATTCGGGTTGAAGAAGATGTTCATCAGCTTCTTCACCTTGCCGCCACTGCGCAGCTGAGGCTTGCCCTTCTTGTCGACAACCCACCCGCCCTGGTACTTGTCCTGGTCTTCCCAGCGATGTGGATATCCCTCGCCGGGCTTGGTCTCGACGTTGTTGAACCAGATGTATTCGGCGCCGGGACGGTTGGTCCAGACGTTCTTGCAGGTGACGCTGCAGGTGTGACACCCGATGCATTTGTCGAGGTTCATCACCATCGTGATGTGCGCGCGAACTTTCATTAGTAGGTGACCTCTTCGACGCGCCGGCGCACAACGATCAGTTCGTCGCGCTGGTTGCCGGTCGGTCCGTAGTAGTTGAACGCGTAGGAGAGCTGCGCGTAGCCGCCGATCAGGTGGGTCGGCTTGATGTTGATACGGGTCAGCGAGTTGTGGATTCCGCCTCGCGTCTTCGTGAGTTCTGTCTTGGGGACGTTCACGTGGCGGTCCTGCACGTGGTACATCAGGGACGTCCCCTTGGGAATGCGGTGGCTGACCGCCGCGCGACACGCGACGACGCCGTTGCGGTTGAAGAGCTCAAGCCAGTCATTGTCGGCGACGCCGATCTGCTCGGCGTCTTCCGGGCTCATCCACAGAACCGGCCCGCCTCGCGAGAGCGTCAGCATGATCAGGTTGTCCTGGTAGGTCGAGTGGATCGACCACTTCGAGTGCGGCGTCAGGAAGCGCAGCACGACCTCGGGCCGACCGGGATCTCGTAGCTGCGGATCTGAGACGTAAGCGTGCAGGTCGACGGGCGGGCGGTATGTGGCCAGGCCCTCGCCGTAGTCGAGCATCCACTCGTGGTCGACATAGAAGTGCTGACGACCGGTCAGCGTGCGCCACGGGATCTGATGGTCGACGTTGGCGGTGAACGGCGAGTAGCGGCGGTCACGGCCTTCGACGCCAGACCACTCGGCCGAGGCGATCACCTTGCGCGGCTGGTGCTGGATCTCTTCAAGCGTGATCAGCTCGTCTTCGCGGTCGGCGGCGACACCGCTCAGGTCACGGCCCACGCGCTTGGCCAGCGTGTTCCAACCCTGCACTGCGAGCTCGCCGTTGGTCGTTCCGCTGAAGCGCAAGATCGCTTCGCAGACCTGGTCGGCGCGCTCCAGCGACGCAGTGGTTCCGTCGCCACCGTTGATTGCGCCATTGGCACGTGCCAGCTCTTTGACCTGCTTTTCAACGTCCCAGGAGACGCCCTTCCATTGGAGTCCGAGCTCGCCGGCAAGCGGTCCGAGGCTTGTCATCTGCTCGAACACGCGCGGGTACTCGCGGACGACCGGGATGAACTTGGGCATTGTCACGCCCGGCTTCATCTCGCATTCGCCGCGCTTCCAGTCGCGCACCTCGCCCATTGGCTGCGCGATCTCGTCCGGCGTGTCGTGCTGGAGCGGTGCCATCACGACGTCGGTGCGGGTACCGAGGTGCTTCTCGGCCATCTTCGAGAACTGATGCGCGATCGTCTTGAAGATGTCCCAGTCGGTCCGTGCCTCCCACGGAGGGCTGATCGCCGGGTTGAACGGGTGGACGAACGGGTGCATGTCAGTACTGGAGATGTCGTGCTTCTCGTACCAGGTGGCGGCCGGCAGCACGATGTCCGAGT
>JAEMRJ010000048.1:7699-15148 GCA_016463365.1 Thermoleophilaceae bacterium | reverse complement strand
ACGACGTCATGGCCTCCAAGCACCTGGGCACCGACTTCAACTTCGCCTGGCCGACCGCAGAAGTCGCGGTGATGGGCCCCGAGGGCGCAGTCAACATCATTTACCGCAAGGACATCGGCGCGTCACCAACACCTGACGAACGTCGCCAGAAGCTGATGGACGACTACAAGGCGCGCTTTGCAAACCCCTACAGCGCTGCCGAGCGCGGTTACATCGACGATGTGATCGTGCCCCACGAGACGCGCCCGAAGCTGATCAAGGCGCTTGAGATGCTGCAGAACAAGCGAGTCGAGCGGCCCAAGCGCAAGCACGGGAATATTCCGCTGTAGCCCGTGCGCCACTCGTTGGCGCGGAGAAAAATTGGTAGTTTCGTCGCATGAGAAACTGGCGTGCGAAGTCCATTGCTTGTGTAATCGCGCTCGGCGCGCTCATTGGCCCTGAGGCGGCCGTGGCGGAAGATCCGTTCACCCGCCTGATCACGAAGAACACCGATACCTACAACGACAACGGGATAGTGCTTCAGGACGGCTCGGGCGTGCTCTTCAGCACCAGCGATCCGCTGGATCCTGCGGACATCGCAGACGCTGAAGACCCGCAGCAGAGGGACGTCTACCTGAACAAGGACGGCGCGATCACGTTTCTGACTCCCGGGCTCGCCACCAGCGTCGCGCTCACTCTCGTCGGGGCCACCGACGACGGGTCGACATTCTATGTCGAGACGACCGGCCAGCTCGACCCCGTCGCCGACACTGACGGGTCGGGGACCGACATATATGCAATCACGAACGGTGTGGCCAAGCTCGTTTCTACATCATTGAACGACCCTCAGACTCTCACCTCGTTCGTCAACTTTGAGGGTGTGACCCCCGATGGTTCGGTGGTGTACTTCAGCAGCGATCAGCAATTCGCGCTGACCGACCAGGATGGCGGCGGCGAGGACATCTACGCGTACCGACCGAACGATCCGACGCCGGATGCCACGCAGGTCTCCACCTCGGCCGACGACCCTCAGTTGAACACCGACGCCGAATTCTGCGGCGCATCAGACAGCGGCAGCGTGACCGCATTCGCGATCAGCTCAGCGATGGTCGTCTCTGACACCGATGGAACGGGCTACGACGTCTACCGTCGGCAGTCCGGCGTCACGACGCAGGCATCGACCTCTCAAGACGAGGCGTCGCCGCAGATCCTGGGCATCACGGACTGCCGCGGCGTCTCACACGACGGCACGGCCGTCGCCTTCGAGACAACGATCCAGCTCACTCCCATCGACGACACGAACAAGCGCGACGTCTTCACCTTTGACGGCATCTCGCCACGCTGGGTCTCAACCTCCCCGCTCGATCCGGCGAGCAACAGCCACAGCACCTTCGGTGACATGTCCCCCGACGGCGACACCGTCTACTTCAACTCCGGCTCGCCGCTGCTCGCAGCTGACGGGGACGACGCAGACGTGAACGACAACGACGGCTACTCCGTCGGTCCGCCCGGGGCCGGCAACGTGCTCACGCTGCTCACCGGCGGCACCGCGGCAGCGGGCGACACCGAAGATGGCGGCGCGACGATCGAGCTGGTCAGCAAGGACGGCTCGGCAGTGATCTTCTCGAGTGGCGACTCATATGTGCCCAGCGACAACGACGCTGACTCCTCGGACATCTACGCCCGGTTCAACGGCGGACCGGTGAAGCTCATCTCGACCGGGCCCACCGATGCCAACAGCTCGGTCAACATGAACCTCCAGTTCGACGACAACCCGCCGATCAATCGCCGCTGGGGTGCTTCGGCTGACGGCAGCATCATCGCCTACAACACGAACGCTCTGCTGACGAGCGACGACGTCGACTCCGAGTACGACGTCTACGCGCACATCATTCCGAAGCCGGTGATCCCGGCTTCGCCGTTGCCGTTCCCGGCTGACACCAGCGCTCCCTCGATCACCAGCGCCAAGCTGTCAAACAAGAGCTTCGCGATCGACAAGAAGGTCAAAGCGCTGACCGTGGCCAAGTCCAAGCCCAGAAAGGGCACGAAGATCTCCTTCGCCTTGAACGAGGCAGGTTCAGTCACGCTTGAGTTCCAGTCGCGGACCCCGGGGCGCACGTCCGGATCAAGGTGTGTGAAAGCGACAAGCAAGAACAAAACGGCGAAGAAGTGCACGATTGTCAAGACAGTGAAGACGGCGAAGACGTCTGGCGCGCTCGGAACCACCTCACTGTCCTTCGGGGGGCGGATCGGCGGCACAACACTGAAGCCAGGTGACTACCAGGTGCTGCTCACCGCCACGGATGCCGTCGGAAATTCCGGAATCGGCTCGGCGACGAGGACGCTGAAGTTCACCGTGGTCAAGCCATAGCGCAAGCACGGGAACATTCCGCTTTAGCGCGGCGCGCATTACCTGGCGGTAGTGAAGTTCACCCAATCGGGGGACTTGCATCGACGCGCATAACCCGGTAGTATCTGATGTTCGGCTGGCTCGGGGGGATGAGCACAGCAGCTCACATCAGGCAGGACGCCGGAATCTCGGGGGAGATCCGCAGTATGTATTCGCTCAACCTTTTGCGCGCACGCGGAGTTGCGGCATGTGCAGTGTTCACGCTTGCCGCAGTGATGCTGCTTGTCGTTTCATCGCAGGCGAACGCCGCCTACACCGTCCCGACCTTCTCCGTCACGGCTGCGCCCGCGCAGGCCGCCGGCCACCCAAAGCTCACCATCTCGATTGACCCGGACGCGGCGAATGCAGACTCGAGCGGCGGCGATGACCTGCGCGATCTCTCGATCACCGCACCACCCGGACTCCAGTTCAACCAGGCGGCGGCCACCACGAAATGCACCTCCACCCAGCTGGCCGCGGACAAGTGCCCACCTGCCAGCGTCGTCGGAACGGTCTCCGTCAAATGGCGCCGCTCGAGCATCAGCTCGGTGACGATGACCGGACAGGTCTACGTGATGACGACACCGTCCGGCGCGAACACCGCTTCACTCGGCTTCATGACGCGCGCAACCGGCTACAAAAAGCTGAGCTTCACCGGCGCGGTCTCAAACGCTCTGCCGGTTGCGCAGCCGACCAGCGTCAGCTTCACCTTGATTCCCCGTCAGATCCAGTCAAGCTTCGGCACAAAACTGAATGCAACCATCGACAAGATCGACTTGGTCCTCAACGCGAAGGCCAACTCCTCGCAGAGCGGGCCCTACTTCACGCTGAACCCGAGCTCATGCACGGCAGCAACGACGCAGGCGACCCTCACCTCGTATGCCAACGTCGTCGTGGGCAAGAGCAGCAGCTTCTTGCCGACAGGCTGTGGCACTGTTGCCTACGCCCCGGTCGCCGCAGTCTCGCCGACTGACAGCCTCGTCGGAAGCGCAACGGGCATGAACTCAACGTTCACGATCTCCACCGCCGATGCGACTACGCAGAGCTCGGTCACAAAGAGCATTCAGATCACGCCGGTCCACGGCACAGCCCTGAATCAGCCGGCGATCGATGCCGTTGCAGCAACTTGTTCAGACGCCCAGCTGGCCTCCGACACCTGCCCGTCGGGCTCGAAGGTCGGCACGGCAAGCTTCGTATTCCCCGCAGCACTACCGGCCTGGGGCGGAGACATCTATCTGCTTTCACGAAGCGGTACCCAGCTTCGCCTCGGCGGAATCGCTCGTGGAGCCGGCGGGGCGGTGGCGACGATTCTCGGAACCGCCACCGCAGTCGATCTCGACGCCGACACCGCCTTGGACACCGTGCGGATTCTTTGGGATCAACTGCCCAACGTGCCGTGGTCGAGCGCATCGCTGAACATCACGTCGCAGCTGCTCAGAAACGGCTGCACCACGGGCGGCTCCACCACGACACTCCAGAGCGCAAGTTCCGCGACCCTCGTGAAGGTCAACCCCTGGGCCAACGGAGACTGTCCAATGCCCGACACGACAATCCCCAACCCGCCGCCAGCCAACATCGCAACGAGCACTCCGTCAATCGCATTCACCGCCAATTTGCCCGATTCGACGTTCGAATGCAGCTGGGACGATCAGTCCTATACACCCTGCACATCGCCTGCGACCAGCGCGCCGCTCCCTGACGGTTTCCATCGTTTCTGCGTTCGTGCGATTGGCAGGACAGGGCCTGACCTGACGCCGGCATGCACCAGCTTCATCGTGGACACGACCCCGCCGACGGTCACCATCCACTCGGGAGGACCGGCGATCTACTTCAGCGTCGAGGCTTCGAGCACTGATGTGACCTGCGAATTGAACTCGGATGCACCGGTCAGCTGCTCCTCACCATGGGTGATCGCGATCGCCGACAACGTCTCGTACGAGGTCCGAATCTGCGCCACTGACCCAGCCGGCAACGTGGGCTGCGGCAACGCGGCCTTCGAAGCAATTGAGTTGGAGACGACGATCACGGATGGCCCGAGCGCTCGTACCAGCTCGACAAGCGCAGTCTTCAGCTTCGAATCCAACAACGCAACTTCGAGCTTCACCTGCAAGCTCGACGGCGGCGGCGAGACGGACTGCGCGAGCGCGTTCGAGGTGACCGGGCTGAGCGACGGCGCACACTCATTCTGCGTGTACGCAACCAACTCCGGCGGCGTCATCGACATCTCGCCGGACTGCCGCACCTGGACTGTCGACACAATTCCGCCCGCGATCGGCCCGCTCAGTCTCTCGCAGTCGAACTCACCCGGTCCGGCCACGCTGACGTATACGGCAAGCGACAACGATGGCAGCGCGCCGAGCTGCACCCCGCCGAGCGGTTCGACGGTCACCCTCGTCGCTGGAGCGAACACCATCAACGTGACCTGCCAGGACGCTCTGGGCAACGTTTCGACGCGGACCCTCCAGATCGTGATCACGCTGCCGCCATTCTCGGTGTCGATCACGGGGGGCCCGAGTGGCCTGATCACCGACCCTGCGGTCTCGTTCAGCTACCAGACGAGCGAGCCGGTCTATCTGCCCAATCCGTGCTACCCAGAGAATGTCGTTTGCATTCAGGTGATCGTCGACAAGGTCGCGCTGACCTGCACGCTCGATGGCACGTCTGTCGGTTGCCCGCTGAGCTCGTTGTACGGCGGCACCTTCTCCACCACCGTGAATCCCGGCGCGCACACATTTTGCGTGAGCGGCAGGCGACTTGCCGACAATCGTGTTTCTACCGCCTGCCGTAGCTTCGAATATGTCCCGGTGCCGGATCCGCCGCAGATCACCGGCGGACCGTCCGGTTATGTTGCGAGCACTTCGGCGAGCTTCAGTTTCACCGGGGCACAGCCCGGAGACGTCTATGAATGTCAGCGGGACGCGCTTCCATGGGCGCCGTGCGTGTCGCCGTTCAATCTCAACACGCTGGGCCAGGGTTTTCACAGCTTCTGTGTCCGAACCGTCAATGCAGCCGGCACGTCGAGCCCGGTCTGTCGCACCTGGCGGGTGGACACGCTCGTGCCGCAGGTCGAAATCACCTCGCCCACTGGAGACACGCCATCGACATCCCTCAGCTTCACCTGGACCATCGTCGACGCTCAGCCAATCGTCTCGGTGACCTGCGAGTTCGACGGCGGCCCGAAGGATTCATGCAGCTCGCCGTGGCTCCTCTCAGGCATCTCCTCGGGCTCGCATACCGTGACGATCTGCGCAACTGACGCTGCTGGCAACATCGGCTGCGCGCCTTTCACATGGACGAGGATTGAACCCCCTGCCGCTCCGATCATCCTGAGCAGCCCGACCAGCACAAGCCCAACCAATTCGGCGAGAATCACATTCAGGCCGGCTGGCGAGGATTCAACCTCCGACGAGTGCCGCATGGACTCCGGCGCATGGGTGACCTGCACTTCGCCGGTGTACTACAGCGGGCTCGCCGAAGGAGCGCATCAGTTCTGCGTGCGCGGGGTGAACGTCGCCGGGCCGGGCCCGGCGGCCTGCACCAGCTGGACGGTCGACACGATTCCGCCTCCAGTGCCGACTGTGACGCTTGTGTCGCCATCGAGCAGTCCCAGTATGCAGACGAGCGCCACGATCAGCTTCTCCAACACGGAACCAGGGACAGGACACCTTGCCTCGCTGGACGGCGGCGCATACGTATCTGCATTCAGTCCTATGACGCTGACCGACCTGTCACCGGGTACGCATGTCTACTCAGTGCGTAGCCGTGACTCAGCGGGCAACACCAGCTCGACAGCTTCGGTGACCTGGACGATCAGCGACATCGTCGTCGACTACTTCCCGTACATCGAGAGCGGACCGAGCGGCACAGTCGGATCAACCACTGCGACGTTCACGTTCGGTGGCTACCCACCGGACTCGAGCTTCGAGTGCCAGTTGGACGGGTCGGCATGGTCAGCCTGCATCGACCCGATGAGCTACGCCGGGCTTTCGGAGGGCGAGCACACGTTCTGCTTCAGGCCGATTGACCCGATCGGAAACGCATACCCGCAGGCGTGCAGGACGTGGACCGTTGACACGATCCCGCCACCGCTGCCAGCCGTGCAGTGCAACATCAACGGAACCACCCTTGCCTGCGCGTGGACTGCGTCCGGGGCTGTCCCCCCGTCCGCAACATGCAGCCTGGACGGCTCGCCCGCCGTGGCTTGCACATCGCCGTGGGTCGTCAACTACGTGAGTCCCGGGCCCCACAGCGTGACGATTTGCTTTGCCGACGCCACGGGCAACACAACGTGCCAGACCTGGACAGGCGTGCCTGATGGCGGAGGCGGGGGCGGCACGACATGCCCGCCCGGAATGGTCTGCCTGCCTTCAGACCCGAACGCACCTCAGTAGTCAGGCCCCGGCACCCGCGACAATGCCTCGCGGGTGCCGGGAACCTGGACGTTCCGTCCGCCTGACTGCTGCATGAGTTGGGCCGACAAACGTTCGACATCGTTTGCACCAACTTTCTCGCATTCTCGGTAGGTTGAAGGTTCGACGCACACTGACCCTTCTGCAAGGAGCCGCCATGACCGAGTTCGCCGAAGACTTTGCCTACGAAGCCGACGACATGATGGACGGCATTCTGGCCGAGTCCAGCGACGCGATGAGTCCTACGCTCACGCCGTTCGTCAGTCTTGGCAGCGCAGAGGCGCCGATCCTGGACGGTCCGACCACCAAGCACCAGGCCGAGGCGAGAGACCTCTTTCAGGCCTTCGACGACGGCACTCCGTCGGTTGATCGGATGAAGCGGGCCGGGCTGCACCACGACGAGATCTTCGAGCTCTGACGATTCCGACGCGCTTCAGCGATCGGCCGTGCACGATGTGAATCGGTTTACGATCGTGCAGGATGAATCCGAACCAGAAGAAGATCGTCGCCGGCATCCTTGTCTTCTCGCTGATCGCGATCGCGGCCGGGGTGATCCTCGCCTCCGGGTCTGACACGGGCGAGGTCGACGCCACCGCCGCGCAGACGGCACCCACCGAAGACCCCGGCGCAGACCGTGACCCCGCCCCGGCGATCTCCGGACCCGACGTCGCC
>JAEMRJ010000048.1:0-7599 GCA_016463365.1 Thermoleophilaceae bacterium | reverse complement strand
AGACCCCGGCGCAGACCGTGACCCCGCCCCGGCGATCTCCGGACCCGACGTCGCCGATCCGGGCAAGACCGTTGCACTGGAGGACTTCCGCGGCAAGCCCGTGGTGGTGCAGGTGTGGGCGTCGTGGTGTCCGATCTGCAACGAAGAGGCTCCGGACATCGCCGCTTTTCAGAAGGCCAATCCTGATGTTGTGTTCATCGGCGTGAACGTCGAGGACACGCAGTCCGAAGCGCTCGCCTACAAGAAGCGTCACGGGCTAACGCACGAATACGACATCAGCGATCCTGACCGTGAAACAGAGGGCGAGCTCGGCTTCACCGGCCAGCCGAACTCGATGGTGATCGACAAAGACGGGCGAGTCGTAGAGGTCTTTCCGGGCGCCGTGAGCAAAGAACAGCTCGAAGACGCGCTCGGCCAGATCTGATCGCTGTGCGCGACGCGAGCCTCGCGACATTCCTGATCACGTTTGCGGCAGGCGCGGTCTCCTTTCTGTCGCCATGTTTTCTGCCACTGGTACCGGGCTACATCGCTTTTATTTCGGGCGGCGAATCGCAGGATCGGCTGCTGCGAGTCGCACTGTTCGTGGGCGGATTCACCACTGTGTTTGTGCTGCTCGGATTCGGATCGGGAGCGGCCGGAGGCTTTCTGCTGGAAAACCGCCGGACGCTGGAGATCATTTCCGGAACGCTGATCGCCGTCTTTGGTGTGTTGATGGTTGTGCCGCGACTGCCCTGGTGGATTGAACGCGAACACCGCCTTGAGCTGAAGCCACCCAAGGGCCGCGTCGCTGCGGCCGGACTGGGCATGGCGTTCGCGATCGGCTGGTCGCCCTGCATCGGCCCAGCGCTTGCGACGGCGCTGACATTTGCGGCGTCCTCGGGCGATGCCCTGACCGGCGGCGCGATGCTGTTCGTGTTTTCGATGGGCCTCGGCCTGCCACTGCTGTTGGTGGCAGTTCTGGCCGACAGCATCGCGCCGGGAATGGGCGGCCTGACCAAGCAGAGCCGACGCTTTCAGGTCGGCGCGGGCTCGCTCCTGATCATCTTCGGGATCTTGATGGCTGTGGGCAAGATCGGCGACTGGAGCGCCCGGCTCTCGGGCACTTCGCCGTTTGGCCTTTGACGCGCTGAACCCGGCGCCGTGTAGTTTTCGCGCGGAAGATGACTGAGCCACGCGACTTCGAAATTCTCACTCCACTTGTTGCCGGTTCGATCGCGTGGAGCGACAACGCTCGCGCACGGACAGCGATCGACCTCGGCGACCGCGTTGTCGAGCTCGAAGGCGATGACGTCGCGCGGGTGCTGTCGGGTTGCGACGGGCGCACGACGGTCAGCGAACTGCTCGCCGCGAACGGCGAGGGCGCCCGCGAGCTGATCGAGGCGCTCTTTGAAGTCGGCGCGCTGGTGGACGGTGCGGACGCGTGGCAGATCTTTCATCGCCAGGGCTCGCTGGGCACCGCGCTGGGGACAGCAGCGAGCGACGAGACAGTCGTGGGGCTTCAGCGCAGGCGCTACCGGCCCGACCTGAATTCCGCAGACGTTGTGGCCCTCGAACCCGTGGACTCATCCGTGCTGGAGCTGACCAGAACGCGCAGCTCGAGCACGGCGGACACTCCGTTCTGCGATCCGGACTTCGCGCAGCTCTCGGCGATGCTGGCTGCGATCTACACCGTGCGCGAATCCGGCAACGGCACGAAGCGTGGAGGCAACCCCTCGGCTGGCGCGCTGTATCCGCTCGTCATTCATCTCGTGCTGCGCAGAAGCGTCGGCGAGCTCAGCCCGGGGCTGTGGTGGCTCGACCCGTTCGCCGGCACGCTCCACCGACTCGGCGACGCGGACGGTGCCGAAGCGATGTTCATCCCGGAGCCCGGCTGCGACAAGCTGCTCGAGCGCGCAAGTCCGCTGATCTTCATCTCCGCCGACATCTCCGGCCCGGCGCGCAAGTACGGCGCGCGCGGATACCGCTACGCGTTGATCGAAAGTGGAGCGGCGATGCAGTCGGCCTACCTCGCTGCCACCGAGCTGGGCGTCCCGCTGCGCGCAGTCGGAGGGATTGACGACGTGCGCGTACCCGAGTTCCTCGGCCTGCCGGATTCTGCCGTCGCGCTGCTCGCGCTGATTCTGGGCTGATGATCGCTGCGGGCTGGCTGATCTCGGCCTCTGCCGAAGGGTTGACCGCACTCGGGCCTGCCGCCGAGCTGCGCTTTGACCTCAAACGACCGGCGACCGATCCCCGGGGGCTTCTGCGCGAGATCTCGGGCGCGGCGCGGCCCGCGGAGCTTGCTGCCATGACCGGACTGAGCCCCGGGGCCGCCGGCGATCTGCTTTCTTCGCTCCGCGAAGCCGGTGCGATCGCCGAGCACGTGCCGCGGCCGGAGGTCGGCCACTCGCTCCGTTCGGCGCTGACGGGAAGCGCGGCCGAGCCCGGAGCACATGAGCTGATCTGGACCGCCGAGGAATTGCTGCTGCTCCCGACGAGTCTTCCTGAAGATGTCCGCGACAAGGTCCTGCGCGCGTTCATTGCCGGCAGCGAGCCGTTCGCGCGGCTGAACGCCTACGCCCAGCTGATTTCCGGGAGCGCGTGCGTCGCGGGCGACCGACCAGTGTCCACAGACCTGTCAGCGGTGATCGCGGAGGCGCAGCCGGGCGAGGACGAGATCGCCGTGATCTCGCTGATCGACCAGGCGAACTGCGCGACGCTCAGTGCCGCACAGTTCGCGCGGCTCGACGCGGGCGGTGCCCACAGGCTCGGTCCAATCGCCCGTGTCCATCGTCCTGAGAACTTCGCGCCCGAGGGACTGCCCGCGCTGCACTACACGGTCGCCGAGATCGCCGAACCGCTGCTCGAGCGTCCAACCCCGGCGGTCGACCGGCGGGTCCAGGGAAGCGGCACTCTTGAGCATTCCGAGCTGACCGCACGCGCAGAGGGCGCTGAGCGCTTTGCGCTCGCGATCCACAACGGCGGGGAACTGCTGGGCGGACTCCTTTCTGAGATCGACGGGGCGATCGATCCCGCGAGCATCTTCGCCTACAACGCACGGCAGATCACCCGAGTCGGACACGACCCGGCGCGCCAGGACGAGCGACTCTGGTGCGCGGCAGAAACGATCGCCGGCGAGCGGCGCTGGGTGCCGGCGGAGCTGGCGGGCGTGAGCACTGCGAATCCTCTTCCGCTGACCAGCTCCGGCGTGGCTGCGCACACCGACCCGGCGCTCGCGCGTAGTGCCGCGCTGGCCGAACTCATCGAGCGCGATGCCTTCATGTGGACCTGGATCCAACGGATCTCGCGCGAGCGGATCGACCCGGCCGGGATCCCGGCAGAGGTCACGGAGTGGGCAGAGGCACTTGCGCGGCGCGGCTGGACGCCGCACTGGATCAACGTGACGATGGAGCTCCAGCCGGCAGTCCTCTGCTGCCTGGTCGACCGTTCGGGCGGACTGGTGGTGGGCGCAGCAAGCAGATCCGATCCTGCCGCTGCGCTGCGCAAGGCGACGCTTGAGGCGCTCGTGCTCGCGCTGCGATTCGATCCTTCGGCGCACCCGCCTGTACCGATCGAGCAGATGCGCTCTCCGGTCGACCACCTGGTGCATCATCTGGACCCGACAGGCGCCGCAGATCGCCAGTTCCTCTACGCCTCAGACGAGCTGATCGAGTTGGGCGACCTGACCGGAGGCCGGCCGCTTGAGGAGGCACTCTCTGCGATCGACATCGAACCGGCGTACATCGACCTTTCCATTCCGCAAGCGCGACCGTTTCACGTCACGAGGGCAGTCGCCGCCGGGCTTGTGCCGCTCACCTTCGGCTGGGACTCCGAGCCGCTCGGACTCGAGCGCCTTGCGCGGCCTCGATGGAGACATGACGGTATTCAGGTCGGCGAGGCTCTCGACCTCGGAGCGGCACCGGCGCGCGATCCGCACCCGTTCGCCTAGATGCCTTATTATTCGGAACTGGCCTTTCTCGGTTCGGTATCCCACGGTTCAAGGAGTTTTCTAAATGAGTGAGTTTCGTCTGACAGTCACGCCGCGCACGGATCACCGGGCTTCGGCCGCGCCAAGTTCCGGCTCGGCAGTTCGCACCGCGCAACCCGCCTTCCAGAGCGGACCCACGGGACCAACCGATGGGAGCCGGACCCCCACCGCCGTGCAACCAGCCACTCAGAGCGGACCGACAGGACCGGGCGTGAAGACCGCTCCGGCGCTGCCGTCCGTGGTGCAAAAGGCCGACGCGGCCTGAGCGACTGGCGTCAGCCCGTCTCCAGACCGTCCATTCCGGACGGCCCATATGTTGTTGCAGGTGTGGGCAGGGCCGGCTGCGCCGCGGCGCGCGCGCTCAAGCGCCTGGTGCCGCGCGATCAGATTCTCTTGCACGATGACGCGTCGGCACTGAGCGCGTTCGCAGAGCTTGGGCTCAGCCGGCTTGAACTCAAGGCCGGCGAGCTTCCGAGCGCAATCAGCCCTGCTCCTGCCACGCTCGTCAAGAGCCCCGGCATTCGCGCCGATGCGCCGATCGTCGTCGCCGCGCGCGCTGCCGGTCTGCAGGTGATCGATGAAGCCGAGCTCGGCTGGCGGCTCGATCCGCGACCGCAGCTTGCGGTCACCGGAACCAACGGCAAGAGCACGACCGCGATGCTCATCACCGAGGCGCTCCAAGCGAACGGGATCGACTCGATCGTCGCCGGCAACACGACCGTCGGGCCACCGCTCAGCGGGGCCGCAGGTGGAGGCGGCGGTGTCGTGGTCGCCGAGATCTCGAGTTTCCAGCTCGAAGGTTGCAGCGATCTTCTTCCCGAGGCGGCTGTGTTCACGAATCTCACGCGGGATCATCTCTACCGCCACGGGACGCTCGAGCGCTATGCGCAGTGCAAGCGCAGCATGTTCGTGCGCGACGGGCGCGTGGTCCCGTTCGCGGCAATCGGAGTCGATCAGGAGTTCGGTCGCGCCCTCGCCGACGAGCTCGAAGCAGCCGGTTGTCGGGTCGTCCGATTCGGCGCGCACGAGGACAGCGACCGCCGGGTGCTCGCCGCCGCCGGCGCAGTCGACGGCGGGATGGTGACCGTGACTGAAGGCGCGGACTCACGTGGGATTGCCACGCGCCTTCCCGGATGGCACAACGCGCTGAACATCGCGGGCGCGCTTGCGATTTGCGATGCGATCGGGCTTGACCCGGAGAGCACCGCGTGGGGAATCTCCCAGGCTGCGCCGCTCGGCGGCCGGTTCGAGCGCGTCGGCGCGCCGGGCGACCTTGACGTGATCGTCGACTTCGCCCACAATCCGGACGGCGTCGCGCATGCCCTGCGCACCGCGCGCTCGGTGCTGGATAACCGCGGCGGCGGCAAGCTGATCGTCGTGCTCTCGTCACTGACCATCGTCGACGCCGCCCAGGGATCGGCGCAGGGGCGGGTCGCGCGAGAACTCGCCGACGTGCTGATCCTCACCACGCAGCGCTGGCGCCTTGAGGATGAGGCCGGCGAGCTCGGTGACGGACTGCTGCAGGGAGCGGAGAGCTCGAACCACGGCTCACTTGTTGTCGAGGGGGACCGGCGCGAAGCGATCAGGCGGGCGATCAGTTCGGCGAAGACAGGTGACATCGTGATGGTGCTTGAGCGCGGGTCGAGATCCGGCGAGCTGTACGACGCCGATGGCAGTGCCCAGATCTTCGACGACCGCGAGGTCGCGCGCGAGCTGCTCTCAGAACGCAGCGCGGTGTAGGCGGATGCGCATCGTTCTCGGACACACGAACTTCGTCGTGACGGGCGGAACCGAGACCTACATGCTCACGGTCGCCCAGGAGCTGTTGGCTCTCGGGCACGACGTGACGATCTACGGCGCCGAAGAGCTCGGTCAGGCAGCAGCGGATGCGCGCAGTGCAGGCATCCCGGTCGCGGGCGCGTTCGACGAGCTGCCGCAGAACTGCGAGGCGACGCTCGCCAACGACAGCAGCACAGCGTTTGAACTCGCGGCGCGGTACCCCGGAGCGGCGCACACGATGGTCGTGCACTCTTCGTTCTTCCAGCTTCAGTCGCCACCCCAGCTTGAGGGCGTGTGCGACCGGCTGATCGTGTTGAACGACCGCATCCGCGCGCACGTCGAAAGCCTCGCGTTCCATGCGCCGATCACGCGGCTCACGCAACCGGTGGACACTCTGCGTTTCGGGCCTCAGGGCGAAGACCCGCAGGTCGCGCGGAGCGCACTCGTGCTCGGCAACTACATGACGGGCGCAAATGCCAAGTACGTCTCCGAGGCCTGCACATCGGCCGGAATAGAGCCCGTCTTCGCCGGGCTGCAGTCGGACTTCGCCGCAGAGCCCGAGCGCGCGATCGCCGCGGCCGATCTGGTGATCGGGCTCGGTCGCTGCATCGTCGAAGCGATGTCAGGCCGACGTGCGGCGTACGTCTTCGGCATCGCCGGCGGCGACGGCTGGGTGACCGAGGAGAGCTATCGGCAACTCGAAGCCGACGGCTTCGCAGGCGGCGGAACCGATGAGGCGATCTCGTTTGACCGGCTCGCGCGCGATCTCGCAGACTGGTCGCCGAAGATGGGAGCCGTCAACCGTCAGATTGCGCTCGCCAAACACGATGCGGCGGATCACGCGCGCGCGCTCGTAGCGGTTTTCCACTCAATCAATCCCGGCAGCAGCGCGATCAGCCTCGACGCCGCCGGCGAGAACGCGCGACTGATCCGTGCCGAGTGGCGGATGTGGAACAACTGGTCACGCTCAGTGACCGAGAACCGCAAGCTGCAGGCAGCACTCGACGCAGAACGCCGCGCCCACCACGCCCTGACCGAAACCCGCCGTCACAAACTCGCGTCGTTGCTGCTGGCCCCGCTCGATCTGCTGAAGAAACTGTTGCGCCGGTAGCGCCAGCTACCAGAGCGAGCCGTTGTCGCTCGTGCCGACGCCTTCGTGAAGCGCGGCTCGCAGCCAACCTGACACAACTTCGTCCGCCTCTGCCGGAGGCACGCTTGTGTCGCTCAAGAAACGCTCAATCGCGGCGACCAGCGCTGCGGCGTCCTCGGGTGAGGGATCAGGTCTGAGCGTGAAATCCGGCATGCATTCTCAGGTTATCCAAACAGCTGCCCACGGGCGCGAAATTCTCGCTATCCTCTAAATACCCTAAAACCAGTCAGATAGGTCGGGATTAGGGTTCAAGTTTTCGCACATGACCCCATGACCCTCAGGAGCACGAAGCCAGCATGCAGCTGACGCACGAATCAGGAACCAAGACCCACAAGCTCGGGACCGCAGAAAACCCCGAGGTCTTCGAGAACGTCCCGGGCCACGTCATCCCGATCATTGCGCAGGAGTTTGAAGACTTCGAGAGTGAGGCCGACCGCTTCATCGGCGGCGAGATCGAAGAGGCCCAGTACATCGGCTTCCGCCTCAAGCAGGGCGTCTACGGACAGCGTCAGCCCGGCGTGAACATGACCCGCGTGAAGCTCCCGTTCGGCGGCATCACCGCCGACCAGATGGACGCCTTCGGCGACGTCTCCGAGACGCACGCGCCGCTCAAGAAGGCGCACATCACCACGCGCCAGGCAGTGCAGATCCACCACATTCCGCTCGCCAAGATGCACGAGGTGCTGCGCCACATCAGCGTCAG
>JAEMRJ010000162.1 GCA_016463365.1 Thermoleophilaceae bacterium | reverse complement strand
GTCAGCACGTCGCAGTCGACGTAGACCGAGCGCTCGCCGAGCAGCTCCATGTCGATCGAGCAGCGCAGGCTGCGGCCGATCAGGCGCTGGATCTCTACCGAGCGGCCGTCCTGCTTGCCGCCCTTGTCGCGGCGCTTGCGCTCGCCCGTTGAAGCCGGGAGCATCCCATACTCAGCAGTGACCCAGCCGCTGCCGCGACCGGCCATCCATTTGGGGACGTTTGCGTCGATCGACGCAGTGCAGATCACCCGCGTCTCGCCGATCGAAATCAATGCCGAACCATCGGCCGTGTTCACGAAACCGGGCTCGATCGCGATCGAGCGGGTTTCGTCGTGTGTTCTTCCGCTGTGACGTGTCATCGACGGGGAGCTTATGAGGCTCCCCGTCGTGATCCGGCTGCCCGCACGCGGCCTCACGTCATCTTGCCGAGCGCTTTCGTGATCCCGCCGATCAACTTGCTGCCGATCTTGGTCGCGAAGCCGAGCGCATCGAGACTTGTGATGATCAGCCCGATGCCGGTACCGAGCACGATGGTCAGTCCGACGTACTCGACGGTGGCCTGCCCGCGCTGGTCGCCGGCCCGGAAGTATCGGTCCGTGGCCCAAGCGGCAATGCGAAGTGATAGTTGCTGCATCTGATTGCTCCTGTTCAGTCGTGTTCAAGCGGTCGCAAGGATCATCCGGATCCACGCGTAACGGTTCAAGACCGCTTTTGACCAACTCTGTGACGCAGCGGTAAAACTTCTGCACCGGGCGATAGCGTTCGCTCCCACAGATGCGCGTCCTGATCGTCACGAACATGTACCCCACGCGCGAACGCCCGGAGTTCGGTGTCTTCGTACGCGATCAGCTCGAGGCGCTTGGACGAATTCCGGGTGTCGAGCCCGAGCTCTACGTGTTCGAAGGCGGCGGCATCAAGGCCTACCGCAAGGCGGTCAGGCCACTGAAGAAACATCTGGCTGAACGCCAATATGACGTCGTCCACGCGCACTACGGCCTGACCGGCTGGGTCGCGCGCAAGGCCGGCGCCAAGCCACTCCTGGTCACGCTGCACGGAACTGACGTCTACGACAAGCGGGCTGGCAGGATCTCGCGCTCGGTGGCCAGGAAGGCCGATCAGGTCGCCGTGGTGTCCGAGGACCTCGGCCGCGCGCTGGGCAATCTGAAGACGAAGCGCCCGATCGCCGTGATGCCCACCGGCGTCAGCCTCGCCAGATTCCAGGAACGCCCGCGCGAACAGGCGCGCCGCGCCCTCGGTATCGACCCTGAGGGCAGCTACGTCCTCTTCCCCTTCAATCCCGACCGTCCGGTCAAGCACTACGACCGGGCCGTCGAGGTCGCCGAGGGCATCGAAGATCTGGAGATTCTCACGCTCGGAAACGTCCCGCCGGACGAAGTCGTGAACTACATGAATGCCGTCGACGCAACGCTCGTGCCCTCCGAGTACGAAGGTTTCGGACTGGCCGCGCTCGAAACGCTCGCCTGCAACGTCCCCGTTGTCGCCACGCCCACGGGCATGGCACCGGACCTGCTCAAGGACGTCGACGGCACCTACTGCATCGAATGGGATGTAAGCCGCTGGCGCGCGGCGGTCGCATCAATCCTTGAAGATCCAGACCCGCGCGTGAACGGGCGCCCGGTTGCCGAGCGCTGGTCCACCGACGCGATGGCCGCTCGCGTCGTCGAGCTGTACAGACGCGTTGCGGCCGGCGACGAGGCCGCGTGAAGACCACGCCGGAAGTCGTCGTCGTCGGTGCCGGATCAGCCGGGCTCTACGCGGCGCTGACCGCAGCTCGCGAAGGCGCTCGCACGGCGCTGGTCTCGCAGGCCGCACTCGCCACGACTGCCAGCTACTGGGCCCAGGGCGGCATCGCGGCAGCGCTGGGCGAGGACGACTCGGTCGAGCTGCACCAGGCGGACACGCTCGCCGCAGGCAGGAGCCTCGGGCGCGTCAGTGCGGTGCGCGCGCTCGTCGCCAACGCACCGGCCGCGGTCGAAGACCTGATCACGCTCGGAGTTGACTTTGATCGCGAAGGCGGTCGCCTCGCGCTCGGCCTCGAGGGCGGGCACAGTCGCCGCCGCGTCGTGCACGCCGGAGGAAGCGCGACCGGGCGGCGAATCACCCGTCAACTTTCGGCGAAGGTCGCCGAGCATCCGCTGATCGAGGTGATCGAACATGCCTCGGCGAGAGCGCTCGTGATCGCGGACGGGCGTTGCGTCGGTGTCCGCGTCGAGGTCGGCGGCAATTCGCGGACCATCGCCGCGCGCGCAATCCTGCTGGCGACAGGCGGCTCGGCCGCGCTGTGGGCGCGATCAACCAATCCGCCGGCGGCGGTCGGCAGTGGCCTGCTGATGGCTCACGCCGCCGGTGCCGAGCTTGCTGACCTCGAGTTCCTGCAGTTCCATCCCACGGCACTGCTTTCGAAATCGCGAAACCAGGGCTTTCTGATCACCGAGGCCACGCGCGGAGAAGGCGCGACGCTTGTCGATCAGAACGGTGAGCGATTTGTTGACGAGCTCGCGGCCAGAGATCATGTGGCTGTAGCCGTTGAGCGCATCATCACCGGTAGTGACGGAAGCCCGGGCCAGGTCTTTCTGGATCTCCGGCAGATCGACCCGGTGCTCTTTCCCAACGTCTTCGCAAAGATCGAGGAAGCCGGGATTGACCCGCGCAAAGAAGTCGTCCCGATCGCGCCGGCCGCGCACTACACGATGGGCGGAATCGTCGCTGACATCAACGCCCGATCGACCCTGCCCGGCCTGCTCGCCGTAGGTGAGTGCTCCTGCACCGGATTGCACGGTGCCAACCGACTCGCATCGAACTCACTGGCCGAATGCATGGTCTTCGGGCGCCGCGCGGCGCTTTCGGCGCTCGCCGAAGATTCACCCTCGCAGGCGACGCTCAGAAGCGTCACAGCCGGCGAGGTCGCTCCTGCGGAATACGCCCCTGACCCCGATCCTTCGGCCACACGTGAGCTGCTCTGGAACTGTGCCGGGATCGAACGAACTGCCGACGGCCTGGCAAAGCTCTCAGCCAGCCCAAACCCGCTGGTGAGGCTCATCGGTGCCAACTCACTCGCCCGGGAAGAGACGCGCGGCGCGCATCACCGGAGTGACTTTCCGCTCACCGACCCGGCGCTCGACCTTCAGCACTTCGTTTCGCGCGGTGATCTGGCTCCCGTGGCCCGGCGCTGGGAGTAGCCCAACTGGATTTTGCACGCAATTTGCGCGCAAAATGCAAAAAAATATTGCTCGGACAGATCCGCCCCGGTGTTTCGTACGTAATAACGGGAGTAAACGTTTGTTGGTCCTTCAACCACAAAAAAATCCCCAACTTTGCAGGACGTTTGGGAAGATTGAAAGTGGTTAAGCAGGGCTTAACGAAGTGACACCGGGATATTCACGCAGATGCGAGATACTTGATCCCAGCCAGTCCATCCAAGAAAAGGGAGCACCGCAAATGTACGCACTGAGCAGAGCCCTTTACAAGGACATCTCTCCCTACATCACGACCGAGCATGTGAACGGCGTCAACTCCGACGTGCGCGGAGCAGTGCTCGAGGCCTGTGAGCAGACGATGGACAGGATCGCCGATGACTGGCGGTATTTCCATCACCCTGACCGCTTCCTCTTCGAGCAGGTGCGCGCCTACTTCCCGATCACAGACCAGCTGGTGGTGTACAACCTGATCACCAAGCACGTCGAGCGCGCGCTGCAGGTGACCAAGACCTACGCCGCGCGTGGCTACAAGCCGGACGGCTCGCGGCTGCGCTGCCGCGCAACGACGCGTCGCAGCACCCCCTGCATGCGCAACATCGTGCCGGGCACGGAGTACTGCCCGTCGCACCAGCACCTCG
>JAEMRJ010000161.1 GCA_016463365.1 Thermoleophilaceae bacterium | reverse complement strand
ACGCGCAGCGCGTGCCGCCGTCCGCGGTCAGCACGTCGCAGTCGACGTAGACCGAACGCTCGCCGAGCAGCTCCATGTCGATCGCGCAGCGCAGGCTGCGTCCGATCAACCGCTGGATCTCGACCGAGCGACCATCCTGCTTGCCCTTGTCGCGGCGCTTGCGCTCACCCGTGGATGCCGGGAGCATCCCGTACTCGGCAGTGACCCAGCCGCTTCCCTTGCCGGACATCCACTTGGGGACGTTGGTGTCAACGGACGCGGTGCAGATCACGCGCGTCTCGCCGATTGAAATCAGGGCCGACCCGTCGGCCGTATTTACGAAGCCAGGCTCGATCGTGATCGAGCGGGCCTCATCTTGTGTTCTTCCGCTGTGGCGTGTCATCGACGGAGGATCTTATGACGATCCCCCGCCGATGCCCACCGCTGGCAACTGAGCGATCAGAGGATCTTGCCCAGCGCCCCGGTGATGCCCTGAATCAACTTGCTGCCGATCTTCGTGGCGAAGCCGAGTCCGTCGAGGCCAGTGAGGATCAAACCGATGCCCGTGCCGAGCACGACGGTCAGTCCGACGTACTCGACGGTGGCCTGGCCGCGCTGGTCCTTGGCGGCGTAGTAGCGGTCGGTCGCCCAGGCGGCCGCGCGTAGTGAAAGCTGCTGCATTTTCTGTCTCCTAGTTGGGATTCGAGAGGTCGCTACCGATCATCCAGATCTGCGCGTAACGGTTCAAGACCTCTTCTGACCAACTCTGTGACGGCTGAGTAAATCTTCTGCACTCCCAAGTCCGTTGCCGCCCGGCGATAGCGTTCGCGCCAGCAGATGCGCGTCCTGATCGTCACCAACATGTACCCCACGCGAGAGCGCCCGGAGTTCGGTGTCTTCGTGCGCGATCAGCTCGAGGCGCTCGGGCGGATCCCCGGAGTCGAGCCAGAGCTGTACGTCTTTGAGGGCGGCGGGATCAAGGCCTACCGAAAGGCCGTCAAGCCGCTCAAGAAGCATCTCGCCGAGCGTCACTACGACGTCGTCCACGCGCACTACGGATTGACGGGCTGGGTCGCCCGCAAAGCCGGAGCAAAGCCACTGCTCGTAACTCTTCACGGCACCGACGTTTACGACAAGCGCGCCGGCAGGATCTCGCGCTCGGTCGCAAAGAAGGCCGACCAGGTCGCAGTCGTCTCCGAGGACCTGGGCCGCGCGCTTGGCAACCTCAAGACCAAGCGGCCGATTGCCGTGATGCCGACCGGCGTGAGCCTCGAGCGCTTCGAAGAGCGCCCGCGCGAAGAGGCACGTCGCGCGCTGGGGATCGATCCCGAGGGCAGCTACATCCTCTTCCCATTCAATCCCGATCGCCCGGTCAAGCACCACGACCGCGCCGTCGAGGTCGCCGAGGGCATCGAAGATCTTGAGATCCTCACGCTCGGCAACGTCCCGCCCGACGAGGTCGTCAACTACATGAACGCGGCAGATGCGACGCTCGTGCCCTCCGAGTACGAGGGATTTGGCCTTGCCGCGCTGGAGACACTCGCCTGCAACGTGCCGGTCGTCGCCACGCCAACCGGCATGGCCAACGAGCTTCTGAAGGACGTCGACGGCGCCTACTGCATCGAATGGGATGTCGATCGTTGGCGCGCCGCGGTCGAGTCGATCCTGGAAGACCCCGACCCGCGTGTGAACGGCCGCCCGGTCGCAGAGCGCTGGTCCACCGACGCGATGGCGGCGCGCGTTGTCGATCTCTACCAGCGCGTGGCCAGCGGCGACGCGACATGATCAGCGCACGATGAAGGGCAGCCCAGAAGTCGCAGTCGTCGGCGCGGGATCGGCCGGCCTCTACGCGGCACTCACCGCAGCAAGAGAAGGCGCGCGAACGGTGCTCGTCTCACAGGCAGCGCTTGCCACAACCGCGAGCTACTGGGCGCAGGGCGGGATCGCAGCAGCCCTCGGAGATGACGACTCGATCGAGATGCATCAGGCCGACACTCTCGCCGCTGGTCGCCAGCTCGGGCGCACAAGCGCCGTGCGAGCGCTCGTTGAAAGTTCGCCAGCTGCAGTAGAAGACCTGATCACGCTCGGCGTGGACTTTGACCGCGAGAGCGGTCATCTTGCACTCGGGCTCGAGGGCGGCCACAGCCGTCGCCGAGTCGTGCACGCCGGCGGCAGTGCAACCGGCCGGCGCATCACGCGCCAACTCTCGGCGAAGGTCGCAGAGCACCCGTTGATCGACGTGATCGAGCATGCCTCCGCGAAGGCGCTCGTGGTCGTTGACGGACGCTGCGTCGGCGTACGGGTCGAGGTCAACGGCGAGTCGCGCACGATTGCCTCCCGGGCGATTCTTCTGGCGACCGGTGGATCGGCCGCGCTCTGGGCGCGCTCCACAAATCCACCGGCCGCAGTTGGCAGCGGCCTGCTGATGGCGCATGCCGCTGGCGCCGAACTCGCAGACCTCGAGTTCCTTCAGTTTCACCCGACCGCGCTGCTTTCGCCATCGCGCAACCAGGGATTCCTGATCACCGAGGCGACGCGCGGCGAAGGCGCACCGCTGCTTGACGAGAACGGCGAACGGTTCGTCGATGAACTCGCCGCCCGCGATGAAGTTGCCGCCGCCGTCGAACGCAAGATCTCCGGCGCCGACGGCCCGGCAAGCCCGGTCTTTCTTGACCTGCGCCAGATCGATGCAGTGCTCTTCCCCAACGTCTTCGCGAAGATCGAAGAAGCAGGCATCGACCCGCGCAAGGACCTCGTTCCGGTCGCCCCTGCCGCGCACTACACAATGGGCGGGATCGTCGCCGACATCAACGCGCGTTCCACCGTCCCCGGTCTGCTGGCAGTCGGAGAGTGTTCATGCACCGGGCTGCACGGCGCCAATCGACTTGCCTCGAACTCGCTCGCCGAATGCATGGTCTTCGGTCGCCGCGCTGCCCTCTCGGCGCTCGCAGAGGAGTCTCCGTCTCAGGAGACCTTGCAACGCGTTGCCGCCGGTGAACTGCCCGCCGCTGAATACACCCCAGATCCCGATCCCGCGGGCACGCGCGAACTTCTCTGGAGCAGCGCCGGTATCGAACGCACTGCCGAGGGCCTGGCCAATCTTGCCTCTAGTGAGAACCCACTCGTGCGACTGATCGGTGCAAATTCACTGGCGCGCGAGGAGACCCGCGGCGCCCACCACCGAAAAGACTTTCCCGAGATCGATCACTCGCTCGACTTCCAGCACTTCGTTTCAAAGGGCGACAACTCGCCAGTTGCCCGCCGCTGGGAGTAAAAAAATCGCTCCGGACAGATCCGGACGGCTGTTTCGCACGTATACCCGTCGGGTAAACAAACGTTGGTCCGCATTGCCGCAGAAATATCCCCAACTTTGCAGCGTTTTTGGGATGATGTAAAGCGGTTAAGCCGGGCTTAATGAAGCCGTATCGGGATATTCACGCTTATGCGAGATACTTGATCTCCGGCTTCTGACCCACCCGAATTGACCCCCCTCAATTGGAAGCCATAGCCAGTCCATCCGCACGAAGGGAGCACCACATGTACGCACTGAGCAGGGCCCTTTATAAGGACATCTCTCCCTACATCACCACCGAGCACGTAAACGGTGTCAACCACGACGTTCGCGGGAACGTTCTGGAGGCATGTGAGCAGACGATGGACAGGATCGCCGATGACTGGCGTTACTTCCATCACCCTGACCGCTTCCTCTTCGAGCAGGTTCGCGCCTACTTCCCCATCACCGACCAGCTGGTCGTCTACAACTTGATCGCCAAGCACGTGGACCGCGCCCTCCAGGTCACCAAGACTTACGCCGCTCGCGGTTACAAGCCGGACGGTTCGCGTCTGCGCTGCCGCGCGACCACCAGGCGCAGCACCCCATGCATGCGCAACATCGTGCCGGGCACGGAGTACTGCCCGTC
>JAEMRJ010000160.1 GCA_016463365.1 Thermoleophilaceae bacterium | reverse complement strand
TCGTCAGGTTCATGCGCTCTTCGTTGAACTTCGGGCGGATCAGGCCGAACTTCTGCGCGTATTCGATGATGCGGTCCTCGTCGCCGTCCCACAGCGGGCCGTCGTCGACGTCCGGCTGGAGCACGGGGATCCACTCAGCGCTCGGAAGCGAACTGGCCACGCGCTCGGCGACAACCCACGCGTACGGCGAACCGATGTCGAAATGAAATGAGTAGCTCATGCGTGGATCGCCCATCCATCGGCAGCGCGGGCGGTCTCCATGACCGCTTCGCTGATCGTCGGGTGAGCGTGGATGATACGAGCCAGCTGTGGGTACCCGATGCCGGCAGACTTGGCGACGGCAAGCTCAGCGATCAGGTCGCCGGCCTTTGCGCCGATCGCATGCGCGCCGACGATCTGACCGGTCGTGCCATCGCCGACGATCTTGATCATGCCGGTGCGATCGCCATAGACGGTGGCGGCGCCGGCTGCGGCCAGCGGGAATTCGCCGAGCTTGACCTGCACGCCGGCCGCGTGGGCCTGTGCCTCGGTCAGACCGATCGAGGCGACCTGCGGCGAGCAGAACGTGACGCGCGGGATGTTGTTGGGGTCGATCGGATGCACGCCCTGCCAGCCCGCGAGCGACTCGACGGCCACGACCGCCTCCTCAGAGGCTTTGTGCGCGAGCGCCGGTCCGGGCACGACGTCGCCGATTGCGAAGATCTGCTGATTGCTGGTGCGCTGGTCAGGGCCGACCTGGATGCGGCCGGTCTCGTCCACCGCTACGCCGTAGGCCGGAGCGTTGAGCGCGGCGAGGTCCGGCGCCCGGCCGGCCGCAATGCACAGCTGCGCGACCCGAAGGGTCTCGCCGCCGACGCTGATCTGGACCGCGTCGTCGCTCTGACTCACCTCAGTGAGCTGTGCTCCGGCGAGCATGGTGACGTTCTGCTTGGCGAGTTCTTTGGTCAGGAGCTCGGCGATCGCCGGCTCTTCTGACGGGAGGATCTGGGGCAGCGCCTCGATCAACGTGACGGGCACGCCCATGCGTCCGTAGGCGGATGCGACCTCGACGCCGCTGGCGCCTGCGCCGATCACGGCGAGCGATTCGGGCAGTTCTGCAGCCAGCCAGGCCCCGGCCGTGTCAACGATGCGACCGCCGAAGGTCGCGCCGGGCACCGGCACCGGCTGCGCGATCGATCCGGTCGCAATGATTGCGTTTGCGGTGCGGACGAGCTTTGCGCCTTCAGCGGTCTGCACGTGAAGGTCGACCACTCCGGCTTCGGTCGGGGCGGCAAAACTCGCTTCGCCCTCGACCACGAGCACCTCGTGCTTCTTCATCAGCCCGCCGACGCCGCCGGTCATCGTCTTGACGACGCGGTCGCGGCGCTTGGCGACGTTGCCGAAATCTACGCCGACCGCTCCGGCCGGAAGCGTGACGCCAAAGCTCGCGGCGTCCTGGACCTCTTTGAGCACGTCAGCGCTGCGCAGAACGGCCTTGGCCGGGATGCATGCGTAGTTTAGGCAGCGGCCGCCCAGCTTGTCCTTTTCGATCAGGACGGTGGTCAGGCCGAGCTGGCGGGCGCGGATCGCGGCGACGTATCCGCCCGGTCCGCCACCGACCACTGCGACATCAAAAACTCCCTCAGCCATCTGAATCCTCCGACTCTGCTTTTGCTCGCTGTTCCTGCAACGCCATCACATCAGGCGCCTCGGGCATCTGAATGCGCGCCATCGCCCTGACCAGGTACCAGAACAATACGGCCGAGAGCAGAACGATTGCCAGGAAGAGCAGCGCGACAAGCGCATTGTTGACCGTGAGAAGGCTCAGAGAGATCACGAGAATCTGCAGACCAAGGATCGTCTGAAATCCGAGCACGGCCCAGTACTTGGCGCGCCACATCCCCCACGAGGCGAGCGCGAGGATGGCGCAGATCACGAAGGTCTGTACGACTTCCTTTCCGCGATCGGCGTTGGCGGCGTGGTCGCTCAGCAGGTAGGTGACGAGGTTTCCGACCGCCAGCAGCCCGGCAATGATCGACGCAACCGTGACAGCGCCGGGGCGCTCGCCCGGTTCGAGCGGTTCAAGGGAATCGCGGACGGCCTGGTTCTTGGCCTCTGTACGCGCGCGCGAGCGGGCGCGTGGATCGAGCGCTTCGTCCGATTCGAATTCTTCGGTCACGAGACGAGAAATTCCAGCAGAGCCTTCTGCACGTGCAGTCGGTTCTCGGCCTGGTCAAAGATCGCCGAGCGTGGGCCGTAGAGCGCGTCCTCGGTGATCTCTTCGCCGACGTGAGCTGGCAGGCAGTGCAGCGCGATGGCGTCGGGCTTTGCGTGCGCCAGCAGCTCGCCGCTCAGTTGGAAGGACGCGAGCGCCGCCTTCTTGGCGCCTGAATCCTGCTCGCCCATGCTGACCCAGACGTCGGTGTAGACGGCGTCGGATTCGGCGGCTGCCGCCTGTGGGTCGTTGGTCAGTTCGATCGCGCCACCGGCTGTGGCGACCGACTCGGCCAGCGCGACCGCCTCCGGCGCAGGCTCAAAACCCTCGGGCGTGGCCACGGCGATCGTCATGCCGGCCATCGCGCCGAGCACCATCAGCGAGGCGGCGACGTTGTTGCCGTCGCCGACGTAGGCGAGCTTGCGGCCTTCCAGCGAGCCGAAGCGCTGCTGCATCGTCAGGAGATCGGCGAGGCCCTGCATCGGATGGTGCTGGTCGGTCAGGAGATTGAAGACCGGGACCGTCGCGTGCGCGGCGAGATCCTCGACGGTCGAGTGTGAGCCGGTGCGGATGCCGATCGCATGCACAAAGCGTGAGGTGACGAGCGCCGTGTCCTTGACCGACTCGCCGCGCGCGAGCTGCATGTTGGCCCCCGAAAGCACCATCGGGTGCCCGCCGAGTTCGTAGACGGCGACCTCGGATGACATCCGCGTGCGCGTTGACGGGTGCTCGAAGATCAGAGCGACGGTCCTGGCTGCGAGCGGGCCGCGTTGGGCGGCGAGGGCTTCGCGGTCGTCCTTGAAGACTGCGGCTCGCTCGAGGATCTGGGCCAAATCCGCCGGCGAGAGCTCCGCGCCGCTGAGAAAGTGTTTGGACACCGAGCGAGTTTATTTGCCCAGCCGCTATCACTGCAGGTAAGTTGCTTCCTTACGGGAATCTGTTTCCCAAGTCAGCCTGAAAATCATCCCCGGAAGGATCTTTGATGCACCGCTCTAAACGATCGACAATTCTCCTGGCAGTAGTTGCCGCCGTGATCGCTGCAGTTGCAGTTGCCGGCATCGCCACCGCAGCGTCGCCTGACGCGACCAGCGCAAAGAAAAAGCCACTCTTCACCAAGAAACAGAAGAAGGAAATCAACAAGCTGATCGATCAAGCGATCGCGAAGATTCCGCCCGTGACGATTCCGGCCAGTCCGGTCGGGCCGGCAGCGTACGCCGCCACGAATGCTGCCCAGATTGACCTCCCGAGCAACCTTGCCACCGACACGGACATCCTCAGCAAGTCGCTTCCGGCCGGCAAGTACGTCGTCAGTGGCCACGTGAACGGGTTCTACCTGACTGACGCCGTGGCCGATGAAGCCAACCTGGTCTGCCGCGCGAAGGTGAACGGCACTACCGTTCAGTCCTCAAACGCAAGCAACGACGCCGGAATCTTCCTGCTGTTGGCTACTGCCGGAACGCTGAACATCCCGTTCAACTTCACGGTCGATGCTGCCGCAGCCTCGACTCTCTCGGTCGACTGCTCTGCCGGATACGACTCTCCGGGTGCCTACACAGGCGTGTACGTCGGCGCTGGTGCTGCGAAGTTCAACGCCGTCACGGTGGCAAGCGTCGGCTGACCCCCAACACCTGCACAATGTTGCAAACGAGCCCGCGTCGCCACAGTGGCGGCGCGGGTTTCTTTTTGCCCTCGCGCTAGGGTCGCTGCAATGTCCCCTGAATCCCCATCAAGGCCGCGCAGGCTGCA
>JAEMRJ010000047.1 GCA_016463365.1 Thermoleophilaceae bacterium | reverse complement strand
AACCCGCATAAAACCTAAGCCCTCTTCCGGACTCGAACCGGAGACCCCTTCCTTACCATGGAAGTGCTCTACCAACTGAGCTAAGAGGGCGTGGCAAGAAAAGATAGCTGGCAATGAGCCTTGATCCGCGGCGAGGCGTCCGCATCGCGCCCACGCGCAATCAATCGCTCCCAAAGATCACTCAGCCCCGCGACCTACACTAATACTTGTCCGGTTATGCAACGGACCCGTCAGTCGCGCCGGGCAACCCATCAGGCCCCATCCAGGAGACATTCAATGCCTTTCAAGCTCCCACTGCTCGCCCTCACCATCCTCGCCCTGGCGCTCGCTGGCTGCGGGTCCTCGACTGAGAGCACCGAAAGCGACAGCGCCGCAACGGCGCCCAAGCCGCTCACCAAAGCCGCGCTGATCTCCAAGGCCGACGCCATCTGCAAGAGCATGCAGGTGAAGCTCGATGAGATTCCCCCGCCGGAAAGCATCGAAGACCTTGAGGCGGCCATCGGCAAGCAGATTGAAGTCTCCGGTCCCGCGATCAAAAAGCTTGCGGCCTTGGTGCCGCCGGAGGACCTGGCCGCCAAGTACGACGCGTGGACCGCAAAGCTCGAAGAGCTGCAAGCGGGCACCGTGCGCGTCCGCGAGGCTGCGGGAGACGGCTCCCAGGCTCAGGTTCAGAAGGTCATCGAAGAGGTCGACCAGGTCAACACAAAAGCCGACGAAATCGGCAAGCAGATCGGCTTCAAGGTCTGCGTGAAGTAGTGCGGGCCGGGTTCAGGTGGGCAGCATCACGCCGCCGCACTGCGGGCAGACCAGCGTGCCCATCAGGATCTGCTCCTCAATCCGCTCGCCGCAGTCCTCACACTCGTAGATCACGGTGTCTTCTTCGCTGATGAATCCGAAGGCCATCCCGCCAAGCTACATCCAGCGCCCGGCGGCCCGCCTACCGCCCCCGCCGCAGCTCCAGAAGCGCATCCCGCCCAACCCAGTTGGGCACCGGCCACAGCTGGCAGTACTTCGCGTCGCGCATCAACTTCTCGACCCCGGTCTCGTGCATGTATCCCATCCCTCCGAACACCTGCACGGCATCCATCGTCGTCTCGACCGCTGCGTCCGTCGCGGCGATCTTCTGGGCGAGCGCGGTGGCTGGATCGACCGGGCCTGAAAGATCGACGGGCGGCGCCATGCCGATCTCCCGCTCGCTCATCCGCCCGAGCATGTCGCGCACTGCGCCGTGGATGATGATTCGTCCGCCGCCCTGGTAACGGTTCTCGGCGTACTCGAGCGCCAGCATGCCCGCGCGATGCGCGGTGCCGCGGGCGATCGCTGCGGTGCCCGCGTTCACGAGCGCATCGGCGCGCGCAGCCTCTGCCGCTCCTCCGATCCGCGTCGCAGGCGTGTCGAGCATCACCAGCTCTGAAGCGGCGGCCGCGCCCAGGGCGAGCTGGTCGTCGACCTGGTTTTCGATCAGCCCGTCTGCGCCGGCCACGACTGCGGCCAGTGCAAGCTCTTCGCCGTCGCGACACTCAAAGACGTACCCGTCGGCTCCGAAGGTGCCGAGCGCAAACCTGGCCGTACCGGTCAGCCGGCCGTCGATCAGAGCCGGCAGCGAGTCGCCGGCAGCGCGCACCCCGCTGGTGGGCACGTATGCCCAGCGCGCGTTGTCGACGAGCTTGGCTGTCAGTTCCTGAGGCAGCACCGCGAGCGCGATGTTCGATGAGAGCATCAGCAGCGCAACGCCGCCGTCTCCGCCGGCAACTGCCTCGGTCAGCGGCGCCATCGCGCCGTCGGGCAAACCGGCACCGCCGGCCGGCTGATCAAGCAGGCAGCGGTCCAGGCCGATCTCTCCCAGTCCGCGCCAGCAGCGATCAATCGCCTCCGGCGAACCGACGTCAAGCTCGAGCGCGAGCCTGCCCACCGCGCGTTCCCCGTACTCACGGGCGACCGCGACAAACTCGGCCAGCTCATCGGCGTCGATCGTCGTTGCCGCTGCGGCTGCCGTCTCCTGCGTGATGGTCATAGCATCGCTCCTTTTGCTCGGTGGCGGGGCGCCAGAGGCATCCCGGCGGCCGCGTCGTCCAGCACCTGCATCGAATGCCTGGCAACAAGGCCCTCAAACGCCTCGAGCCGGTTCAGCTGGTTGGTCCCTTCGTAGATCTGGCAGAGCTTCGCGTCGCGAAAGCACTTCTCGAGCTCCGGCCGGAGCGCGCCGCAGTCAAGCCCGGCGATCTCGAGCGCCTGGCCCGTGACCCACATCGCCGTGTCGCCGCCCAGCGCCTTTGCCATCGAGGACATGCCGAGCGTCTGCGTGAGCACGCGGTCGCCGACCTCGCGGTTCATCAGCTGCATCATCAGCCGCCGGGAGTTGTCGCTGTTCATCCGTTTTTTCGCGACCGGGTTGGTGCGCACAGCCGACGGCATGCGGCCAAAGAGCTTGACGTAGGCCTTCGTGAACAGCTTGCCCAGCGAGATCTCATCGAACTCGGTGGCGGCATCCAGATAGGTCTGGCGAGAGACGTGGATCGCTTCAAACATCTTCGCCAACGAAATCTGCACCTGTTGGCGGTCAAGCAGACCGGCGGCGGCCGGGTCATGCTCGAGCCAGTCCAGCAGTCGCTCATAGGCGCCGCGGGCGATGCCCGTGGCGATCCCGCCGACCACCGGGCGCGAACCGGCGAGCACCCCCGCGATCATCGGCGTGCCGTCGCCAGGGCGACCGATCGCGTTCCGGTCGGGAACAAAGACGTCGTCAAAGGTCAGCTCGGCCGCCGGCGAGCTGCGCTGGCCCATCTTGTGCTCGACCTTGGTCACAGAAAATCCCGGCGAGTCGCCGGCCACCAGGAAGCCCATCGAGGTCTCGTACGGGCGGCGCGCGTCGGTCGGCATGATCACCGTGATCCAGCGCGCGACATTGCCGTTGCTGATGAAGTGCTTGACACCGCTGATCCGGTAGCCGCCCTCGACCTTGGTCGCGCGGCTGACGAGCTTTGCGGTGCGCACGTACTGATGATGCTCCACGTCTGTGCCCGCGGCGGGCTCGGTGATCGCGCAGGCCATGATCATCGGCCGGTCGTCGTCCTTGCTCGCGGCGACATCCTTCATCACCCCGTCCCAGAACGCCGGGCCGCCGGTCACCAGCGGCGTGAGCCCCAGTGCATGGGCGCCGAACAGCGTCGCCATGCCGCCGCAACCGCTGGCGATCTCTTCGGCCACCAGCGACGCGCGCACGCAGAACTGATCGGCGTCTCCGCCGGACGGGCGCGGCGTGATCAGATTGAGCAGCCCGAGCTTTGCGCCTTCGGCGGCCAGTTCCCAGGGAAAGTGCCCTGGGTCCTTGTCGGCGATGCGGTCAAGCTCGAGCGCCTGCGGGCGGATCGAGTTGCGCGCGAACTCTCGGGTGTCGGTCAGCAGTTGCTCGAGCGCATCGAGCTGACGACCGTGCAGCTGCGGGTGGTCGATCAGGCGCGGTGCCGCTTCGCGCAGCGCGTCGAGCGTCGTGATCGTCATGCCGTCGACTCTGCGGGCGCGAGCACGCCGAGCTTTTCGAGCACTTCGGGCGTCGCGTGATGCGGGCCATAGAGGATGCCTTCGATGCGCGGTGAGTAGACCGCCGCGATCGACCTTCTCGAGAGCAACACGTTGTGGAGCTCGCGCGCGATCGGGTGACGATCGGCGAGCTCGAGCGTTGCGGCGCCGCGCCGGATTGAGCGACCCGTGTCGTGGGCCAGAATCTTGAACTCCGAGCTCTGGGGCTCGCGGTTCTGGTAGAGGTGGCTGAAGAGCTGGATCTGCTCGCTGCCGCTGCCCGCCAGCTTTTCGCACTTCAGGCTGAGGATCGGTTCTGCGCCCTCGCTCAGCCGGCAGGTGCGCTCGGTCCCGGCCTCCTCGTAATCGATCCCGCCGACAAACTTCGGGTAGTTGTAGAAGTCCTTACCGCCGGCGCGCGCCAGCTCCGTGGTCACCGGAAGGTGGTGGATCCAGTTGTCGAACTGGCTGCGGCGGATCGAATCGACCAGTGCCCGACCGGGCAGGTTTGGGCGGTAGTACGGCTCGTTCAGCGGAATCGCGATCGCAAGTTCGTTGTAGGGATCGATGTCCGTGTCGCGGTACTCGAAACAGGTCACGGTGATCGCGCCAACCCCGGGCGCCAGGCGCGCGGGAGCCATGCGGCGGTCGGGCAACATCTTGCGAAGTCCCGAGAGGCGGGCGGGGAAGACCCCGGTCATCTGTTCGCCGTCGTAGTAGAAGATCGGCACCTTGAAGAGCGCATCTCCCATGCCTACTTCAGTCTGGTGAACACCCTCAAAAAACGTGGATGGGCGCATTGCATGTACCGCCTCTCGTTGAACCCGACTTGACACAGACCAATGTAACACCAAATGATGTCAAATGAACGAAGTTCAAACATATGTGTAGATGTCCACACAAGCGCCCGCGGGCACCTGCGGTCAGCTAGATGTAGAGCTCGGCGACCAGCTCTTCCAGGAACGGTCGCCAGCTCAGCTCGTCCTCTGAAAGTGGGAGCCAGGCGCTCGCCGCGCCGAGCATCGCCCGCATCGCGTTTGCCGCATCATCGGGGTTGTCCTTGACCTCATCCATCAGCGCGCCGAAGGCCAGCCACAGGAGGTGGCAGTGATCGCCGTCGATGCTCGAATCGTCCTCGGATCCGGCCATCGCCGTCTTCCAGATCTCCCAGCCGGTCTCGTAGGGGTTGCCCCTGCGGGCCTCCAGGTCTTCCGCAAGCGTGCGGACCCGGGCGATCGCTTCAGTTGCGGTAAGGCTGTTCTCGTTGGTCACGTAAGTTCTCGGATCGGATCGGATTCAGCCTCTGCAGGCGCCAGAGGCTGAACCTACACGTTCCGGCGCAAACAGCTGCTGCGCCCCTCTACACCGCGCTTGGTATCCCGATTGCGGCTATAGACAGCGGTTCACCATTCCAGTAGTTTTGTGCAGCTTGCCCGCGCCATGCGGGCTTGCCTCGGCGAGGGGTCAGCACAAGTTTGGAAATCAAGTCTGAGACAGATCGGCTCGATCAGCCGATCGAGATACAGGAAGTGTCTGCTGCCGCGATTGCCCGCGCTCCGATCACGCGCGCAGCAAAGCCCGCGCCGATGCCCCGCACCGTCCGGCTGGCCACGCAGCGGCCCTGGCTTGTCATCGGCGTCTGGGCCGCCTTTGCGGTCGTTCTGGGCACCGCCGGACTCTTCGCCAAGCAGGTCCTGCACGCTGAAGACCTGGTGATCCGCGGCACGCCGTCCGCACAGGCGCTCGCCGCTGACAAAACCGCCTTCGGCGAATCGACGCCGCTGACGATCATGCTCGAAGGGCCGCAGGCCGCGCTTGACGCGAGCGGACCGGTGCTTGTCCGCTCGCTCAACCGGATTCCCGGCGTCTCGGTCGCAAGCCCGTGGTCTGCGGGCGCGCCCACGCTCTTCCGCCAGTCCAAAGAACGCGCGCTGCTGATCGCGAGCCTTGACGGCAGCGTCGTGGACGCCGGACGCGGCACGCTGCCAAAGATCCAGGCGCGGCTTGAGAAGCTGCCGCCGGGCGTTGAGTCAAGCGTCGCCGGGCAGTCGCGCTTCTCGACCGAACTGGTCAATCTTGTCTTCGCCGGCGCGCTGAAGGCCGAGCTGCTGGCCCTCCCCTTCCTGCTGGTGATCCTGCTGATGATCTTCCGCGCACCGATCGCGGCCGCGATCCCGATGATCCAGGGCATCGCGGTGATCGGCGTGACCACCGGTTTCGTGACGCTGCTGGGCCTCTTGACCCCGGTCAACATTCTTGCCCAGGCCAGCGGCTCGATCATCGGCCTTGCCCTCGGGGTCGACTATTCGCTGCTGTTTGTCGCCCGCTTCCGCGATGAGCTAAAAGACGGCAAGTCCGTCGAGGACGCCGTCGCCACTTCGCTGAACACGGCCGGGCGCACCGTCGCATTCGCCGGCGGGATTCTGATCCTTGCGGGCCTGGTCGTGATCGCCGTGTCGTTCGGCTGGGCCTCGATGACCACCGGTTCGATCGGCGTGATCGCTGCCGCCGTCTTCTCTGTGCTGGCCGCCTTCACGCTGCTCCCGGCGTGCCTGGCGCTCGCCGGCGAGAACATCAACCGCTGGCCGATCGGCAACGCCGAGCGCCCCTCGCGCGTGGTGCCGCTGGTCAACCGCATCATCGACCGCCCGCTGCTGGCCTCGGTGCTCGCGCTGATCCCCCTGCTGCTGCTGTGCGGCAGCGCGCTGCGCCTGCAGACCGGCGGCCCCGACCTGAAGATGTTTGCGGCCGACAACCCGATGCGCCAGGACATGCAGGCCGTCTCTGACCGCTACGGCGGCGGCGTGATGGCGCCGTATGAGGTGCTGGTCAGCTCGCCTGAGCAACCGGTCACCTCGCCGGCCGACATCCGCGAGTTTGAGATCTTCCAGACCAAGGTCGCCGCAGACCCCGCCGTCAACTACGTGATCGGCCTTGGCACCAACCGCGTGCGCAAAGTCACCGACGCCAGCGAGGACGCACCAAGCAGCCTCGCCCGCCTGGACGTCGGCCTTGGCGCGGCGTCAAGCGGCGCGCGCGAGGCGAACAAGGGCATCAAGCGCGCCGCCTCGGGCGCGAGCGATCTTGCCGCCGCAAACAGCCAGGCCGTCGCCGGCGCGCGTCAGCTTGCCAACGGATTCGCGCAGGCGCAGGCCGGGGCAAGCACGCTCAGCAGCGGCCTGGGCAAAGCCTCAAGCGGCGCGGGCCAGCTGGACTCTGCGATGGCCAAGCTGCGCAGTGGATCGCGCGAACTGCGACAGGGCACCCAGCAGGCAGAAGAGTCGGCCAACGATTTCCGCAAGGGCATGAACCTGCTCGACAATCTCGTCGCCGGCACAAGTTCAGCGATCGCCTCGATCCAGGCCCCGCAGGATCAGGCCAAGGCCGCGATCGACCAGGCGATCAGCGCACTCGATTCGCTGCCCTCTGCGACGCAGAACGAGCCGGGCGTGCAGAGCGCGCGCAGTCAGCTGAGCTCGGCGCGCAGCACGGCAAGCTCCGCCGGCGGCGGCGTTTCGGCCGCCGCCGCGCAGAACAACCGCGTGGAGGCGGCGATCTCGCTCGGCCACCAGTCGGTCGACCGCGCGCTCAGCGGAGTCCATGACCTGGACAACGGCGCGGCCACGCTGAACAGCGGCGTGGACACGATCTCAAGCAGCGCGCGCCGCCTTTCATCGGGCATCGCCGAGCTGACCAGCGGCTCGGGGCAGCTGGCCAACGGTCTTGCGCCGCTGGGCGGAGGCGCGCAGGCGCTGGCCAGCGGCCTGGGCTCGCTCAGCGCGGGCAGCAACGATCTTGCGGGCGGCCTGAAGCAGGGCGCAAAGAAGTCGGCGCGGCTCAGCAAGGGGCTGGACAAGGGCCAGGGCGATCTTGCCTCGCTGCGCGAGCAGGCCGATGCGCAGGGCGCGGTTGACATGAAGCGCGTCGGCAAATCGCCGTATCTGACGATGGCGCTTCTGAGCGCCGCGCCCGAAGAGCAGAAGCGCAACCTCAACCTGGTCCTCAACGAAGAGAACGGCGGCACCTCCACGCGCGCCTACATCTTCACCGAGGACCTTCCGACCAACAAGTCGATCGCGCCCTTCAACGACCGGCTCGTCGCCTCGTCCGAAAAGCTGCAGAAGGAAGTCGGCGGCGACGTTCAGGTCGGCGGTCCGGGCCGCACGTTCCTGGACTACGACAACTTCACCGGGCAGCGCATCTGGGTGCTGCTGCTGGCGCTCTCGTTGATGAGCTTCCTGTTTCTGCTGGTCGCCTTCCGCTCGGTGCTGCTGGCGGCCAAAGCCGTCGTGCTCAACCTGATCACGGTCGGCGCGGCGATGGGGCTTGTGGCGCTTCTGTACTCGGGCAAGGCGCCGCTCTTCGGCGGGCCGGGTTGGATGGAGGCGACCTCATTCTTCGTCGTCTACTCCACCACCTTCGCGCTCAGCATGGACTACGAGATCTTCATGATCAACCGCATGCGCGAGAGCTACCTGACCACCGGCTCAAACGAACAGGCGATCCGCGACGGCGTGGTCAAGACGGCCAGCATCATCACCGGCTCTGCGCTGGTGATGTGCGTTCTGTTTGTGGCGATGGCGCTGACTTCTGACCTGGTCAGCAGCGCCCAGCTGGGCCTGGGGCTTGCCTTTGCGATCGCGATCGACGCCACGATCGTGCGCCTCGTGCTGCTGCCCGCGACGATGCGGCTCTTCGGCGATGCCAACTGGTGGATGCCCCGCTGGCTGGACCGCATCACACCAAATTTCGCGATTCACTGATGTCCCGCCGAGGCCGATATATCCGGTAGACATGCTCTACTTACCGGTAGATTGACTGAAGGAATTACCGCAAGATGGCCTCCCCCGCAACGAACAAGACTTCAATCGCCTTTCAGCAGCTCTCAAAGACGATCGGCGCAAAGCCACCGAAGGCTCTGGATGAGCTCCCGGCAAAAAACCTCCAGGACCTGAACGACAAGGTCGAGGCGGCCCTCCAGCGCCACCAGGAGACGATGGTCAGCGCCGAGAACTCGATCGTCGATCAGGCACCGCGCGCGCTGCGCGGAACGGTGCGCAAGCTGCTCGGGGTGAGCGCATGAGCGCGCAGCTGCAGACCCACGCCGAGATCGTCAAGATCGCCCACCTTCTCCAGGTCGAGCCGCATGAAGTCGCATACCTCGCCGAGTGCGCGCCGGAGACGCTGATCGAGCTGCGCCTGCAGCTGGTCGAGATCTACTACGGAGACGAGGGGTCAAACCTCAAACGCTTCGCCAAGGTCGGCAATCTTCTGCCGGCGTCTGTGATCGCCTCGCTCACCAAAGAGACCGTCGGCCCGGTGCTGGCCGCGCGCATCGCCGGATTTGTCGATCCCAAGCAGGCCGCTGCGGTCGTCGCCAAGCTGCCGCCGGCCTTCGTCGTCGACATCGCAACGGCGATCGACCCACGTCGCGTCGGACCGGTGATCGGGCGGCTCGACGACACGACAGTCGAGCGTGTTTCGCTCGAGCTGATCAAGCGTCACGAATACGTCACGATGGGACAGTTCGTCGGATTTGCAACCGAGGCGATCCTGCGCAGCGCATTCAACTTCGCCTCCGACGAAGCGCTCCTGCGTACGGCGTTTGTGGCCGAGGACAAAGAGCGCATCTCGGTCGCGCTGGCGCCCCAGCCGGATACCCGCATCGCTTCGATCATCACCACCGCCTCCAAGGGCGACCTCTGGCCAGAGGCGATGGACCTGCTTTCGCAGATGTCTGACGAGCAGTACCTGCGGGTGATCAGCATCGCTGGTTCGCTCCCGCCAAAGACGCTCGACAAGATGATCATCGCGACCACCGAACACGAATGCTGGCCGATCCTCGTGCCGGCGCTAGCGCAGATGAACGATCCGAACCCCGGCATCTCGGCACTGCTTCGCGGGACCGCCGACGACGTCCGCGCCTTCGGGCAGACGATCATCGAGGACGGCGCCGGCGAGGATGCGGCCGAGCTGCTCACAAAGCTCACCGACGAGAACCGCACCGCCCTGCTTGCCCGCCTTTCGCGCCTCAAGCTCGCCGAGGCGTTTGAGCGCGTCGCGGTCGCCGCCTAGGGCGGCCATGGCCCGGCCCCAGCGCAGCAAGCGGCGCAAGTCCCTCGCCGAGCGCGCCGAAGAAAAGCCCCTGACCGACGAGCAGCGCGCTGCAGTCGAAGCAAAGATGTGCGGCCAGAAGAAGCGCTTTGAGTTCCGCGGCGACGCCGAACGTCTTGCCGCCGAATACGGCCTGGGCGTCTACAAGTGCACGATCTGCGCCGGTTGGCACTTCACTTCGAAGACGCCGCCGGGCGTTACTTGACCTTGACCGACATGCCGCCCAGGTCAATCTTGGCCGAGGCCTTGTTGGTGCCCTTGGGCGTGCCGAAACTGTTCAGCAGGTTGGTGAGCTGCGAGTTGAAGGTCAGATCGTTCGAGCTGAATACGTACTTGTAGCTGGATGACCTGGACTTCTTCATCTTGCCGCCGCCGATGTTGAAGATCCTGTACTCGCCCTTGGCGACCGTGATGCCCGGAACGGTTGACGACCCCGAGACGTGCCCGATCAGAAATGAGCTCGTCTTGCCGACAGTCAGGCCCAGGCGGTCGATCTTCACCGTGGTCGTGCCGGCCTTGTTGCCGCTGGGACCGCGCGTGTCATAGACGATTGTGATCGCCTGGGAGTTCTTGGCGTCGGCCGTCATGGCCTTGCTGGACTCGTAGACAAACGCGCCCTTCTTCAGCGCGAAGGTCCCGAGCACGTTTCCGCCGCCGCCGCTGGCGTTGTCGCTCAGCTCAATGCCGTAGTCGTTGCTCAGGGTGCTGGACGCCGAAATGTTGAAGTTCAGCGCGCCGCCCTTGATCTTGTAGTACGTCGCGTGCCCCGAGGCCGCGAGTGCGGGCGCAGCAAGAATCAGCGCGCAGATTGCGGCAACTGGAAACGAAAATGAACGGCGTGACATCGAAAATCTCTCCTGAGCTGGTTTGCGGCGTACACACCCTTATCGGGCGCTGACGCAAAACCTCAACTACCGAAGAGCGATTTAAAAGACTTTCCGGCCACTGCCGTGTAGGCCCTGGGCGAGATGCGCATCAGCATCCAACCCGGACTGACCTGCCAGGCAGGACTCGGCTTGATCACCTGCTTGCGCAGGATCGCGTTGACGGCGTCGCGGGCGACGACATCCGGTGAAGCGCCTCTGGTCTTGTAGAACTTGGTGAGCGTGTCGTGCTTGTTCTCGATCGACCCGCGCATTGTCGAGTCCTTGACGATCGCCGTGTCGATGACGCCGGGGCAGAGCGCGGTGACGCGGATGCCGCTGGGCTTCAGCTCGGCGTCGAGCGCGAGGCTCATCCCGGTGACGCCGAACTTGGACGTGACATACGGCGCCATGCCCGCGCTGGCCGTCAGGCCGGCCATCGAAGCGGTGTTGACGATGTGCGCGTTGCCGCCCTGCTCGATCATCTTCGGGACGAAGGCGTTGATGCCGTTGACGACACCGAACACGTTGACGCCGAGCACCTTCTGCCAGTCCTCGAGCGGCGTGTCCTTGACCTGTCCGGCGTGACCGATGCCGGCGTTGTTGTGGAGGATGTCCACGCGACCGTCGGTTTCGAAGATCTCTTTGGCGAGCGCCTCGAGCTGTTCGGGCTGGGTGACGTCGATCGTGTGGGCGGTCGCGCTGCCGCCGGCGTCGTTGATCGTGCCGGCGGTTGCGATCGCCGCAGCGCCGTTGAGATCAGCCACGTGGACGCGGGCGCCAAGCTTGCCAAGGAGGATCGCGGTGCTGCGACCGATCCCCGATCCCGCGCCGGTCACGACGGCGATCTTTCCTTTGAACTGGTCGGGCTCGGGTTTTGTTCTGAGAGACATGCGGGCGACCGTATCAGCGCCGGCTGGACCACGTGGCTTCAGGCGATACGGCCTGGAGAGCGGATGGAAGGAGGTGGGACGATGGAGCTTGTAGCGGCGCTACTAGCAATCGTCGTGCTCTTGCTCGTTGTCAAGTTCGAGTGAGAGTCGCGAGAAAAGCGAAAGGGAGCCGGAAGGCTCCCTTTCGCCGTCTGAAGCGGACAATGAAGCCGCAACGACGCTACTAGCAGTTGAAACTATACCCGCGAACACTCATTCGACGGCGCCGGTGAGCAGATGTCCGAGGTTGTCGATCGCGCTGTGGGTGCCGATCACGGCGCTGGCGTAGAAGGACTCGTCGAACGGTGCCTTCGTCGACCAGGTCAGCAGCGTCTTGCCGAGCATCCCGAGGTCCTCGATCTCGATTGTGCCGGTGATGCCGCCGGTCGTCTTGAACTGCAGCTTGTTCGGCTCGTCGAGCACGACGTACTCGGCCTGCATCGGGTAGAGCTCGCCGTTCTCGTCGTTGTGCATGGTCAGGCTGAACTCGCCGCCGACGCGGACGTCCATCGTGACCTCTTCACGCGGAATCGTGGTGCCGGCAGGGCCGAAGAACTTGTGCAGCTTGTCGGGGTCGGTGAACGCGTCCCAGAGCTGCTGCGGGGCTGCGTCAAAGACGCGGGTGACGACCAGTTGATCTGGAATTCTCATGAGTTGCTGTCCTTTTGTAGTTGATCGTCTAGGCGGTCGAGGGTGTCTTCGAAGAAGCTGCTGTAGCCCAGGAGCCAGTCCGCGGCGTTCTTCAATGGCGCGCCCTTGATCGTCGACGGCCGGAGCTGCGCCCGCTTGTTCTTCTGGACCAGCCCGGCGTTCTCCAAAACCTTCACGTGTTTGCTGACTGCCTGGAGCGAGAGGTCGAACGGCTCGGCCAGCTCACTGACCGTCGCCTCGCCCCTGCTCAGCCGCGCGAGGATCGCGCGACGAGTCGGATCGGCCAGCGCCTGAAATGTCGCGCTGAGTTGATCCTCCATGTATTCATCCTATCAGTTGATCAACCAATTAGTTGATTACTTGCTCGTGCCGACAAAGGTTCAATGAGTGAGGCCGCGCAGACGAGCACGCTTGAACGCGCCGATGAGGCGGTGCGGATCGAGAAGCCTTCCCTGCATGAGGTCGTCCGCCGCACGATCGGCGAGGTCTTCGCAGAAGCCCGCGCCGCAAAGCTCACGGTGCTCGCGATCGTGGTTGCGGCGATCACAGTCGACTGGGCCTGGGACTCGGCGCATGAGTTCGTCGCGCGCCACTCGCTGCTGACGGCGTTTGTCACCGACGCGCTCACGCTGACGATCGCCTACGTGCTGATCGACTCCTTCATCAGCGCGCGCCGCGAACTGAACCTGCGCCCGGTTCTGCTGCCGGCCGCGCGCAGGATGCTCCGTCAGGCCGACCAGCCGGGCCGGGTGATCGTCAAAGAGATCAACCGCCATGCCCGCGCCGAGCAGCGCCCAACGTTTTCCTGGAAGTGGGCCACGGGGCCGCGCAAAGAGATCGAGGCCCGCCGCGCCGAGCGGCGCGAGTACTGCGTCGCGGGTTGCCTGAAGACGCTACAGGCGCCGCACGACTCGCTTGTCCCCGAAATGCAGGCTGCGAGCGCCGCAGTCGAGGAGCTGATCGACGACTGGGCGCCGCTGGCTGCGTCATCCCCCGACTTCCAGTATGTGCTCGAGGCTGCCTGGAACGCCCGCAGCGCGATCGTTCAGCTCTACATCTCGGTCGGAGCGAGCGAACGAAGGAGCGGCAACCCCGACGCGCTGAAGGAGCGACTGGTCGCCTATCTCGAGCGACGCGACGAACTGAGCGACGCGATGCGACATCTCGACCCGAACGACGGCTTCAAGCTCGATCCGACGGTCAAAGAGTCCAAGCGGAACCGGCATCTGCGCCGAGCAAGGCCGGCACCTGCGACATGAGCTCGAAGGGCTTGCCGCCGGCGACGACGATCGCGCTGGCCGGCGTCTCGTCCGCGTAGCCGAATGCCGTCATCCCGGCAGCGACCGCGGCGGTCACCCCGATGTCTGTGTCCTCGATCACCGCGGTGTTCGCCGGAGCAACTCCGCGCGTGCTGGCGGCGTGCAGGAACAGATCCGGGAACGGCTTGCCGCGCGGCACTTCGTAGGCGGTGAAGATCGCGTCGTCATCAAACAGCTCGCGCAGGCCCGTGATGTGAAGCGTCTGTGCGACTTTGAACGGCTTGCCCTGCGTGGCCACGCAGACGTCGATGCCGGCGGCTTTGACGGCCTCGACCAGTTCACGCGCGCCTTCGATCGCTTCGAGCTCGTTCTCGAACGCTACGGCGCGCGCGGACTCGAACTGCTCGATCCAGCCGTCCGGAAGCGGTCCTCCGTTGCGCTCCTCGGCGCGCGCGGTGACGTCGCGCAGGATGCGGCCTTTGTAGAACTCGAGCGCCTGCTCGGCGGTGGTCGCCAGGCCGCAGTCGGTCAGCGTCTCTGCGAGCACGCGGTTGGAGATCGGTTCACTGTCGACGAGCACCCCGTCGCAGTCGAAGATGACAAGTTCAAACATGCAGCGAGCGTAGAACGGCGACTAACATCTGATTTCGCCTGGTGGGATGTCCGAGTGGTTAAAGGAGACAGGCTGTAAACCTGTTGGCTCTGCCTACGTTGGTTCGAATCCAACTCCCACCACTTTGATTCTTGAAGCACAGCTCGGCGAGGGCGAGTCGCTCGTCTGGTCCGGTCGCAGCAGCGACAAGCTGCTGATCCGCTCTGACTACGTCTTCGTCCTGGGCGGCGCGCTTATCGGCGTGATCGCGCTGGGCGCGTTCGTGTCCTCGTTGCTTGCGCTCTTCCGCGGCGACGCCGAGGCGGCCACCGTCGGCCTGCCCGTCTCGATCGCGGTCGGCGCAGTCGGGCTCTACCTGGTCTTCGGACGACTGATCAGCCGCTATCGCCGCGGCAGGCGCAAGAGCTACGCGATCACGGACAAGCGCGTGATCGAGCTGACGCGTCGGGACGACCCGTCAAAGCCGCCGTTCGAGAAAACGGTCGCACTCGCGGACGAACCCGCAACAAGCCTGCAGAACCACTTCGAGCGGCGCGGCACGATCACGGTCGGATCGATCAAGCTCGAGAACATCGACGACGCGCCGGTCGTTTTCGAGCTGCTGAGCGCGGCGCTGGCCAACGCCCACCGCTAGGGCTGGAGCTTGCGCCAGCTCCAGTTCTCTTCGAAGAGCGTGTATTCGAGGCGCTTGTGCAGGCGGTCCGCGCCGCCCTGCCAGAACTCGAATCGCTCGGGCCGGATGCGGTAGCCGACCCAGCGGTCTGGCCGCTCGAGCCGCGCGCCGCGCGAGATCATGTCGTTGATCTGAGCTGTGAGCACATTTTCGTCGAGCAGTTCTTTGCCCTGGACCGAAACGCTCGAGACCGCCCGGCTGGCCAGCGGACGGTCGTTGAAGAGCGCGTCTGACTCGGCGGGGCTGAGTTTTTCGGCGGCGCCGGAGAGATGCAGCTGCAGGCGCAGCTCCTGCCAGTAGAAGCTGGCCGAGGCGCGCGGGTTTGCGGCGATGTCCTGCCCCTTGCGGCTGCTGGTCTGGCTGACGAAGATCAGGCCCTGATCGTCAAATCCCTTGAGCAGCACGAAGCGGCTTGAGGGCTCGCCCTGACCGTCGGCGGTGGCCAGCGCGATCGTGCCCGGCTCGCGCACGCCGGTGTCGATCGCGCGCGAGATCCACTCGGCCGCAAGGCTGAAGGGGTCGGCCGGCGGAATCTGAAACTCCGGCAGGTCGAGGATCGTGGTGCTGGTGAGCGAGGGCAGTGAAACGCGTGAGACGTCCATCGACCGACCTGCCGTTCTCAACCGTTGCGCAGAGCGATCGCTTCAGGCAGGCGCTTGAGCTGCTTGAGCGAGCTGTGCTCGATCTGGCGCACGCGCTCGCGGGTGAGGCCGAGTTCTTGCGCGACCTCGTCGAGCGTGGCGGGCTTGCGGCCGTCGAGGCCGTAACGCATCTCGATGACTTTTCTGTCTCGATCGGAAAGCATTGAAAGCGCGCGCCAGACGGTCTCGCGCTGGATCGACTCGGCGGCGGCCTCGTCGGGGGACTCGGCGGTCTTGTCCTCGACCAGGTCGATCAGCTCGGAGTCTTCCTGGTCGCCGACCGACTTCTCCAGGGAAACCGGCTGCTGCGCGA
>JAEMRJ010000046.1 GCA_016463365.1 Thermoleophilaceae bacterium | reverse complement strand
ATCACGCCCATCTCTTTCGGCGGGAGCGGCCCCGAGAGCGCGAAGGTGAAGAACACCGCGACCATCACAGCGCCGGCCGCGAAGATCACGCGGCCCGAGTGGGCAACGCCGCCGACCATCGCCTCATGCGCGTCGTGCGAGCGGTCCCAGTGTTCCTTGGCGCTTGAGAGCAGAAACACGGTGTAGTCCATCGAGATCGCGAACATCATCGCGAAGAAGAACACCGGGCCCCACGCATCCAGAAACCCTTGTGACTGGAAGCCCAGCACGCTCTGCAGCGCGCCGTCCTGGAATACCCACTTGGCCACGCCGAATGCGGCGCCGGCGGCGAGCAGGTTGGTCAGCACTCCGGCCGCCGCGACCAGCGGAGCCTGCAGTGCCACCAGAAGCAGCAGGAATCCCAGCACGAGCACGACTCCGATCACCAGCCAGGTCTTCTCGGCCAGGGCGGTCTCGAGATCGTGGTTCTCGGCGACGACGCCGCCGATCAAGGCCCCCGTCGGCAGCTCAGAGCGAAGCCGGTCGATTGTCGGTCCGATCGTCGGCGACGACGGGTCGGCCGCCGGCACCGCGTTGTACATCGTGTATCCGCCGTTGCTGCCTGCAGGCGCGACTCCGGCGATGCCCTTGTCGGCCTTCAGGACCACGGCAGTCTCGGCTGCGGCGGCGTTCGGAGCGACCACTTGCATCGTTCCCGCAGCCCCCGGTCCGAGCGCCTTTGAGACCTGCTCGTAGCCGATGCGCGACTGGTCCTCTTCGGGTACGACCTTGATCGACGGCATTGACGTGTTCAGGCTGAAGACCGGGATCGTCAGCGCCACGAGGATCGCCAGCGCGACGCCTCCGAAAGCCCAGGGGTGACGCCAGAGGCGCTCAGCCCAGGCGGCGAACTTCGGCGAGCGGTGCTCACCGCTGTGCGCCCACGGGAGCGCGAGCTTGTCCACGCGAGTTCCCAGACGCGCAAGCACTGCAGGCAGCAGCGTCATCGTCGCGAGGAGGATGAACGCCACCGCAAGCATGATTCCAAGGCTCATCGAGCGAAACGCGGGACTCGGCACGAGCAGCACCGCAGACAGCGAGATGAGCACCGTCGCGCCGGAGAACAGCACGGCTTTCCCGGCCGTGTCCATGGTGGCGGCGGTGGCCTCGCGCGGGGACATCTGCGAGCCGAACAGCGCTCCGCGGAAGCGGTGCACTATGAAGAGCGCGTAGTCGATGCCCAGCGCAAGCGCGAACATCAGCGCGAAGTTCATCGCCCAGATCGAGACCGGCGCCAGCTTCGTGGCCAGGTACAACGACCCGGCCGCGGCGACCAGCGAGATGATCGTCAGCATCAGCGGCAGACCGGCGGCGACCAGCGAGCCGAACGCAAAGAGCAGGATGATCATCGTCACCGGCCAGGAGATCAGCTCGGATTTCATCATGGCGTCGCGGTTTGCGACGTTGAAGTCAGACCACATGCCCGGAGCCCCGGTGAGGTTTGCCTGCACGTCGCCGGCGCCAGCTGCACCGATCGCTTCCTTCAGTCGGTCGGCGGCGACCACCATCTCGTTGCTGTCCTCGGCGGCACCGGCCTGGACGACGACTGTCTTCCCGTCCTTGGAGATCGTCATGCCGGCGCGCGGCGCAGCAACGGTGGTGACAGCGGGATCGGCGTTGAGTTGCTCAGTGACCTCGGCGACGGTCGCCTTGAACTGCGGCGCGGAAGCGGTCTGCGTCTCGGAGCTGACGACGACCATCAGGCCGTAGCCGCCAAAGCCGCCGAAGTCGCGATCGACGACCTCACGCGCGGCGACCGATTCAGAGCCCGACGCTTCCCAGCCCGCGCCCGAGAGCGCGTGTTCCACGCGCGGCGCGAAGAAACCGAGCACGAGAATCACGGCCACCCAGACGATCATCACTGCGCGGAAGTGATCGGCCATGTATGCACCGAAGCGGCCGATCGGCCCGTACTGCTGACTCGTCTGATCCGGCGTCATTGCGATGCTCCCGCTGCACATGCCGGGCGCGCCTTGGTGAAGCGGCCGATGATCAGCGAAGCACCGCAGAATCCGACGCTCGCGTAGAGCAGTTGGTTGACTCCGACAAATGCCGTCAGCAGCAGAAACCACGGCGAGACTGCCGCGGCCAGGACTGCCGACAGCAGCACCATGGTGCCGCCGAGCGCGAAGAGCACGCGCTCAGCTGGCCAGCGGTTGTTCCAGGTCTTCTCAGATGAGCTCATTTGGTCTTTCCTTGTTTCGTGGGCCAGGTTCATGAATCAACACTATACAACTTTATAGTTGTATATGTGTTAGGCTTGTGCCACCGCAGTCCCCCGACCGGAATACGATCAAGAACATGGCCCCGAAGAAAACGCATCCAAGAGAACTGAGCGAGCCGCTCATCGAGCTTGTGGCCGAGCGCTTCCGCGTACTCGGCGAGCCGATGCGCATCCGCCTGCTGAACAACCTGAGAGACGGCGAAGCGTCTGTCGGCGAACTGCAGGAGGCCACCGGCGCCTCGCAGCAGAACGTCTCCAAGCACCTGGCGATCCTTCATCAGGCAGGCATGCTCGAGCGCTCAAAGCTCGGCAACCAGACGCGCTATCGGATCTCTGACCCAGTGGTCTTCGATCTCTGCGAACTCGTCTGCGGCGGCATGGAGCAGCAGGTCGAATCGCTCTCCGAGATTCTTCATGCTTAACCCGTTCTAAACGCTGTTTCAGCGCTTTTTCAAACGCGTTCTCTTACCCTTCGGGCATGAACAACCTGACCCTCTGGCTTGTCCTCGCAGGCATTCCGCTGATCTTCGGACTGCTTGCGCAGATGAGCGTCAAGCGCACCTTCAAGAAGTACAGCGACGTCCCCGCCGCCAACGGCATGAGCGGCGCCGACGCGGCCGCTGCGGTGCTGCGCTATTCAGGGCTTCCCGGTCTCACGATCAACCCGATCGAGGGTCACCTGACCGACCACTACGACCCGCGCAACAAGACCCTGAACCTTTCGGCCGACGTCGGACAGGCGCGCAGCGTCGCGGCGATCGGCGTCGCCGCGCACGAAGCCGGTCACGCAATTCAGGACGCTCAGGGCTACTGGCCGATGACCGTGCGCCAGACCCTGGTGCCGGCCGCGAACATCGGCTCAAGCGTCTGGATGCTGCCGGTCTTCGCAGGATTCCTGCTGCAGCAGTCCGGTCTGGTGACGATCGGCCTCGTGCTCTTTTCGGCGGTCGTGCTCTTCCAGCTGGTCACCCTGCCGGTCGAGTTCGACGCTTCACATCGCGCGCTCGTGGCACTCGAAGAGACCAACCTGCTCGCTGCCGGCGAGATCGACGGCGCCCGCGCAGTCCTGCGCGCCGCTTCGCTGACGTACGTGGCCGGCTTCGTCGCCGCCCTCGGCCAGTTGATCTACTTCTTCCTCGTCAGCCGCGACTAGAGGATCTTGACGGGCGTGCCCGGGGGCGCGACCTTGAAGAGTTCGCGGATCTTGACGTTGGTCACGCGGATGCAGGCGTCGCGGTTGGTGCCGGGGATGCTCTTCGGCTTGTCCGTCCCATGGATGCCGACTGTCCTCCCACCCGGCCAGTCGGTCTTTGACTTCGACTGCGCAGAGAGGCCGAGGGCGAACGGTCCGAAGCGCCCTCGCGAATCGGCGCTGGCAAGGCGACTGCGCACGTAGAAGTTTCCGGCTGGGGTTTCATGGCTCTTGCGGCCGACGGCGACAGGAGCCGACCAGACGAGTTGCTCGTTCTTGTAGAGCCTTGCAATTCGCAGCGAGCGATCGATCTCGATGCGCGAGTGCACCACCCTGTACGCGCCCAGCGCCGCCCGGCGGACCCACCCGGTGCGCTGGCTGCGGATCGGCAGACGAACCTCGGTCCAGACGGTTCCATCGCTGTAGACCCGCTCACGCAGAGTCAGTACCAGCTCACTCGTGTTGTCCGGTGTCTTGCGCGTCAGGGCGCGCAGCCGGCGGCCCCGGTCGCCGGGCTCGGCGAATGCGCTGACCGGTTCACTGACAAATGCCCAGCGCGAAGTGTCGCGTTCGTTTGAGAGGAGCGTCTCGGTGAACTCGCCGATCGGCCCCTTGCTCTGATCTCTGCCCTTGTCCTGATCCTTGCCCACCGCCGAGCTGACCAGCAGAAGCGAGCAGGCGGCCACGACAGACAGAGCGGAGAACAACTTTTGCATGCCCCTCAGTTATCGGGTGCTGCACATCCAGACTGCAACATTCGCCTGGACAGCTACGCTTCCGATGTCTCCCGGGCGCGTAACTCAGCTGGTTAGAGTGCCTCCCTTACAAGGAGGAAGTCGCAAGTTCGAATCTTGCCGTGCCCACTTCTTCCCGGTAGAGGCCAGTTTTTATCTGCCACAATTCCCCGGCATCCAGGGGATGTAGCTCAGTTGGTTAGAGCGCCGCCCTGTCAAGGCGGAGGTCGCGAGTTCGAGTCTCGTCATTCCCGTTTTTCACTCTGGAGCGCGTTACCTACCCGGCGAAGGCGGCGTCGTGTCCGCGGTAGATCTCCATCAGCTCGTCCTGCACGTTGCGGCGGGCTTCCGGCGTTTCTGGCGCGAGGCGCTTCCAGTCTCCGTCTGAGCCGAGCTCCCAGGCATTTGAGTTGTCTGCGAACGATCGGTCCAGACAGTCAAAGAGCGTGTCCTTGAGCGCTTCGTCCTCGACCGGGGTGACCAGTTCTACGCGGTTGTCGAGGTTGCGGCGCATCAGGTCGGCAGACCCGATCAGCGCTGTGCGCTCGTCGCCGCGCACGAAACCGTAGATCCGCGAGTGCTCGAGGAAGCGACCGACGACTGAGTTCACGCGGATGTTCTCTGACACCCCGGGCACGCCCGGGCGCAGGCAGCAGATTCCGCGCACGTTCAGCTCGATCGGGACACCCGCCCGCGAGGCCTGATACAGCGCCTCGATGCAGGCGACGTCGACCAGCGAGTTCATCTTCATGCGGATCTGCGAGGGGACGCCGGCCTGGTGGGCGGCGATCGTCTTGTCGATCTGGTCGAGGATCCCCGAGCGCATCTGGCTGGGCGCGATCAACACCTTGCGCATCGCGTTCGGGCGGGCGAAACCGGTCAGGAAGTTGAACATGTCGGTCACGTCGGCGCCGATTGCGGGGTCGGTCGTGAACAGGCCGAAGTCCGTGTAGAGGCGCGCAGTTGCAGAGTGGTAGTTGCCGGTTCCGATGTGTACGTAGTTGCGCACTCCGTTGCCCTCGCGGCGCACGACCAGCAGGCACTTGGTGTGCGTCTTCAGCGCGGGCGGCCCGTAGACCACGTGAACGCCCGACTGCTCGAGCTCGCGAGCCCACTGGATGTTTGCGCGCTCGTCAAACCGTGCCTTCAACTCGACCAGCGCCACTGCCTGCTTGCCGCGCTCGGAGGCGCGGATCAGAGCCGGCACCAACGGCGAGTCATCGCTGGTGCGATACACAGTCAACTTGATCGCGAGCACGTCGGGGTCGTTGACGGCCTCGGTGACGAAGCGCTCGACCGTGGCGCTGAAGGATTCGTAGGGGTGGTGTACGAGGAAATCACCCTCGCGCATCGCGGCGAGAATCGGGATCTGCTCACCGTCGGCGTCGCGCAGGCGCGAAGGCACGATCGGCGACCACTTGTGCTCGCGCAGCTGGCTGTGACCCGGGAGCTTGACGATCTCCCAGAGGTCGCCCAGGTCAAGCAGACCGTCGATCTCGTAGAGATCGCGCTCCTCGATCTCAAGCGACTCGACGAGTTCTTCACGCAGCGCGCGCGAGATGCCCTTCCCGACCTCGACGCGCACGACTTCGCCGAAGCGACGGCGGCGCAGTTCGTCCTCGACGGCGCGCAGCAGGTCGTCGGCTTCGTCGCTGACTGTGAAGTCGGCGTCGCGGGTCACGCGGAACGGGGCGCAGGCGACTACTTCAGTCCCGGGGAAGAGCGCCAGGAGGTTGTCGGCGATCACCTCTTCGAGCGGGATCAGAATGTCTTCGATCCTGACGAAACGCGGGAGGATCTCCTTGGGCACCTTGACGCGGGCAAAGGTGGTCTGGTCAAGCTGCGGGTCGCGCAGAAGCACGGCGAGGCTCAGCGACAAGTTTGAGATGTACGGGAACGGTCGACCCGGTCCGACTGCCAGCGGCGTCAGCACCGGATAGATCTGCGCATGGAAGATGCGTGAGAGCTCTTCGCGCTGCTCGCTGCTGAGGTCTTCGACGTGGCAGATCCGGATTCCGTGTTCGGCGAGCTGAGGGATCAGGTCCTCGCGCAGAATCTTTGACTGACGGGCGAGCTGATCGCGGGCGCGCTCACCCACGCCGTCGACCGTCTCGTCCGGGGTGCGCCCGTCAGGGCCGCGCTTCTCGATGCCGGCGTCGATCAGGTCGTGCATTCCGGCCAGACGGATCATGATGAATTCGTCGAGGTTGGAGGAGAAGATCGCTGTGAACTTGACGCGTTCGAGCAGCGGAATGTCTTCCTGCTCGGCCAGCTGCAGCACCCGGTCGTTGAACTCCATCCACGAAAGCTCGCGGTTGAAGAAGTACTGACGGTCGCGCAGGTCGACCTCGTCGGCCTGGAGCTCGCGGGCGGCGGACTCGGCGGTCGAGCGCGCGCTGGGGACGGGCGTCAGTTCAAAGGCGTCGCGCTGGACAACGCTGTGGAGCGGTGACTGGGTGGGATTCGGATCTGTCATGTCAGCAATTCCAGCAGCTTTCCTTCGCGCAGTCCGCCCTTGCCGATTCTCAGCGGGTGTTCGAGCCGATCGCCGATGTCCTCGAGGATCATCACTCCGGCCGGAAGTACCTGAACCCGCTCGGGGTCGAGTGCGAACTCCTCTGCCACCGCGGAAGCGTCATTGCGCGTGATCAGGCGGATCGCCCGTTCCATCGTCTCATGCTCGAGCACGCCACCGACCATCCTGCGCAGCGAGGACGCGCTGCCGCCGATCGCGATCGCGTGATCGACCGTCGGAAATGGAAACTCATCAAACATTGCTGCGATCGCCTGGCGCGCGGCGTGCAGGTCGTCAACGCTCGGCGGATCGCTGTGGATGTGCTGATCGGTGATCATCCCCGATCCGATCCGGAAGGACGTCGACCAGCGGACGCCGTCCTGCAATGTGCCGACAGCGACCTCGGTCGATCCGCCGCCCACATCCACCACGGCGATTGACCCGGTCAGATCCTGCGGCATCGAGTGGGTCGCGCCCAGGAAGGCGAGTCGCGCCTCTTCGCTCTCGTCCAGCACGTCGATGCGCACGCCGCTCTGGCTCTCGATCGAGACCAGCAGCTCATCGCAGTTGGTCGCGTCGCGCGTCGCGGCGGTGGCCATCGCGTAGACGTCGTCGGACCCGAGCACGGTGGCGAGCTTGATCTGCGTGCTGATCGTGCGGGCGAGTTCGTCGATCTTCTTCTGCGAGATCGAGCCGTCGTCTTTGAGCCCACGCCCGAGCCGCGTGAAGGCACGCTGACTGAGCAACTGGCGGAAGCTGTCGCCGTTCTTTTCGGCGACGAGCAGGCGGGTCGTGTTCGAGCCGATGTCGATGACTGCTGCCGGGTGCCTCCCGAGGCCGTTCTTCTGATCGTCCGCCATGCCGCTATTTCACCTGTCAGAGCGGACTGATCGCGCGCAGTCGGTCGGCGAGCAGGCGACTGTGGATCTTTTGCACCGGACCCGTCGGTTGTTCGATCTCGATCGAGGTGCTGGATTCAGGGCCGATCCGCGCGCGCATTGCGAGGCGTCGATCGGCGGTGAGCAGCAGTGCCTCGATCTCGTGCGTCGACGGCGTTGGCGCAGGGCCGGTGCCGAACTGATGCTCAATCGCGGCAACCGCAAGGTCCGCCTGCGCGCTGGCGAGGCCGCCCTGTTTGACGCGGAAGTTGGTGACGTCGCCGACGCCGAAAACGTTTGTTGTACCGACGACGCGCTGCAGGTCGTCCACAGGCACAAATCCTTCCGGGTCGGTCGGCACGCCTGCGGGCGCGCGACCCGTCAGTCGTGGCATCGCGAAGAGCCTGTCGGTTGCAACTTCAGAGCCGTCGCTGAGATGGGCGTTCGTCCCGTCGTAGGAGAGCACACTCATGCCCAGATGGAGGTTCACTCCGAACTCGGCGCAGAGCTTGGCCACGGTCGCGCTGTTCTCTGGCCCGAAGATCGCCAGCGGAGCGGACTCGGGGGTGACGATCGAGACCGAAATCTGCTGGCCGCCCTGACGCTCCGCGCGATCGGCGGACATCAGCGCAAACTCGTAGAGCGGCAGCCACCAGGTGTGGCCGGTGGGCGCCACGAAGGTCACGCTGCGAACGTTTCCGTGATCGATCTCGTGGACGATCTCGGTCAGCTGTCCCAGGGACCCGGGCGTGCCGAACGTGATCGCCGGAACCGCAAGCCCGACATGCGACTCGGTGCCCGTGGCAACGATCAGCGCATCGAATCTGAACTCGTCGTCCTCGGGTGAAAAGGCCCTGCCCGCGGCTGGATCCACCCGGTCGAGCGTGCCGTCCCACTGGGTCACGTTGCGGTGGCGGATCACTTCGGCGACAAGGAACTTCGCGGTTTCGGAGACTCCGAAAGGCTCCATCACCATGTTCGGCCGATAGTGGAACTCGAGCTGCGGCGAGATCAGCGAGATGTGCGCGTCAAGGTGCTGGCTGCCCGAGAGGGCGAGCGTCGCTTCAAGTGCGCCCGGTCCGCTTCCGGCAATCAGGATCTCGGGACGCGAATCGCTCATGGACAGAATCTACAAGCGAGCGAGGCGAAGCTCAGACCCCGGGGTTGGTCTTGACCAGCTGCTTACGCTGGAGCTCGTGCAGTCCGCCCGTGATTGCGAGCGTGTCACAGGCTTCTTCGATGTCGGAAGCGAGCGCTTCGACCATCGTGTACGTGAAAGTTTCCTTCACCAGCGCGCGCAGCACGACGACATCCTCGGCGTTCGGGGGCAGCGTGTAGGCGGGAACCATCCAGCCTCTGCGCGCCGCCAGCGAAGCCGCGATGTCGTACTCGTCGTAGCCGTAGTCGGCGTTGAGCTTGAAGGCGACCAGCGGGAGCTGCGGCATCCCTTCGTCGATCAGATCGAATTTTCCCGTCGCCTTGATGCGGGTTGCAAGCTCGTTCGAGTTTGCCTGCATCAACTTCATGACCGATTCATAGCCGATGCGGCCGAGGCGGACGAACTGGTAGTACTGCGCCAGCAGCATCGCGGAGCCGGTCGAGAAGTTGAGCGTGAAGGTCGCATCTTCTTTGCCGAGGTAGTTCTCCATGAAGACGAGGTCGTCGCAGAGATCCGATTTCTCGCGGAAGATCACCCAGCCGACGCCGGGGTAGACCAGCCCGAACTTGTGGCCCGAAGCGTTGATCGAGCGGACCTGCTCGAGGCGGAAGTCCCACTCTTCCTGCGGATAGAGGAACGGCCACACAAACGCGCCGCTCGCACCGTCGACGTGGATCGGGATGTCCGGTCCGCCCGAGTTCTTCAGCTCGATGAGCATGTCGTTGATGCCTGAAACGTCGTCGGCGTGGCCGGTGAAGGTTGTGCCGACCACGGCGGCGACGCCGATCGTGTTCTCGTCGAGGAACGGCTTGACGTCGTCCGCGTTGATCGTGTACTTGCCGTCTGACAGCGGGACGATGCGCGGCTCGACGTCGAAGTAACGGCAGAACTTGTCCCAGACGACATGCACGTCGCCGCCGAAGACGAGGTTGGGCCTGTCTGTCGGCTTGCCGTCGGCCTCGCGGCGCTGCTTCCACTTCCACTTCAGGTTCAGGGCGCCGAGCATGATCGCCTCGGATGAGCCCTGGGTGCGTGCGCCGGTGGTTTCGCCGGGCGCGTTGAAGAGGTCGGCGAGGATGCGGATGCAGCGCTGCTCGATCTCGGCGGTCTGCGGGTACTCGGCGTGGTCGATGAAATTGCGGTGCAGGTTCTCGACGATCAGGCGCTGCGCGTCTGGCTCCATCCAGGTGGTCACGAACGTGGCCAGGTTGCGCATCGGATCGCTGTCGAGGTAGAGCTCGGCTGTGATCAGCTGACGCGTCAGCTCGGCGTCCAGACCGGTGTCGGGCAGTCGGTCGGTCGGGAGCTTTTCGGCGGCGAGTTTTGCTGCGGCAGAGAGGCCGGCGTCGTTGAGGGGAGTCATGCCCGCACTCTACAGGCGCACAAAAAAGAAGGGCCGCCCTGTATGGACGGCCCTTCCGAATTACCTGTGCGACGTGCAGCGAGAGTCAGCAGCATGGTCGGTGGGACACACCCGACCGCTTCCCCCGCCGGTGCAAGGTTTGGATTCCTCTGAGTGGCTCGCACCACCGTTCAGAGTTCCCGCACCTCCAGCGTCCCGCAAAACAATTGATTCAGTCGGACCACCTCCTCTCTCTGGTGATGGCATTTAACCACGGCCGCAGGCGGATCAAGCCGGTTCGGCGATCACGGTCGGCGCACCCCTTGTTCAAGGGGCTCTTGCTCCATGCTCTCGTCTTCAAGACGGGAGCATGGAGTGTTTGCGGCTTTGGAAGGCCGTCGATGCTGCACACCTCTGGTGCGCAGCGGAGTTTTGGCGGTGAAGAACCGCTTGGTTGAGCGAAGTGGTGCTGCACACCCCGGGTGTGCAATCGTCAGGGGGCTGTTGCACTGGGGAACTCGCGCCTGGATGTAGCGGTCCCGCGTCGGCTGCTGCTCACCCGTGGTGTGCAGCAGAGAGTCGCATACCTAAGCCATTTTTCGTCGCGGATTCCTGCTGCTCACCACAGGTGTGCAGCAAGAGGGTGTGCAGCGAAGGGAGGAGCGGTGGCGGTGGGGGGCGGAACGCCGCGCGGCGCTTATTGCGGCGCGGCGTTCCTCGGGGCGCGGGTTTGGCCTGCGGCCTATGCCGGTTGCTTGGAGGGGTCGGGCACGATGCGGATGTAGGGCTTGGGGGCGTCCCAGCCGTCCGGGTATTTCTCTTTTGCGGCCTCATCGGAGACCGAGCCGGCGATGATCACGTCGTCGCCCTTGTTCCATTGCGCAGGCGTGGCCACGGCTTCGGCGGCGGTCAGCTGAAGCGAGTCGATCACGCGGAGGATCTCGTCGAAGTTGCGGCCGGTCGTCATCGGGTAGATGAGGATCAGCTTGATCTTCTTGTCCGGTCCGACCACGAAGACGTTTCGCAGCGCCTGGTTCTGGGCCGGGGTGCGGTCGGTCGACTCGGCGTCGTCTTCGAGCAGTTCGAGCATGCCGTATGCGTTGGCAACCTGGTGGCTGTCGTCGGCGATGATCGGGTAGTTGGGGCGCGTGCCCTGGGTCTCTTCGATGTCGTCGACCCACTTCTCGTGGCTCTCGAGCGGGTCGGTCGAAATGCCGATCACCTTGACGCCGCGGGCGGCGAATTCGGGCTCGATGCTGGCGAGGTAGCCGAGCTCTGTTGTGCAGACCGGCGTGAAGTTGCGCGGGTGCGAGAACAACACGGCCCAACCGTCGCCGATCCACTCATGGAAGTTGATCGTGCCCTGGGTTGTCTCTGCTGTGAAATCTGGTGCTTCAGATCCGATTGTCAATGCCATTGTGGTGCTCTCCTGGGGCGGATGTTTGAACTCACTTCCAGAATACCCCTATTGCCGATCCGATTTGTCGGGTTGCGCCTCGCACGTAGAATCGCAACTTCATCCGCGTTGCCGTTTTCTAGATGGCAGGCAGCCAGACTGCAGGCAGATGTCAGCAACCCGCCCCCCACTCACACTTCGGATCGCCGCCTCGACGGCGATCATCTTCGCCCTGCTTCTGGCCGGGATGCTGCTGCACGCCCGAGCGGCATCGGCAGCCACTTCCGGTCCGAACGCATTCAGCAGCGAGGCCTCGCTGCTGAAGAAGCGCGTCCAGCAGATCGGGCTCCAGACGCCTGCTGGCAGGTACCCGATCGGGACCGGTCTCGACGGTCAGTTGCGGTTCGCCGAGGGTTGGACCTCTGGCTTCTGGGCAGGCACGCTCTGGCGCGTTGCGGATCTCAACCGCAGCGACGCGTCACTCGATGCGGCGCTGGAAGCGACGGTCGATCACTACGGCTTTGAGCAGACGCAGCTGCATGACCTGGGCTTCATGTACGGCGAGAGCTCGGTCGCAGCCCACACCCGGATGTGCAGTTCCGCGAACGCGATTCCCGAGTGCAAGAAGCTCCGCGCCAGCGGAATGCTCGCGACCTACACCCTGGTGAAACTCGCCCGCACCACGGGTCAAGGCATCATCCCGCTGGGAGCCAAGACCTGTTCAGACTGCAAGAACGGCGGCGCCGAGACGATCGTCGATTCCATGATGAACCTCCCGCTGCTCTACTGGGCCACGAAAACCACAGGCAACAAGAAGTACCGAAACCTTGCCTTCAAGCACGCCAACTGGGTGGCCGCAAACCTCGTGCGCAAGGACGGATCGACCTACCAGTCGGCGAGCTACCCGCGCCGGGCCAAGACCCCTGAGCTCGAGAAGCACACCCACCAGGGCCTGCGCGACAGCTCGACGTGGTCACGCGGTCAGGCCTGGAGCATCTACGGCTTCGCCGACGCCGGCAGAGAGTTCCGCAGCCGGGCACTCCTGCGAGTTGCCGAGCGCAACGCCAATTACGTGGCGGCGCAGCTGCCCACCGACGGATTGCCGCCCTGGGATTACGACGCGCCGGCCGGCGCTCCGCGCGACGTCTCGGCCGGAGTGATCACCGCAGCCGGGCTGTTTCATCTGGCCAACGCCTGCGCCGCCGTCAGGGAAGGCTGCGTCGACGCAAAGCGCTGGAGCGCACTGGCCCGCAAGATCCTCAAGGGTTCGCTCGCAAGGATCCGCACGACCGCGCCTGTCGGCTACCTCGGCAGTCAGGTCTACAGGCTTGGCGGCAAGGACTCCTGGGATGACGACGCCGAGCTGGTGCTGGGCCTCAACTACGCGCTCGAAGCAATCAAGCTCTCGCGCGCGCCCCAGAAGTAGCGAGTTCTGAAATACTCGTCCGATGGAATCATCATCGGAAGTGGCAGTTCAGTTGATCACGCTCGAAGCGCTCGGCGACTCACAGGTCGCTGTGGTCGATGACACCCCGCACGGAACCCTCGCGGTCGGAATCAACGGCGACGAGCCGTTCGCGGTGTCCAACTCGTGTCGGCATCTTTTTGCATCGCTGGGCAAGGGTGACCTCGAGGACGGCCAGCTGCGCTGCCCGTCCCACAGCGCGCTCTATGACGTGAAGACCGGCAAGATGACGCGGGGTCCGCAGGGCGGATTCAAAGTGATCGCCGGGCCGGTCAAGGCGACGCTCGGCGCGCGCGCGTTGAAGGTCTATCCAGTAGAGATTCGCGACGGAGCGATCTGGCTCAGCTAGGCCTTCTTCACGACGCTCGACTTCAGCTGCATCGGGCCGAAGCCGTCGATCTTGCAGTCGATGTCGTGATCGCCGACGCCGTCAACCAGGCGGATGCCGCGAACCTTGGTGCCGCGCTTGATCGAGCTGGCGCCTTTGACCTTCAGCTCCTTGATTACGACAACGGTGTCGCCGTCGGCCAGCACCTGGCCGGCTGAATCTTTGATCACGGGCGCAGCGTCTTCAGCGGCGGTCGCGCCGGGCGTCCACTCGTGTGCGCACATTGAGCAGACCTGCTGGCCGTTGAGTTCGTAGGTGTACTCACTGGCGCAGGCCGGGCAGGGCGGTGGCGTCTCGTTCACGCGGGTGAAGTTAGTCGAGCTTGCAGAACAGCCAGGAATTGACGCCGCCGGCGGCCGGATCGCCACCCGGGCCGTAGCCGATCGGGACCGCATGGGCGTGCTTTTTGTGCCCGTGCCCGCCCACGTGTCCGCCGATCGGCTCAACCGATCCCGCATCAAACACCCGCTGTCCGGCGACTGCCTCGTCATGCACGGAAGGTTGGTTCGCGGTCCTCACAACAGAAGCCGACGGCTTGTCCTTCACGAACTTGATCGTCGCCATCATGCCGCTGTCCTCGTGGAAGAGGATGTGGCAGTGGAAGACGGCGGTGCCGGTGTAGGTGATCGGCTTGAAGCGGATCGTCAGGCTGCCGCTGGGCGGGACGATGTAGTTGTCGATCGGCGCCTGCGGCTTGCGGCGCTTGCCGTTGACGGCGACGACCTGGAAGTCGTTGGTGTGCAGGTGCAGCGGGTGCATCTCGGTGGTCTCGTTGATGAAGGTCCACTCCTCCACCCCGCCGAGCTTTGCGACGGTGTCGATGCGGTCAGGGCTGAACTGCTTGCCGTTGATCAGCGCTTCAAACTGCGGCGCGCTGTCGGGGCCGAAGGAGAGGCGCCAGGTGCGCCTGGTTGCGACCTTCGCGTCCGAAAGATCCTTGAAGTCGTTGAGCCTGCGCGGGATGCGCTTGGCCGGGACTTCGTCGCCGGAGACTTTCAGCGTCAGCAGGTCCTGCGCCGGGAAGCTGGTGAAGCCCTCGTTGTAAGGGAGCTGCTTGAGCTTGAACCTGCCCTTGTTCTTCGCGCGCACGAGCACCTCGGTGCGCGAGCCAGGTGGGATCACGATCGTCTTTGACTCGATCGCGACGCGCGTCGGGTTTCCGTCCTCGCCGACGATCCACATCTCGTGGCCCTCGAGCTGCACCTTGATGAAGCCCTCGTTGCTCATGTTGGCGAGCCGCCAGCGCTCGACGTCGCCCGGGCGCATGTCGATCTGCTGGTCGGTCCTGCCGTTGACCAGCGTGGTCGCGGTCGGATCGTTCTGATCGTTGGGGTTGATCAGCGAGGACCCGTCAGGCGTGAACTGCGCGAGGCTGAGCCCGATCTGCCGGTCGCGGAACTTGCGCAGCGATTTGACCTCTTCGGTCCCGCCCTTGATCGAGATCATTCCGGCCATGCCGCGGAAGACCTGATCGTTGACCTGGCCGTGAAGGTGCGGGTGGTACCAGTAGAGGCCGTTGGCGTGGTCGTGCGGAATCTTGACGACCACGTGGTAGGTCTTGCCCGGCATGAAACGCCGCAGGACGTTGTCTGAAATGCCGGCCGGCGAGACGTGCAGGCCGTGGAAGTGGATGTTGGTCTCTTCGCTGAGCTCGTTGGTGATGCGCAGGTCGATCGTGTCGCCGGGCTTGACGTTGAGCGTCGGGCCGATGTACTGACCGTTGTAGGTGAAGGTGCCCTTGGTGCGCTTGCCGTTGATCATCGCGCTGCCGGGGGCGGCGGTGAAGTCGGCCTTCAGCACTCCGTTCTTGCTGTGGAGCTGTTTGGGCTGGGTGAGGGCTGAGGCCTGCGGCGCAAAGACGGCGGCGACCAGCAGGGCGGCGGGGATGAGAGCGAGCTTGACGGTGCGCATTCATTCAGTTTCGGTTCGCGCGGCGGATGTCCTTACCCCTGGGGCGTTTGACTGGACGCGCGGGGATCTTCAGCCGAGCCGCTCGACCGTCCCGATCTTGTCGATCCCGCGATCAAAGGAGGCCACGGCCGCGCCGGAAGCTTCAGCGCAGGCGACCAGGTAGGAATCGGCATAGTCGTGACCATCTTCGTATAGCTCGAGCGCGCGGCGAACGACTGAGATGCTGGGCGTGACGATTGAACCGAGTGAGGTGGCAGCGCGGATCAGCAGGACGATCTCTGCCGCGCCGACAGTCCGTGGCCGTCGGCTCGCGGATTACATTGAGCGGGGGTCTGGGGGGGGT